>QEVI01000039.1 GCA_003576855.1 Planctomycetota bacterium
CGTAGACGAACTCCTCGCCGTTCTCCTCGCGAAGCTCGATGCCGTGGCCGCCTCCCTGGAACTGCTTGCCAAACGAGCGAACGAACTTGCCGTCGGGATCGAACACGAAGATGGCGTCATGCTCCGGCTGGTCGTCTTTGCCTTCGTGGATGATGTAAACGAGCCCGTCGCGACCGATGGCGACGTTGTGCGTCGTCTGCCAGGTGAACCTTTCAGGCAACTGCGCCCAGTGGTGATCGACTTCGTATTGATGTTCGCCGACGCCTACGATCGGCTTGTTCACGTCGGTTTTAGCCGCGGTTCGCACCGCCGGCGCGGCAAGCGCAGCCAGCGAACCGGCGGCAGCTTGTTTGACGAACGTACGGCGCGACACTTCAGCAACGCGGCGCATGGCCATCGGTACGCCCCCTGAGAGAAGTCGAGAAGTAACGGCTTGGAGCGCTCTAGCGTAGCGTGGGCGACGTCGCGAATGCAACGCGCCCTCGCTGGCCGGCTGACGGGGCGAATTCAGAGCTTCGAGGCAACTCCGCGCTCGAATTGCCGAGCCGCCCAAGCGAGCCACTCCGCCGAGGGGAGTCCGTAGGGCCGGAACTTCGTGCTCGTGCCCAGGTCGTCGCGGTAAAGCAAGGCGCGGTTCTCGCCCAGCAACGTCGCGGCGGGCGAGTCGATGAGGCTCGTCGAATCGGCGGCGCTCATCTGCATCGCCACGCGGTATTCGATTTCTCGCAGCGCGAGCCGGTCGATCGCGCGGCCCAGGGAGTTGTACGATTCGCACCACACGAGCACATGGACGCCCAAAGCGGGACCTTCCTTGAGAATCTCGCGGAACCGCTTGTCGATGCTCGGCGCCTTGCCGTTGGAAAACGAGAAGCTGAATTCGTCCTCGCTCAGTCGCAGGTCGCGGAATTGTGCCAAATCGTAAACGACCAGGTAGATGGCCCCGAAACGCTCCTCGGGCGATTGCCCGCGGCGGGCCACTTCCTCAGCCAGCGCGGCAATGGCCTCGCCGGCGCTGCGCGGCGGCACGACGGTCACCGCCTCGCCGACCGCGGCGGCGACTTGCGACCACAAGCCCGCTGCCGGCGATTCAGGACGCGCGCCGTCCAGCACCGTGAACCTCGCGCCCGACTCGCCATGCTGGGCTGCCAGCGCGATGACGGCCGTCGAGAGCATGCCGATCGCCATCCGCTCGTCCCCGCCGACGATCGCCAGGTTGTGACCGCCTTGCCGGCGCAGCACGATGCTGGTCGCCGGTTCGATCCGCACGGGCGACCCCAGCCAGACGGACGGCTCGTGGTGCGTGAGGTGCTCCGGATGCCCCACGGCGTCCAGCAGTTCGGGGGTCGTCTGCGGATCGGCCGGGACGTTTCCTTCGAAGACGATCGGCGGTTCCTCGGTCGGCATCCGCGGCGTCGGCAGTTCCCGAAGCCGGGCCAGGTACTGCTGCCGTTCGGCATCCGGCAGCCATACCACCTGGAACGGGTGGTTGCCGGCGATCAGGCCGTTCTGGTCGTTGTAGATCGCCTCGCCGGGGCGGCTCAGCAGCCGGGCGGCGGTGTTTTCGTCGCTGAGGATCAAATGGGCATCGGCCTCGCTGCATTCCAAGGCAATTCTCACGGCCATCTGGCCGAGGGTGCTGCGGGCGAGCGAATAGGCGCCGGCGAGCGTTTGCGAGCCGAGCATGACGTGAATGCCGAACGCGCGGCCTTGCCGTACCAGCCGGTCGAGAAGTAGCGCCGCGTCGCTGGCCAGTTTGTCGTCGGCGACGAACAGTTCCTGAAACTCGTCGATAATCAGCACCGTGCGCGGCATGACGACCTCGGGCGCCGCTCGGCGGAAGCCGGCGAGATCCTGGACGCCGTGGGCGCGGAACAGCTCGCCGCGGCGCCGCAGTTCCAGGTCCAGCCGTTCCAGGACGCTGACGCCGAACTCCCGCTCGCTTTCGATGGCGATCACGCGCGCGTGCGGCAGCCGACCGGTGGCGTAGCCCTTGAACTCGACGCCCTTCTTGAAGTCCACGAGGTAGAACTCGAGCTGGTCGGGCCCATAGTGGAGGGCAAGATTCGTAACCAGCGCGTGCAGCAGCGTCGATTTGCCCGAGCCCGTCTTGCCGGAAATCAGTACGTGCTGAGACGTGCCGACCCCCAGCCGCAGCGATTGCAGTTCGCGGGCCCCGGCCCGGCCGATGGGCGCGGCCAGCTCGCGGGCGCTGTCGCCGGCCCACACCTGCTCGGCCGGCGGCGCCACGTAGGCGAAGGGCACCTCGACGCGGCTGGCCTCGCGCGATTGCAGCCCCGCGGTCCGCAGCACGTCATTCAGGCGGTCGGCGCTGGGCAATCGATCCAGTTCGAGCGGCAGTTTCTCGAACAGCGGAAACCGCCACACGAGGCGGTTCTCAGCCCAATTGAGATGTACGGCATCCTGCAAGAGCTGATCGAGCTTGAATTCGTAAGGCAATCGCAATTGCGAGTCGACGCTGATGAGCGTGTAGACGCCGCAGCGCGGACCGTTCTGCGAAATGGCGGCCAGCTTGCGCGCCGCCGAGTCGGAGAAACCTGCCGGGAAGTTGGCGGCCACCACGACATGGTACGGCTCGGAAACCTCGCCGGCGCTGGCGTTGTACTGCTGAATCGTGGGGAACTCGTTGCGAAGGTACTTCTGCAGCACCTTCTCCATGTGCTCGGCCACGAGCGACAGCCGCTCGTCGATGTGCTTCGAGTCGGTCCAAATGCGTTTGCCGACCAGTTGCTCATCGTAATCCGCCAGGTGCATGAACGCGGCGAAGTTGTCGCCCATGCCCGAGGGATCGAGGATCGTAAATCGCAGCTTGCCGGCCGGCATGGCCGTGAGAAAGCGGAGCATCACGAGCTGCAGCACTTCGGCCGCGGCGCGGCGGCCGGCGCCGTCGGCGGTGATCACCAGCCGCGGCTGCTCGGCCAGCGTCATGGCGGCCGGCAGGACGACGCGCTTTGTGCCCGGATCAAGCCGTTTATCTTCCGGCAAGCCGTGCTTTACGAGCTGGAGCGGCAACGGGCATTCGCCGAAGCGGATGGCCTCCGGCGGTTCCGCAGGGCGCTGCCACCCGCTGAGGTCCTCGGTTGACCAGTCGGGAAACAGCTCGCGACACCGCTGTTGCATGCCGGCGATTTCGTCGGCGATCGCGCGGAAGCCGGTGAACCACGCCTCGGCCATGGCCTGCCAGGCGGCCTCCTGCTTGGCATTGGCTTCGGCCCGCCGGGCGTCGAAGCGTTCGGCGTTAGCTCGATCTTCGTGCTGCCGCTGGGCGGCGGCTTGCTCCAGTAGCGGGGGGAACTTCTGTTCCGCTTCGGCGATGCACTGGTCGCAAGTCGCCTTCAACTCGACCATTCTCGCTTCGAATTCGGCGTTGGCCCGAGCGGTCTCGGCGGCGTGCCGGCGCTCAACCTCCGCGAGCTGCTCATCGCGACGCTGTCGGGCCGCGGCGACGTCCACGTCGCGGCGGCGGGCGATTTCCTTGGCGAGTCGTTCGCTGCTGGTCTTGGCTTCGGCCAGGGCGTCTCGTTCGAGCTGCCGGACCCGCTCGAGCAGGGATTGAATACGACCGAATTGCCGCAGCGTTTGCCGCTTGCCGCGCGGCAGGACGACCCACAGCAAGCCTCCGGCGACGATCGCGCCGATCACCGCTCCGGCGATCCAGCCGATGATCGACAAACTCGCGACGAGGCCGCCGACGATCGTGAACACCGAAACGATCCCGGCGAACCATCCCGACCAGCGACCGTTTTCTAGGAACCAGCCGCCGATTCGTTGATCCTGCAGGTCGAGCACCGCCTGGTGCAATTCGGCGAGCGCGGCCTGCATCTGGTTTTCCGCCCCGGACGCCGGTTCGTTCGCCGCCGAATCAGTGGCCGTCGGCTCGGCGCTGGGCGGCGCGGAGGCGGCGCTCGCGTCGGCCCGCCAGTCGTACGCTGCCGCCGCCTTGGTCATGGCCCGCATTTGCAGCAGCGTGTGGGCGTCGCGTTCCAGTCCATCGACCTGCCGGCGACGGGCTTGGACGCGCTTGGTGGCGTCGGCCAGCATTTGCGGCGGCTGGTTCTTCTGCG
The DNA here is from genome assembly GCA_003576855.1 of Planctomycetota bacterium. Lineage (GTDB taxonomy): Bacteria > Planctomycetota > Planctomycetia > Pirellulales > Lacipirellulaceae > Lacipirellula. The sequence goes on from QEVI01000039.1 coordinate 4,083, forward strand.
CATCGAACACCGCCAGGGCCTGCCACTCGGCTTCCTTGGCGTGGTGCTCGGCGGCGACCGACGCGGCCGTGCGGGCGTCCTCGTTCGCCTTGAGCGCCGCGCGGAGCGCGGCTTCCGCCTGCAGTTTCCCGGCTTCGAAGGCGGCATGGGCGCCCTCGACGGCCGCGGCGTACTCGTTTTCGATCGCCCGCCGCCGCGCGGAGTACTCCTCGTTGAGCCGACGAGACGTTTCCTCGAAATCGCGCTCGGCCTGCGACATGTCGGCCCGCAGGGCTTGCGCGAGCACCCGCTCCTCCTGAGCGCGTCGGTCCGCAAGCTGCTGCAGCCGGTGCATCAGCTCCAGTTCACGTCGGGTAGAGAGGCGAGCTGTGTTCACGGAGGAGTACGCAACAGCCCGCGGAACGACCGACGGCGTCGCCGGCCGCCCCACGGTTCTTGGACGCCGCCGAGGCGTCGCTGGTCACGCGTCACAATCACGGTGCATCTGGTCCACAAGTTGCGACATTCGCGCAAGGGCGTCTAGCGCTAGTTTGACGATCGGCCCTAAAGGTTCCAAGCAATTTTCGCAAAAACGCCGGCTCACCTGGTCGTTCCAGTGCAGGGAGGCGTCGCTCCAGGCGGTCTGGAGGTCGTCGAACGCGTCGCGGATGTGGCTAGCGCCGGTGTGAAGGTCGGTGCCCCGCATGCTATTGGTCCTCTTGGACAGGCGGGGCGGGCGGGCGAACCGCGGCCGAGGCAGGCGCCGTGGCGGCCGGCGACGCGGCTTGCGCCGGCGGCTCGGACAGCGCCTCGGGCGGCTGCTCAATTCGATAGTCCTCCAGCCGCCGCAGCACGTTGACAAGCACCGCCTGGGCGCGAGGCAAATCCTGCTCCAGCGCCCGGCGCAGTTGCCCGATTCGGCCGTCGTATTCGAACGATTCGTGGCGGAAACCCCGCTGCCACTGCTTGACGCGCTCGCATTTTTCCCGGCAATACGCCAGCCGGGCCTTGGCCTCGGCCAGCGCCGCTTTCTGCTCTCGGCATTGAGGGCGTTCGCCGGCGAGCGTAAACATCAGGCACCGCTCCAGCTCCACTTTGGCCTGGGTGACGGCCTCTTCCGCCTTGTGCGTTTGCTGCCTCCAATGCGCGGGACGGTCGTGCTCGATCCAGTCGGCGGCGCGGTGCAACTGGCCGTCGAGCGTATCCAGGGCGTGCTCGACGCGTTGTTGGAACTTCGCCAGCGCCGCGCGGAGCGCCTCGATGGCTTCGGTCGATCGGACTTGAGCGGGACCGGACATCGGCGAGGGGGGGAAGGAGGAAGGGGAAAGGAGGCATGTCGGCGGTTAAGCTCTCCGCCTTCCCACCCTTCCACCTTCCCCTTGGCTCAGCGTTGCTGCAGGTACTCTTCGATCCGCTCGGCCTTGCGGAGCAAGAACGGGGCGTATTGATTCGTGGCTTCGATCGAGCGCCGAATGAGCTTCAGGTGCTGTTCGAACTCCTCGGCGAACTTCTTCTGTTCGCCGTCTCGCCAGGTCGTGCTCAGCGAGTGCATCTGGCCGGCCAACGTAGTCATCCGGTCCTCTAACTCGGCGTTAAAAAGTTTTAACTGATGCGCGAAACGGCGCAGCTCGTGCGGATCGACGATGGCTTGCGACATACGCGCGCCTCTCGATAGAAAAGAAGCCTGTTCCGAGACGGCAACTGCTGTTGCCGGCGCATCGCCGGCCGTAGCGCCTCCGCCAATTGATTCTAAGCCTGGCGTCGCAGGGGGTAAAGGAATTGCCCGCCGGCGTGCGGGCGCCTCTCCGCGACGCCCCAGGCCCGCCGCGGCTGAGCGCCCCATCGTAACGGTGGAATCGATTAGCGCGGCCTTCCGCCTGGCGGCAGCGACGCACCCGTGCACGATCTAACGAGGCGGCAGCACGGCGTCGCGAGCCTCCGAACGCTCGTGGGCGAGCGGCGGCAAGGAACGATCGGCGCCGCGGTAGGAGGGGTCGATCTTGTCGAGTTCCTCGGCGACGGCCCGCACCGTGCGTCGTATCTGTTCCGTGGTATGGGTGCTGGTGATAAAGAACCGCAGCCGGGCCGCGCGCTCTTCCACGGCGGGATACATGATGGGCTGAACGTTGACGCCGCGCTCGCGAAGCTCGTGCGATAGCCGCAGCGCGTGCTCGGAGTTCCCGGTGATGATCGGCACGACGGGCGTATTATTGCTCATGCCGGTGTTTAGCCCGGCATCCTTCGCCAACCGGAGGAACAGCCGCGAGTTCTCCGCCAGTCGGGCAACGCGCTCCGGCTCCTCCTGCAGAAGCTGCAGCGAAGCCAGCGCGGCGGCGGCGTTGGGCGGAGACAGGCCGACGCTGTATACGAAGCCGGGCGCCGTGTACTTGAGGTACTCGACGATCTGGCGCGACGCCGCGATGTATCCGCCGCAACTGCCTAGCGACTTGCTGAGCGTGCCCATCCACAGATCGACGTCCCGCGGATTGATGCCGAAGTGCTCGCTCATGCCGCGGCCGCGCAGCCCCATCGTACCCATCGAGTGGGCCTCATCGACGAGCATATACGCCTTGTGGCGCTTCTTGATTTCGACGAACTGCGGCAGGTCGGGATAATCGCCGTCCATGCTGTAAACGCCTTCGACGACGATCAGCACGCGGCGGTACTCGAAGCGAATCTCGCTGAGGATTCGGTCGAGCGCCCGCCAGTCGTTGTGCGGGAAAGGCCGCCGCCGAGCGCCGGAGAGGATCGCCCCCTGCATGATGCTGTTGTGCGACAGCGCGTCGTGCAGAATGAGATCCCCCGGCCCGAACAAATGGCCGATCACCGTCTCATTGGTCGCGTGCCCGCCGACGAAGACGATGGCCGACTCGGTTCCGATGAAGTCGGCGATCCCCTGCTCCAGGCGGCCGTGCAGCGGCTTCTCGCCGGACACCAGGCGGCTGGCCGAGACGCTCGTTCCGTACTTCTCGACCGCTTCCTGCGTGGCGCGCACGACGACCGGATCGCCCGACATGCCGATGTAGTTGTAGCTGCAGAAGTTGACGTACTCTCGGCCGTTGATGACGGTGCGGTCGTTGGTGATCCCTTCATGCACGGTGAAAAACGGATTCGGCAGTCCGCTGGCCGCCGCCAGTTTGAACGTCTCCTGCAGCCGCAGGTACTCCGGCGACTTGGCGAAGTCGTAGTCCTCCTCCGGCACGGCCAGCCCTTGCGGCGCGGCCGATCGATCCTTCAACTCGCCGCCCAGGTGCTGTTCGATGGCCTCGACCACCTCGCCGCAAGTTTCCATGCTGGGGAGGACATGGTCGGGAAACCGGCCGCCAAAGGCCACTTCCAGCGAAGCGACGATTTCCATTCGCTCCAGCGAGTCGAGGCCCAGTTCGACGATGTTCGTCTCCCACGTCAGCTCGCCCACGCGTTCTCGGCCGACTTCGCGAACCTTGGCAAACACCACGTTGGCGATTTCGGCCCGTCGATCGGAGGTTTTCGCCGGCGCGAGCGGGGCGCCGCGATCGATCCTCATCTGCCGCGGTCGCGCCGGGGGGGGCGTTTTCGCCACGGGAGCGCCATTGCGAGGCGCCGACACGTCCTTGTCAGCGCCGCCGGCGTGGGCGGCCGCTTGCATGCCGTCGGAGTCATACGCGCCTACACGGCGGCGAGCCGAAGGCGTCACTTCCACCTTGCCCGTGTCCGCCGACCAGCTTGCCACGGCGGCCAGCGTGCCGGCCAGGTATCCGGCCTGGCAGGCGTGCCGCTGGATCTTTCCGCTCGACGTTTTGGGAATGCTGCCGGTCTTCAGCAGCACGACGGCGGAGACGGCCAGCTCGAAGTCGGCCGCGATTTGCCGACGAATGGCGGCGATGATTCCCTCGTAATCGAGGTCGCGATCCCGTTCGGTCTCATGGACGACGACGAGCCGCTCGTGTCCGGGGTCGCCGACGGCGAAGGCGGCGCCGGCGCCGGAGTTCACCTTCTCGTGAGCCCGCTCGACCGATTGCTCGATGTCCTGCGGGTAGTAGTTGACGCCGCGGATGATGATCAGGTCCTTGAGCCGGCCCGTGACGAACAGCTCGCCGCCGCTGAGGAAGCCCAAGTCGCCGGTTCGCAGGAAGGGGCCGCGGCCGTCGCTCAGCTTCGCCTCGAACGTTTCGCTGGTCGCCTCGGGCCGCCGCCAGTAGCCTTGCGCTACGCTCGGCCCCGAGACCCAGACTTCGCCGACCTGGTTCGGGCCGCACGGCTGCCGCGTCTGAGGATCGGCGATGACGATATTCTGATCGAGCAAGTTGCCGCCGCTGCCGACCAGGGCGCGTGAGCCGGGCGTCCCCGGCTCGGCCTGCACGGCCTGGTGTTTTTCCAGCGCATGAGCGTCGAAGTAGCGGATGACCGGATCGGCCTGCTTGAAGCCGCCGGCGACGATCAGCGTCGCCTCGGCCAGACCGTAGCAAGGGTAAAACGCCTGGCGGCGGAAACCGCACTCCGCGAAGGCCGCCGAAAAACGTTCAATCGTGTCGGCCAGCACGGGCTCGGCGCCGTTGAACGCCAAGGTCCAGCGGCTGAGGTCCAGCGCCCGTTTCTGTTCAGGCGTGACCTTTTCCACGCACAGATCGTAGGCGAAGTTCGGACCGCCGCTGATCGTCGCGCCTGTCTGCGAAACGGCCTGCAGCCACCGCACCGGCTTCTGGAGAAAGTGGGTCGGCGACATGAGCGTGTTGGGACGGCCCATATACAGCGGCTGCAGAATGCCGCCGATGAGCCCCATGTCGTGGTACAGCGGCAGCCAGAACACGCCGCTGCCCGAGCGAGAATGCTCGAAGGCGTAATTGATCATCGCCGAGTTGTGGATCAGGTTCGAATGGGTGAGCATGACGCCCTTGGGCATGCCCGTCGAACCGGACGTGTATTGCAGGAACGCCAGCGTATCGCCATGGACGTCGGGCCGCCGCCATTGGTCGGCCATTTCGTCGCTCCACTGGTCGGTGGCGCGCCAGCGAATTTTCTGCAGTGCGGGCGTGTCGGCGATCATCGTCTGCACCCGCTCGAGCACCTCGAAGGTCGTCAGGGCGATGTGCGCCTCGGCGTCGCTGGCGATGGCTTCGATGCGCGCCATGTTGCGGTTGCGGCGGGGCGGATACGCCGGTACGGCGATGACGCCCGCGTACAGGCAGCCGAAGAACGCCGCCACGAAGTCGAGCCCCGCCGGGTAGAGCAGCAGCGCCCGCTCGCCCTCCATGCCCATCGCCTGCAGCGAGGCGGCGATCGCGCGGGCCTTGCGATCAACGTCGGCGTAGGTCCACTGGATCGAGGTCTTTTCGCCGTCGACCAGATAACGAAAGCCCAAATCGTTCGCCTGGTGCGCCGCCCGGTGCTGCAGCAGCTCCACCAGCGTCGAGGGGCCAAAAAACGATCCGGGAAGTTGATCCAAGTGCACGGCTAATACTCCTGCGGCTTGCCGCGAGGCAGGCCGCGGATAGGCAGGGCGTATGGCGGGCTCGCGAGCTTACCGGGCCAATGGACCGCGGCGCCCGCGAGGTGTGGTAGTCGGGAACCCTGCGCGAAGAATGTCGTCCAGTCGTCAATGCCGCGGCGCCGCTGCGGGTGCATACAGGAGCGCCAGGGCCGGCGTCGGCGCCCACCGGGCTCGCCACGGCCGCATGGAGAACAAATCGCCCCGGCTCGGCCAGCGGAATCGCCAACGCAGCCCATTGTATTTCGCTGCCATCGTTCGATCACCCCCTGGAGAGGGACTTTCGCCGACATGCCCAGCTCGCCGCGGGAGGCCGGCACGGCCAGCTAAACGCCGCGTTCGCGCGGCCAACTTAGGAGCGTACCACCGCTGGGATGCCGGGGCAAACTGGCCGCGCCCGGGGAAAACAGCGAAACGGCTTGAAAATTGTTACGCGCCCCCCTGCCGCCGCCACACGCGCCAGCGCTTCGCCCTACGGCAGGATTTAGCTATTCGACGGCGGCCGTACCGTGAGCGCAATCGAACGCGACTTGCCGCATTTCGCGCGCGGACAGCGTGTTGTACGGAACTATCGTACACGCCTGTGGCGACGCCGCGCTCGCTGCCCGGTGAGCTGTGCCCACCGAAATTCAAAGCGGGCCTGGCGTCGACCGCGTATGCCGGCGCCGCCCGAGCGGCGCCTGGCCGCCGTGCGCGCCGCTAACTTGCTGCCGACGGGGCTGCCACGCATAATGGAGCGGAGAGTTTGGACGACCGCCGTCCGTCCGCTTACTCGATTACTCAAGGAGTGTTCGCGTGTTAACTGAAAGCGAAGTCACGCGTAGCTGGCAGAAGCTGTTCAAGGGCGGAGTTTTCGACGATGGGAACTTCGAAAAAGCCGAGGCCTTGCTCGACGAGCTGCGGCCTACCAGCCCCCTGCGGCACCGCCTGATGTCGGAGCTGGAAGAGCTGCGACAGCTTCACGCCGAAAAGGTGCAGGCCTGACCGACGCAGCCGCCGCCGCTGCGACGCCGCTTGACCCGGCCCGTCATTCGGCGCCAGTCGAGATGCCTTTCTAGACCAACGTTGCCGGCCGTTTTTTGCGTGCGCCCCAGTCGCGCTCGCACTAGAGCGGCGCCCTACCTGGCCGCGGTCCCGTGGGAAGCCGTCACACACTGTTCCAGCGCCCATCGCATTAGCGGAACAATCAGCCCCGGCACGAGCGCATAAAGCAGCCCCGACCGAGCTAGGTCGGGGCTAATTAAGCGGTAGCGGATTTAGCGGCAGCGGCGCCGAGCCTTAGAACGTCGCTTCCATGCCGACGTTCAGTCCGTTCGTGAGGATGTACTGCTTGCCCGCTTGGTCCTCGTGGAAGCCCATCGCCGGCAGTTCGTAGCGGACGTTGTTGGCAGACCGGCTGATGTTGTCCACGAAGATCGCGGTATAACCCAGCTTCAGCGCCAAGGCGGTCGTCAACTGGTAGCTCGCTTGGGCCCGGAACTCGCCCGTGGGCGAGAAGAAGTTCTCCTGTTTGCCGTGGTCGGACACCATCGCCGGGAAGTACAGCGGCCGGTTGTACTGGCCGGGAATCAGGTCCTCGCCCAGCGAGGCGTCCTGGTCGAAGTTCTGCACGTTGTAGCCGAAGAGGAACCGGCCGCCGACGTCGAGGATGACCCGCTGGCGGCGGTGCGTCCAGTTCGCCATGATTTGCGGACCGACGATGTTGTTGTCGACCCGAGTGTCCCAGAAGCTGAATCCCATGACGCCGCCGAAGCCGGTGACGTCGAACTCGTCCCGCAGCCGCAAGTAACGCACGCCGGCGCCGATCTCGAACTCGTTGTTCTGGTGCTTGGCCATCATGTGGTCGTTCTTCAAGCGGTACGTCTTCATGATCTCGATGCCGTCAGTCTTGGTGCTGCTGCGGACGTCGAGGAACTGAAAGCTCGTCGGCAGCCGCACCAGGTCGTCGAAGTCGCCGCGGGTGTCGCCGGGGAAGTTGCTGTCGGGCACCTGGGCGGGCTCTTCCAGGTCGTAGCCGTTGGGCCCGAAGTGCCCGTCGTTGTCGAGGTCGTCGGCGTTGCCGTCAGGGTTGAACGGGCCGCCGCTGCCCAGGGCGCCGTTCCACACGTCGATGAAGCCGAACATCAAGTTCGCGGGATCGTCGAACACCACCAACACCGAGCCGTAAAGCTGGTTCTGCGTGTTCAGGCCGTAGATCTGGTTGGCATTGGCCTCCGGGCCGTCCAGCACGCTGACTTTCCACGCGTTGTCCCCGCTGAAGTAGCCGAACTCGTAGCGTTCGCCCCAGGCGAAGTCGGCCTGCGGCGGGCCGGAGTTAATGCCCCCGAAGAAGTCCGGCGGCAAGATGTTCACCGGTACCAGGCCCACCGGGCTGGGCGGCGTCACCGCGTCGCCCGCCCGACCGGTGAGGAACTGCCGGAACGGGTTCAGCGAGGCGCTGTCGGTATTGCCCGTGCCGATGGGCGTCCGTTCGCCGGTGGTCGCCCAGCTCAGCTTGTCGTAGCTGAAGAACCAGCCGCAATCGCGCTCGATCGGCAAGCAATCGAAGTCGAAATCCACCGGTGCGAACAACTGCATGTCGTGATAGCAGTTGACGTCGCAGAAGGCGTCGGCCTGACCGTACGCGGCCGGACGTGGGGCTGTGATCGCACAGGCGGCGGCAAACCAGCAGGCAAGCTTTCGAGCAGTCATGGTTTCCAACTTCCCTCGTGGGAGCGCCGCTTGTCGAGGCGCGGTACGGTTGGCGCGCGTGCCCCTCGGGGCCACTGGCGCGGTTGTGTCTGTGCGGGTAGTATCGGATGCTCGCGAATCGCCGGTTGAGTAAGTTCGGTAAACTCTGCCGAAAATGACGATCGTTCGGCCCGCGGCGATTGCTAGCTGGCAGCCCGTAGCGCGGTGGAAGCGGCCCTGCGGCCGCGGCGGCTCGATGCCGGTCGCGCAAGTCGCCGCTGCAAAACGCGGCAAGGCGATTTGAATCCGCGGCCGAGGCCGGCATATACTTCCACGATCGTGCTAGCGGCCGATAGTTCCTGGGATTACCTCGATCATGTTCAGCTTGCATCACTTACCGTACGGCGCGCGGCGGGCTCTCCGCTCGATCTGGCTGTTGGTCCCGCTAGTCGCCTTGGGGGGCGCCCCGGCGGCCGAAGCCCAGCCGGCGGCGGCGAAGTCGCCCGCCCCGGCCAAGGCTGACAAGCCACGGCCAGGCGAGAAATGGGTGCGTCTGCTGAAGGACTCGCGCGGCAAGCCCGTCGCCATGCAGACGGCCATCGTCCGTTACGTGAAGGCCGAAGCGGCCGAGCCGGGCAAAGACGCCGACGACTACGACCAGTACGTCGACCTGGTCGGCGCCGTGCACATTGGCGACCGCAGCTATTACCGCAAGCTCAATCGCAAGTTCCGCGCGTACGACGCCGTGCTGTATGAGTTGGTCGCCCCCGAAGGAACCAAGGTTCCGCGCGGCCGCGGCACGTCGAACGCCCATCCGTTGGGTGCGCTGCAGAACGGCATGAAAAGCATGCTCGAGGTCGAGCATCAGCTCGAGCAGGTTGACTACACCCGCGACAACATGATTCACGCCGACCTGTCGCCGGAGGAGTTTTTGGAGTCGATGACCGCGCGCGAGGAAAGCTTCGTGCAGATGTACTTCCGCATGATGGGCGCCTCGGTCGCGCAACAAAGCCAGGCGGCCGCCGACGGCGAAAACGCCGAAGTGGACCTCATGGCCGCTCTGTTCGCTCCCGACCGCGCCCGGCAATTGAAAATCGCCCTGGCCAAGCAGTTCGAAGGCATGGAAAGCTTGATGAATAGCTTGTCCGGTCCGAACGGCTCGACGCTGATCACCGAGCGCAACAAGCGAGCGCTCGACGTGCTGGAGAAGCAGCTCGACGCCGGCGTTGAGAAGGTCGCCATTTTCTACGGCGCTGGGCACCTGGCCGAGATGGATCAGCAACTCACCGAGCGGTTCGACATGCAGCCGGTCTCGGTCGAGTGGGTCGAGGCCTGGGACCTGCGGCCGTAAGGGCGCCGCCGCCCGCGAATGGGGCCGCAGCAAAAGGGGGTCGCCCGTCGAGACCCCCAGCGGCGGCGGGCGCTGCGCGAGTACGCCTTTTCCGGGCCGCAGGCCGTTGATAGAATAGTCGCCTTATGTCGCCGGCGGCGTGTGGGCTGTCCGCGCAAACCATGGCCCCTCGCTACGCGGAGTTCCCTCAATGGCCAAGCCAGGTCGTAAAGTCAAAAAAGCCAACCACGGCAAGCGTCCCGCTTGCAGCCGCCCCCGCAAGAACCGCCGCCAGCAGGTGAAGACCTGAGTTGGGGTGGTCCGCTTTCGGAACGATTCCGTGCCCGCGCATGAGTACATCGTCGATCCCAGGCAATTCGACCTGGACCGCGTCATCGCGGATATCCATGAGATCCGCCGCTGGATTCCGCAGCGCTATGCGATGGAACAGCTCACCGCGATCGTCTACGACGACGTGGCGAATCACGTCTCCATCGGCTATCGCGACTTGAAGGACGACGAGTTTTGGGCAACCGGCCATATGCCCGGCTGCCCGATCATGCCCGGCGTCATGATGTGCGAGGCCGCCGCCCAGCTCTTGTCGTATCATGTGCAGCGGAACGACCTCTCGGGCGTGGACACGGTCGGCTTCGGCGGGATCGACAAAGTGCGGTTTCGCGGCATTGTGCGCCCCGGCGATCGGCTGGTAATCGCCACGCAGGTCATCCGATATCGGCGGGGAAGAGTCGTCGTGAGCAAGTTCCAGGCGTTCGTCGGCACGAACCTCGTGTGCGAAGGGGAGCTTACGGGAATCGCCCTGCCGACCAACGCCCTGCAGCCCGACGCCGGCGCCGCCTGAAGCGCCGCGTGCCGCGCGTTTGTCTCCGTTGTTACCCAGCCGTCAGTCAGCCATGGGTCGCCGCGCACTTCCCAAGATCGACCCGACGCTCGATCTCTCCCGCCACTTCCGCACGCTCGACGACTTGCCACGTCCCTGGAACGGGGCGGCGTTGTTCGGCCGCACGGCGCCGCTGGAGATTGAAGTCGGCAGCGGCAAGGGGTTGTTTCTGCAGAACGCGTCGCTCGAGCGCCCCGCGCACGACTTCCTCGGCGTGGAAGTGGCCTACAAGTACGCCCGCTATACGGCCGCCCGCTTGGCCAAGCGCGGCGCGAGCAACGCCATTGCGGTTCATGGCGACGGCTTGCGACTGTTCCGCGAGCTGTTGCCAGGCGACTTGCTGGCCGCGGTGCACGTTTACTTTCCCGATCCCTGGTGGAAAGCGCGGCACCACAAGCGGCGGGTGATGACCTCGGCGTTCTTGGACGACGTCGTCCGCACCTTGCAGCCGGGCGGGCGCCTCCATTTCTGGACGGACGTCAAGGCGTACTTCGACAGCACGCTGGAACTGATCGCTCGGCAAACGCCGCTCGACGGCCCGCTCGATGTTCCCGAACGACTCCCGGAGCATGACCTCGACTTCCGCACGCACTTCGAGCGCCGCATGCGTCTGCACGGCGAACCGGTGTACCGATCGCTGTTCGTGAAGTGACCGTGGGCGGGCGCCTCTGGCACGCGCAGGGGACTATGCGACAACTATCGCCGAACTGCTTTTGCTACGGCGCCTTGCTCGGATCATCCGCATCTCGGAGAGATGCGGCCACCAAGGGGGGGTTAGCCGGCCGTCGTCGCGGCGGCTTCGTAGGTCCGCTCGGCGGCCGAGTCGGAGTGATTCTGGTAATTGTCCAGCGCCACCTGGTACAGCTTCTGCCCGCACGGCGTGGGATAGTCGCCGGTGATGCACGCGCGGCAGAGCTGGTCGGCGGGCTTGCCGACCGCGCGGGCCACGGCTTCCACGGGCAAGTACCGCAGCGAATCGGCGCCCAGTTCCGCGGCCATCTCCGCGAACATCGCTTCGCTCGGCTGGCCCCGCTCGACGAACGGCGGCGCAAACAGTTCTCGTATCCGCGACATGTCGATGCCGTAAAAGCAGGGAGCGATGATCGGCGGGCAGGCGACGCGGACGTGGATCTCGCGCGCGCCCCCGACCGTGCGAATGCGATCGAGCAACACGCGCATCGTCGTGGAACGAACGATCGAGTCTTCGACGAGCAGCACGCGCTTGCCCGACAGCACCTGCGGCAGCGGCGTGTACTTCGCGGCCGCTTTGGCCACGCGGCCCGACCCGCCTTCGATGAAGGTCCGCCCGGCGTAGCGATTCCGAATCAACCCCTCGACGCTCGGCACCCCGAGGGCATAGGCCATGGCGTCGGCCGCCGCCTTGCTGGTGTCGGGGACGGGCACGACGATCAGATCGTCCCCCTTGGGAACGGTCTCCATGCGGGCCAATTCTTCGCCGAGGGCCTTCCGCGCCAGGTACACGCTGCGGTCGTCCATCGTGCTGGCGACGTTGGCGAAGTAGATCCACTCGAAAAAACAGTGGGCCGTGCGCCCGGCGGGCGCGAAACGCTCGATGGTGAACTCATTGTCCACGACGGTGAGGGCTTCGCCGGCCGCTAAAGAACGAATCGACTCCGGCTGAAAACCGAGGTTCAGCAGCGCCACGCTCTCGCTGGCCGCCGCCAGCAGCGGCCCTTCGATCGCGTAGCACATCGGCTTCACGCCGAGCGGGTCGCGGGCGATCAGCATTTCGCCCTGCGCGTTCAAGAGCGCTAGGCTGTAAGCCCCGTCGAACCGGCCGGCGACGTTGTGCATCACCTCGATGAGCGACGGCCGCCGGTCGCCGGACAGCTCGCGGCTGATTTCGTGCATGATGATTTCGGTGTCGGTCGAGCGCGTCAGGTGATGGTCGTCTTCGGCCAGCAGCTTGTCGCGCAGCGCCGCGTAATTGGCGAGCTGGCCGTTGAAGGCGAAGCTGAACCACTTGTGCTTTTGCAGATGATGCCGCTCGAACGGCTGCGCGTAGCTGACGTCGTCCTCGCCGCACGTGGCATAGCGGACATGCCCAATCGCCGCCCGCCCGGCGTACTGGCGCATAATGCTCTCAGCCTTGCCGCGGTGCCCCAGCCGAAAGGCCTCGCTCACCGTGCCGAGCCGGCGATAGGTGTCCAGCAGCTTGCTCCGATCGGGATTGTAGGACGTCATCCCCGTGGAAAGCTGGCCGCGGTTCTGTACGTCCAGCAGCATCCGCGGCATCAGCCGAGAGACTTCTTCAGGCCCCTGCAAGGGGCTCAACGGGCTCGCCTCGCGGCCGGGCAAGTGGTAGATGGCGCAGACGCCGCATTCGTGGTGGAGCTCGCTCATGCACGTCGGCCAGAGAGCGGCCGGAGGGAGGCAGGGGGCGTGGGGTGAAAGGCTTAATTTTACCCCCGATGTCCGCGTGCGAACAAGCTGCCCGGCCTGCTGCGCAGCCGCGGTGCGCTTGGCCTGCCTGCGTCGGCCCGGCAGCGGTGCGCGGCGGGACGGAGCCGACATTTCCGTTTCAATCGTCGCCAGACAGCAGCGCTACGACATCCCGCAAGTCGTCGATGGAAAGCGTGCGCTCCAGACCGTCGGGCATGATCGACTTGTCGCTCGGCTCGCGGATTGCGATTTCGTCGCTCTTCAGGCGGAAAGGCTCGCCGTTAGGATCGATGTAAATCTCTTCGCCGTCGTCGCCCGCCTCAGGCGCCCGCAAGCCGAGTCTCGCCAGGCCGTCGCCCGTGACCACAGTCCAAGGCTGGAAATGGGGCGCCACATCCGCGCTGGGCAGCAGGATCGACGCGACGATCCGCTCGCGGGACTGCTGCCGGCCGATGTGCGTAAGATCCGGCCCCACGCGCCCGCCGCGCCCGCCGAACTGATGGCAAACGGCGCACCGCGGACCTGCGGCCATGAAGAACAGCCGCCGTCCGCGCTCGGCGTCGCCGCCCTCGGACAGCAGCCGTTGCCACGCGTCCAAATCGGCCACGTCGGGCTTGGCCTCGTCCTCGGCGGCGTGTTGACCGGTCAACCGCAACACTCGCGACGCCTCGCCGGCGACCGCCGGCGCCGGGTCAGCGGCGAGCCTGGCCAGCAGGTCGGCCTGGGCGCTTGCCGCGGTCGCCAGGCCCGCCACGGCGTCGGCACGCAGCCCCGCATCCTCCGAGGGGTCGGCCGCAATCGCCGCCAGCAGCGGCAGCCGCTCGGGCCGCGTCTGCACGGCAAGCGTTCTGACGGCCGCCTGCCGAAGCGGTGCATGGGTCGACTTGAGATACGCCGCCATTCGCTCGCCGGTCAGCCAGCCGTCGTCCGGCGAAATGAGCCGCAACGCCAGCGCATGCAAGTCGGCCGAGCGCGACTCGTTTTGCAACTGGCGCAACAGGAGCAGATCCGACACCGCCGCCGGTTTCATCTGGCCGTCGCCGTCCAGCCAATCGAGCGCCGCCAGGACGACCAGGAAATAACGCTCGGTCGGTATCGGGCCGTCGAGCAGCCTCGCCACCTCGTCGCGCAGCGCCCCCATGCGCTCTTCGGCAATCCACCGCACGGCGTACATCCGAACGTCGGGATCGTCGCCGCGAAGCGCGGCCCGCAGCGTCGCCTCGATGGGCTTCCTGTGCCAGCGCAGCGACTGTAGCTGGGCGAGAGTCACTGCCGAGGCCTCTGCCGCGGGCGAAGTCTGGGGGATTTCGGCGGCTGCCGTCTGAAAAACCTGCAACTGGCCTGCGACCGGCGCTCGCGGCGCGGCCGGATCGCCGACGCCGCCGCCCTCGGCCATTTGCGGCGGAAGTTGCAGCCGCCAGATTCGACCTCGGCCGTGTACTTCGTAGTTGAGCTTCACCCAATCGCCGAAGTAAATCGACCCGTCGGGCGCGACGGCCATGCCCGTGGGTCGGAAGTCGGCGTCGCCCTGCACGACGGTGACCCGCTTGGCCGTGTAGAAGCCGCTGTCGGCCAGCGATAGCTCATACCGTTCGATGCGATGGTCGCCCCAGCTCGTCACCCACAAGTAGCCGCGGTGGGCCACGACGGCCGTCGGCGCCTCGCCGGTTCCGCAGATCATGGGCAGCGTGCCGGGCAGCTCGCCGTTCCAGCACTGCAGCGGATGCGTACCGGGGCGGAAGTACTCGTAGCGAAAGCCGTAGTCGGCCGCCGGCAGCACTTCGATCAAGCGACACGGCGGGCTGGAATCGGGATCGTTGTCGACGCAAAACAGCCTTCCGCCGACGCCGCAGAGGCCGAACGGGTTCCAAAAGCCGGTGGCGTATCGCACGAGCCGGCCGCCATCGGGCGTCGTGCGGAACACCGTACCGGCGCCGCCGCGGTCGCTGTAGGACGAGCCGTCGCTGCCGCGGAGCGTATACGCGCCGGCGAAGTTCTCGCCCAGGCCGATGTACAGCGCCGCCCCATCGCCGCCCAACGCCGGCGCCAGCGCAATGCCGCCGAGGCCGTTGTGCGGGTAGTCGGTCGCCGTGTCGAGCGTCAGCACGGGCGTTTCCTGGTCGGAGCGGCCGTCGCCCTCGCTGTCGTGCAGCAGTCGCACATCACGGCGAGTCACCATGTAGACCTGGCCGTCGGGCCGCACGCAGATGTTCGTGCCCTGCTGGTAGCCCTCGGCGAAGGTGGACCATTGGTCGAGCCGGCCGTCGCCGTTGCCGTCGGCGAACCGGCGAATGCGGTCGCCTGCCGGGCCCGCGTAGCCCTCCGGCCGATGATGGGTCTGCGACTCCAGCACCAGCAGGCTTCCAGAGGCGTCGAACGCCATGCCGATGGGCGTGACGACGTCCGGCTCGCTGGCCGCCAGTTCCAGGACGCACCCGTCGAGCAGCACGCGCGGCTCGCCGGCGGCGGCCGGGGCCAGACCCGCCAGCAGCAGGCAAATCGCCGCGCATGGTCTAACGTTTATTCCACTCTTCCGGGTCGATATACCCGCCATAGCTGGTCCCCGTCGCCACCCGCTGGAAGAACTCGTACGCCGTCTTCGATACCTCGCGAAACGCGTCCTTGAACTCCTCCTTGACGCCAAAGCCGCCCATGGCCACGACGATGTACGGCCGGCGCTCCAGCTCGACGATCGCCCACTCGGCGGCGACTCCTGGAATGGCGCCCGGCTTAAAGGCGACGCTCGTGCCGGCCGGCAGCGCGGCCTTTACGTCGCCCGGCTTGTCCTTGCGGAGAATCGCCAGCACGTGGTCGCTCACTTCGCGGCTGACGAACTGGCCCTCGTGGAGCGTGCGCATGATCCTGGCCGCGTCGGCGGGCGTGGAAACGTTCTCGTCGCCCCGCTGGGCCGCCGCGACGTCCATCATCCGGCGGCGAAGCTTCGTGTGGCGGCAGCCCAACGACTCCATCGTGCGATTGACCTCGTCCATGCCGACGCGGTCGATCAGCATGTTCGTCGCCGTGTTGTCGCTCAGGACGATCATCAGCACGCACAGGTCCTCAAGGCTCATTTGGGTCGTGCGGTGGCCAAGTTCGCCAAGAACGCCGCTGCCGGCGACCTGGTACTGCTTTTCGATCCAGTGCATTTCTTCGAGCTTGAGTTTCCCCTCGTGGGCCTGCTTGAGCACCTCCATCAAGATGGGGATTTTGATCGCGCTGGCCTGGGCGAACTGAAGTCCCTCGTTGACGGCAAACCGGTGCTGGCCGGCCAAGTCTTCCACGGCAATCCCCATGACGCCTTGCACGTCGGCCGCGATGCTTTCAAGCTCAAGCTGCACCTTGTCGGCTACCGGTTCCAAGAGGCCCTCCTCGCCAGCGGCGGCTCTAACGTCGAACGGCGGCGCGCTCAGGCCCAGCACGGCGATGATAACGCACCAAATGAATCCCCCGCGCGCAGGCGGAGCGGGGCGGAGCGTTCCCGGCCAGTCGAACTGACGCCGTACAGCCATATCGCGCAAGACAAGTAACAGGACGTTTGTGCTTTCTGCCGAGCAGGGCTGGCCGCGCCGCGGCGGCGCTGCCCCGCGGCGCGAGACGATCCGTTTCTGCTATCGCGCGTTGGCCGCGCCTGGCGGCTGGTAGCGCAGCGCGGCGACGAGCGCTTCGCCATATTCCTTCCACAACGCCTGGCCGTCCATGCCGGCGTCTTCCGGCAGTTCCAAGGTAATGATCGGCCGCTTCAACGTCACGCCCACGAACGACCCCAGCGAACCGGGCCGGCTGCCGAGTTTATTCACCGGCAAACGGCACTTGGCGGCCATCGCACGCGCCAGTTCTTCCGCGGGGCCGTCGTAGTCGATGCAGTTGAGCGGCTGATGAATGCTCACCACGCGACTGGGGAAGTACTGGCACAGCGCCCGCATCAGCGCCCGGCTCTCCGGCTCCGAGAGGGGCGTATCGCCGTGCGGCTTGACGTCGGCTTCGCCCCAGTTGCCCGCCGGAAAGTTGCGGTTGAGGTCCACGCCGTTCTTGTTGAAGCGGATGTTCTCGGCGAAGCCGTCAGGATTGGCGACGGGCAGCATGACGACGCGCCGGCCCTCGATCTCCGCCGGATTCGCCTCCAACCACTCGGCGAACTTCTGCGCCAGGGGCGTGCCGGAGGCTTCGTTGCCGTGAATCGTCGCGATCAGCCAAAAGACGTCGGCGCCGTCGCCGTACACGATGCACTCGATCGGCCGCCCGTCCAACGAGCGGCCCACCACTTCCACCTGGGGCTGTAAGGCCGCGGAACAAGTCGATGCCAGCGCCGCCGTCAGCAGCGCCGCGGCGATCCCCGCGAAACGCCTTCTCAAAAACGCCATCGAAACTCCATGCTGCGGAACTTATCGGTCCCCCGTTGCGTCCAAACCGACAGCCGCCGAAACGGGCGCTCATCGTCCAAATCAAGCATAGATCATGGCCGGTGTTGCGCGCGGCGTCAAATCAGACCGAAGCGAACGACCGCGCCGCGGCCGAAATCCTGTTACAAACGCGTTACGGCTTTGCTGTTGTGGCCCTTCGCCCGCGCTGCCTAAAACACAGTCAGCCGTCGCCCGCCACGTTCATCGAGACGCGTTGGAGCGACTCAAACGAAAGGAACCGAATATGAACTCCCTGTTGAACCGAGCCGCTGTTCCACTGCTGCTTGTGCTGGTTGCCTGCGGGCGTTTCTCCTTGGCGGCCGAACCAATAACCGGCAAGGTAACGCACGTCACGCTGTATCGCGGCCAGGCGCAAGTCACCCGCCTGGCGGCGATCGACGGCGCGGCCGGCCGGCTGGAGGTCGTCGTCAGCAATTTGCCTGAGCAAATCGTGCCCAACAGCCTGTTCGCCGAGGGGGACGACAACGTAGAAATCCGCGCCGTCCGCTTTCGAACTCGCGCCGTCGGCGAAGAACCGCGGGAGGAAGTCCGCGCCTTGGACGTCCAGTTGCGCGATACGCAGCGGCAAATAGAACTCGCGCAGAAACGGCAAGCCCTGCTCGGCAAGCGCACCGAGTACCTCGCCAAGCTCGAAGGCTTTGTCGCTCCCACGGCCCAGACCGACCTGGCCAAGGGCGTGCTCGACGCCGAGGCCTTGGAACGGATCACCACCTTTGCCTTCGACCAGCACGAGACGATTGCGAAGGAAGAGGTCGAACTGGCCAAGCAATTGCAAGAGCTGGCCGAGCAGTTGGAGTTGCTCAATCGTCAACGGGCGGAGATTACCGCCGGGGCGTCGCAAACGATCCGCGAAGCCGTCATGTTCCTGCAGAAGCACGCCGAGGGCCCAGCGGAAGTCCGGCTCAACTATCTCGTCAATAGCTGCGGCTGGTCCCCCTCCTACG
>QEVI01000374.1 GCA_003576855.1 Planctomycetota bacterium
CCGGCCACACGCCGGCAAGCGCCGGGTGGCGTGAGGGGTACGACACGAGGAACGTCCATGTCAGGCGAGGCGCTCCGTCGCGAACGACGTCCACCAACAGCAGCGCCAGCATCGCCAGCGCGATGACGAGCACGCCGAGGCCGGCGCCCTGCAGCAGCCGATCGCCGCGCGAAGCCTTCCAGACGCTCATCCGGCCGAAACTGCCGGTGCCGCTTCAGGTCGAACGGCTGACCGGCATCCGACGCGAGCAGTCCGCCACCCGCAAGAACACCGCGATCCTGCAGAAGGACCACCTCGGGCTTCTCAAGATTTGTCCGATCGCCCGCTGGACGGCCAAGGACGTGCACTACTACCTCCAGGAAAACGGGTTGCCGTACCACCCGCTCCGCGAGCAGGGCTACCTGAGCATCGGCTGCCACCCAGAGGAGGGATACTGTACCTCGAAAGTGAAGCCGGGCCAGGATCCGAGGAGCGGGCGCTGGGCCGGCTTCGACAAGACGGGCGACATCCTTTACCTGCTCGACAGTCGCGGCCGGGACACCAGCGCGCTGTTCGCCCTGAATTTGAATACGGACGAAAAGCTGCTGCTGGCCGAGAATCCCAAGGCGGACGTGGGCGAGGTGCTCGTTCATCCTACGGAGAAGACCATCCAGGCTGTCGGTTTCACCTACGCGCGCCGCGAGTGGAAGATTCTCGACGAATCGATCAAGAAGGACCTCGACTACCTTGCCACGGTCGAGGACGGCGAATTGCTGGTCACCAGCCGGACGCTCGATGATCAGCAATGGACCTGCGCGTACCTGCTGGACAACGGCCCGGTGAAGTTCTACCGCTACGACCGGGCGAACCAGAAGGCGCATTTCCTGTTCAATAGCCGCGACGACCTCGACGGCTACCCGCTGGTGAACATGCACGCGCCGATCATCGACGCCCGCGACGGCAAGAAGCTGGTCTGTTACCTGTCGCTGCCGAAGGGGAGCGACCCCGACGGAGACGGCAAGCCGGACAAGCCCGTGCCGATGGTGCTCAACGTGCATGGCGGCCCCTGGGCCCGCGACGAATGGGGATACGACGCCGAGCACCAATGGCTGGCCAACCGCGGCTATGCCGTGCTGGCGGTGAACTACCGCGGCTCGACCGGCTTTGGCAAGTCGTTCGTCAACGCAGCCAACGGCGAGTGGTCGCGCAAGATGCACGAGGACTTGATCGACGCGGTCAATTGGGCGGTGAAAAACGGCGTCGCCCAACAGGACAAGGTGGCGATCATGGGCGGCAGCTACGGCGGCTATGCCACGCTCGTGGGGCTCACGTTCACGCCGGACGTGTTCGCGTGCGGCGTCGACATCGTCGGGCCGTCGAGCCTGGTAACGCTGCTCCAGAACGTTCCCCCCTATTGGGCCCCGTTCATGCCCGTGATGAAAATCCGCGTCGGCGACGTCGATACCGAGGAAGGCCGCCAGGCGCTGCTGGAACGTTCGCCGCTGACGCTGGTGGACAAGATCAAGAAGCCGCTGCTCATCGGCCAGGGGGCGAACGACCCCCGCGTCACGCAGCTCGAAGCCGACCAGATCGTCGAGGCCATGCAGGCTAGGAACATCCCGGTGACGTACGTCCTCTATCCGGACGAAGGGCACGGGTTTGCCCTGCAGCAAAACCGGATGTCGTTCAACGCCGTGGCCGAGGCCTTTTTGGCTGAACACCTGGGCGGACGCTTCGAACCGGTGGGCGACGACTTCGAAGCGTCGTCGATCCACATCCCCCGCGGCGTAACCGCCGACGGGCGTCAGAGGCGCATCTTACCTCCGGCCGAGCGGCAAATCGCCGAAGCGAAAAGTTCTGCAAGAAAACGCTTGCGTATTGCGCATCTTCTGCCGAGAATATTCGTAGCGATGAACGGTTCTTGGCGCTACTTTTGGTTTTACTTTACCGGCGCGTCGGCGTCGGGCCGGAGGTAGTGCGTCAGCGGTTTATCGCCAATCAGCACAACCTGCAAAGCCCCGGGCGCCGCGAGTGCCCGGGGCTTTTTTTGTGGCTGCTAATGCATCCCCCCAGGCACTCTTGGAGTTAGTCCCATGATCGTCGTCATGAAGCGCTCGGCTACGGAGGAGGATATCCAATCCATGGTCGAACACGTCGAAGCCCTCAAAATGAAGCCGGTCGTCCTTCGCGGAACCGAACGCACCGTCATCGCCGCCATCGGCGAGGAACGAGTCGCCGGCATCGGCTCGCTAGAAAGCGGTCCCGGCGTCGACGAGGTCCTGCCCATTCTCGCCCCCTACAAGCTGGCCAGCCGCGAGCTGAAACAGGAGCCGACCGTCGTGCGGGCCGGCACCCTGACCGTGGGCGGCGACCGCATCGGCGTGATCGCCGGACCCTGCTCGGTGGAAAGCCGGGACCAAATCTGCAGCACGGCTCGCGCCGTCAAGGCCGCCGGCGCCACGGCGCTACGCGGCGGGGCCTTCAAGCCCCGCACCAGTCCCTACAGCTTCCAAGGGCTCAAGGAAGAAGGCCTCAAACTCCTGGCGGCCGCCCGCGATGAAACCGGCCTGGCCGTCGTCACCGAGGTCATCGCCCCGGACGACGTGGAACTGGTCTCCGACTACGCCGACGTCCTCCAGATCGGGGCCCGCAATATGCAGAACTACCGGCTGCTGGAGGCCGCGGGCAAGTCGTCGCGGCCCGTGCTGCTGAAGCGCGGCCCCAGCGCCACGGTCGATGAGTGGCTGCTGGCCGCCGAGTACATTCTGGACGCGGGCAACCCGAACGTCATGCTGTGCGAACGCGGCATACGCACCTTCGAGTCGCACACCCGCTTCACGCTTCCCTTGGCGTCGGCCCCGTATGTCCACCAGAAAACGCACCTGCCGATCGTGATCGATCCCAGCCACGGCACCGGTCACACGAGCCTGGTGACGGCGATGGCGCGGGCGTCAATCGCCGCCGGCGCCGATGGTTTGATCGTCGAAGTCCATCCCAACCCCGACAAGGCGATGAGCGACGGCTATCAGTCGCAAACCTTCGCCCAGTTCGACGAGATGATGCACGAGTGCCGCCGCGTCGCCGCGGCCATGGACAAGCAGTTGGGCTAGCGCGGCATCGCCCGTCTCGGCATTCATGAACCGGATGCGCGGCGGCCGCGCATCGCACGTTCTAGCGGTCGGGCCTGGCCAGCAGGTCCGCCAGCGACGCCACCGTCCGGCGGTGACCGTCGGTCGGTTGGCGCACGGCCAGCACGCGGTTCGCCGCGTCGATGGCAACGACCGGTGCACTGGTCGCGTCGTCGCCCGAGCTGCTCGGCGACGCTGCTTCGATGCGCGACGTGATCGCCGCGGCGTCGATCGGCCCGCCGGCGGCCAAAGTGAAAACCTCAACGACCGGCTCGCTGCGGGCCTTGACCGCCGTTGTAATTTGCAGCGTCCGACCGTCGATGGCTCGCCAGGCGAGGCCCAACGGCCCGAGCACTTCGTCGAGGGCCTCGTTCCAAGGCTTGCCGGCGACGCTGCATGCAATGCGGGCGTTGGGCCAAAGCCGCGCTTCGGTCAAGGCCGGCCAATCAACCAGCACAGCCATGTCGAGTTCCGCTTGCCAATAGCGGAAAACTTCGTCGAGCGGCGCGTATTGGGTGAACGTGAACGCCGCCGGACCGGCAAGGCGCTGGGCCACGGCGAGCGTCGGCGAGGCGGGCGCCACGAGCGACGCCGGGTATTTGCTCAGCGTTCGGAGGCCGCGAGCGATCCGCATTCGCTCGAGCAACACCAAGATGTCGTAATGGACCGACTCCAGGTGCTCGACGCGGATGGTCTTCCCGATGACCGCCATCGCGCCGGCGTTGGCGGACTGCCAGCTTTCGGGCGCCACCAGTTGCCGAATCCAGGCGGCGAGTTGCTGCACGTCGGCGTCGCTGCCAGCAAGATCGGCGACGGCATAATCGACCGACCGGCGCTTATCGACCCCCGCGCGGCGCAGGACGATCTGCTGCTCGGCGACGATCGGCTCCAGCCGAAGCGGCTTTAACGCTTCGCCTAAAAACTTGACGATCGTCACGTTTTCCATTTTCGCCGATGCCGGCGTAGCAGCCGAAACCCCGGCCATGCGCAGTTCGCTTGGCGCAACGCTCACAGGCAGGCCCGAAGCCTGCCCGGCGAAATCGATCAGCCGGCCCAATGGCAACTTGGCGACGCTGACGCCGGGCAGCTTTCGCGCCAGCAGCGCTTCGGTCGCCGAGGGCGCCCCGGCGCCCGCTTCGGCGTCACGACGAACGGTCGGAACCGGCGGCGGGAGCGCCGACGGCGCTGCTGCGGCGTCATCCTCCGCCGGCACGGCGCTGTCTTCCGCAGACTGCTTGCCGGGCAACCGGCTTGCCGCGAGCGGGTCCAGAGGCGCCGCGGCATAGATCGTCGCCAGGCTCAGGCCTTCCGGGTCCAGCTCGAGGGGATCAATTCGCAGTCGCGGCGCGTCGGGCGGCGATGATTCCGCCGACGCGCCCGCCGCCGCAGCCGCTGCCGGCGCCGTGGCGGTAGACGTCGCAGCAGCGGGGGCGGCTGGCGGCGGGCTCGGCGACGCTAGCGCCTCTTTGCCAGCTCGCGACGCGGCGCTGTCGGCGCTCGGCGCCGCGGGGGCGCCGGCCGGCGGTTCCGCCGGCGCTTGAACGTCGGTGCTCGCCGCGTTGGATTTACCCACTGACGCTGCGTCCTTCACCTCAGCGGCATCGGTCGCACTGGCCGATGCATCTGCGGGCGGGGCGCTTGCACTGCTGGCGACGGGCGTGTTTGTGTTTGGCGGGGCGCCGGTGGACTCGTCCGAAGTCCTCGCCGGCG
>QEVI01000040.1 GCA_003576855.1 Planctomycetota bacterium
ACATCGCCGCGCCCATCAGGCAGCCAATCAGCGCGGTGCTCATCGCCAGCCCCTGCTTGAACGGGCTGTCGGCGATGCCAAAATACGGTTCGTAGAAGGGCTTGGCCCCGCCGATAACGACCCAATCGTATCCGAAGAGCAGTCCGCCCATGGCGGCCACCAGGCAGATTCGCCAGAGGAATCCCAGGTGCAGCCGCTCGCTGATCGCTGAATCTGACATGCGGTTCTCTGGGGACAATCCGTGAGTCGCCGTTGACGATGGAACCGACCGGCGGCCCTGTCGGTTTTGCCTTTGACTGCCGCTTCGCCTAGCCAGCGGCTTGGGAAAGCGACGCACTGAATCGCTTGTGGGTTATGGCGCCGAGGTGATTGACGTCGAGGTCGAGAATACACTCGAACTGCTCGTCGGCCAGGGCGTCTTCCTGCAAGCCCAAGTATCCTAAGGCCAGCATAAACCGGCAATGGACTTCGTTCTTCAAGGCCAGATCGGCTTCGAAGACGAGGAAGTCTGGCAGCGATACGGCGAAGAAGTCGATCGCCGGCTCGTCGTGGAGATGCTTCTTCCCGTATTCCACGAGTTTGGCGAAGCGCTGCTTCGCATCAGCTTCCCGACCGAGCGCCTTCAGGGCCAGTCCCTGGTAGAAGATCATCTCCGGGGGCTGGTCGTTGTAGAACTGCGGCGAGGAGGGTTCGCTGAGGCCACGGCCGGCTTTCTCGAGCCTTTCAGCGGCTTGGCGCTCGTCGCCCGCCTGCCGGTAGGCGATTCCCAGCCAATAGTGCACATTGTTCTCTTGAATGCCGTGCAGTTTGCCTTCGCCCAGGGACTGCGGCCAATCGAGCGCCCGCTGCAGCAATCCAATGGCGCGTTGGCAATCGTCTTCGGCAAGCGCGCTGCGCGCCAGCTCCGTGAGGCTGAGCACATATTGCGCAGACGCCTTCCCCTCGCCGCCTTCCCAGGGATGGAATTGGCGACCTACTAGGCGCTGCAGGGCGTCTTCATGTCTTCCCAGTTGATTGAGGAGCGTAACTAGCTCGATCGTCAGATCGTCACGGCCGCGCACGCACTGCGGATGAGCCTGCAAACGCGCAAGACGGGTCTCCGGCTCATGATTCAATCGCTTGGCGAGCTGATCGAGTTCAAACAGGATGCGAGCGTCGTCCGGAGCAATGCGATGCGCTTCCTTCAAGGATTTCCAGGCGGCTTCCGAATCGCCACGCTGGTTGAAGTAGGCGAGCCCTAGGTTGCGGTAGGGCTGCGGGAAGTCGCCGGCCAGATTCCGTGCGTCCTCCCAGTAGCAAATCGCCTCTTCGTACCGCCGCCGGCTGTAGAGGAGATTCCCCAGGTCGCACATCGCTCGGTAGTCGCCCGGGAAGCGGTCGACCGCCGATTGCAAAACCGTGATGTCCGACAAGCGATTCGGGAAGAATCCGCGGCGCGCTCTTTCGGCCGCCTGACATGAAAGACTCAGGGCATTGGCCGAATCCCCCAGTTTTTCCTGAAAATCGGCCAAGTAATAGAACACGAGCGGATCGTCGGGCTCGCCGCCGGTGCGCAGCAAGTAGCGATCTAGAACCGCAACGGCGCGTTCCAGCAAGCCGGCCGCTGCGTAGTCATTGGCCAGCTCGATATAGTTGTGCGACGAGTCGCGCAGTCTCAGGTCGCACACGCTCCAATCATATCCGAGCGAATAGGCGGCTTCGAACAACACGCCATGATTAAAGGGATCGTGTTGCAGTTCGCGATTAACGGCATCGCGCGCCTCGTCAAGCCTTTGCTGAGCGACGTAAGTCGTCACTAACAGGTGCGTTGCCTGGTGGTGGCGCGCGTTGCGTTCGAGGCACTTGCGCAGGAGTTCT
This sequence comes from Planctomycetota bacterium, assembly GCA_003576855.1. GTDB lineage: Bacteria > Planctomycetota > Planctomycetia > Pirellulales > Lacipirellulaceae > Lacipirellula. The sequence goes on from QEVI01000040.1 coordinate 1,858, forward strand.
TCCCCTTCGTCCCATCGCCGCTGTCGCATGGCCAGCCTTGCCAACTGGAACCACGCCGCGTCCTGGCAGGCGGCGTTCCAGGCAGCCTTATGCAATGCGGGCGCCGCGTCGGCGTACTTGTCCTGTGCTACCAGGGCCAGCCCGAGCAGGTAATAACACTGGCCGTCATCCGGATTGGGATTGTGCCGGGTGGCGCGCTCCACGGCGGTTCTAAAACAGCGTTCCGCTTCCCGATAGTTGCCGCGTCGATAGAGGAGCCGACCCAACGCCAAATTGCAGCGTAAATCTCCCGAATCTCGCCGCAATGCTTCGCGGAAATAGGCCTCGGCCGGCCGGGTGGCATGGCGGTACTGCTCCAAGTGAACGCCGGCGAGATAAAGCGACTCGGCGGAATCGACCTCGGGCGGCGCGGGAATCGCGCGGGCGGGCTGCGGAATGCTGGCATCGACGCGCTTTTCAGCGTAGCGCACCAATTCCCGGCCGGAGCAATCGTAGACGACTACCTGCAACTTCGCGGCGTCTGCGCCTGCCGGCAATGGAGCGCGGAACTCCCGGTGCGTCGAGGGATCCACGTCGAACACTTGGTCCATCAACCTGACGGCTCCGGCGTGTACCGCCACGCGAGCCTGGCGCTGTACGGCCGTTGTGTAAATACGGGCGACCACTTGCGAGTCGGCGACCTCCAGTCCGACTGCGGCGTCGATGGTGGCGTTTTTGATGACGCCCACGCCCTTGTACGGCATAAAGTATTGCGAAAACGACTTCTCCTCGCCGGCGGCGAGCCAGCTAAAGTCAGGCTGGTTGTCGGTGTACACGCCGCACATCAGTTCGACATAAGGCCCGTCTTCGTCCGTGAGGTGCCGGTCCCACGCCTTGCCAAATTCTCCGCAGCCCCAGGTCCACTGCTTTTTGCCGGGGGAGATATGACGGCTGGCGACGTGCAGCAAGCCGGCCCCGCGTCCGTGATCATAGGAGCCTACGAAGTCGTAGTCCGAGCGGTACGCCATGTACGACGTCGGCACCGGGATATTCTTGTACCGGCTGATATCGGTCCCAGGCGCGTAGTTGACCTTATAGTATTCACCCGTGGCAATCGGGAACGTGCTGACGTCTCGCTTGCCATGGTCCATCACCGCGCAGACGTCGGGCGGGAAGATCGATTGGTGGTTTTCGTCGACGTGCACCGCGGGATTGGCCCACCAGAGAAACGTCTCCGCCAGCGGCGTGCGATTAAAAAGCCGCACTTGCACTTCGAGGTAGGCCTTGTCCGGGCGAAGCGTGAAGCCGTGCATCCCGCGCGTGCCGACCATGCGGTCGATTTCGTGGCACCAGACGGTGTGAGACCCGTCGCCCCCTGCGACGATGTCGACGTCGACCGGATGGAACGTGCTGGGCCGGTGGTGCTGCGGCCAGTTGAATTCGATGCCGCCGCTGATCCATGGACCTGCCAAGCCCACCAGCGCCGGCTTGATCACCCGATTGTGGTAGACGAAGTGATAACCATTGGTTTTGTCCACCGCCATTTGAACTCGGCCGCCGAGTTCGGGTAGCAGCATGATCTTCAGATACTGGTTCTCCAGAAAAATGGCGTCGTAGTCGCGATCCGCCTTTTCGTCGGACACCGACTCGATCACGGGAAATGGATAAACGGCTCCGCTGCTGCCCTGATAGACGCGCTTGTCAAGGAAGAACGGATTGGGGTCCGTTTGGCCCACGCCGTAGGTCGGTATCGTGATTCGTTCGCGCCATGCGCGAACGCCGTCGCTCGCATGAGTATCAGTCATTTGCTCTGTTCGTGGCGCTGACGAAGCGCGGGCCACAAGTACTTGTGTTTGAAAGCCGCCTAGGAAACTCCATTGGAACCTGTCCGTGCCGTCGTTGCATTCACGGGATTCTTCAATTTCTTGACGGTTTTTGTCACATTATGTCGCAGCGTACGATCAGCGATTAGGATGGCGGCGTGATTTACGGATTGCGTCAAGGCGCCTCGGGGTTTCTCGCACCTTGGGTTGCCGTCTGTTTCTGCTTTTCCGCATTGCCTACTCCTTGTGTCGGAGTTCTAGCGTGGTAGACCGCAAGCGCGTCATGTTGCTCATCGAAAGTTCGCGCGCCTACGGGCGCGGCTGCTTGTTGGGAGTCGCCGCCTACGTGCGCTCCCACGGGCACTGGAGCGTACTGCACATCGAGCGCGGTTTGACCGAAGGGCTGCCGCGCTTTTTGCAGTCCTGGAAAGGGGACGGCATTATTGCGCGGATCGAAAACGAAAAAATCGCCCATGCCGTCGCGGAACTCGGCGTGCCAGCCGTCGATCTCCGCGGCTCGCATCGCCCAGTCGGCGGAGGGATGCTCGACACCGATCCACGGGTTGTGACTCGCATGGCGGCGGAACATTTCTTGGATATTGGCTTTCGCAATTTCGCCTACATTGGATATCCGGGAGTCGATTTTTCGGAACGACGGATCGCGGCGTTTCGTGATTATTTGCGCATGCGCGGCTTGGAGGTGCACGTCTACACGTCCGCTCAGCATCTGTCGTCGCATACGGATGTTCTCGCTTGGGAAGCTCGCGGAGAACTGGAAGGTCCCGCGATTGCCGCCTGGTTGCAGTCGCTTCCCCGGCCGCTGGCGGTCTTCGCCTGCAACGACGTGCGCGGGCGGCAGATCATCGAGGCCTGCAACTTGTCCGGCTTGGCGGTGCCGGAGGAAGTCGCGGTCATCGGCGTCGATGACGATGAAGTGATCTGCGAATTGTGCAATCCCCCCTTGAGCAGCGTACAGCCGGACACGATGCGGCTGGGCTATGAAGGAGCGGCCCTGCTCGACGCCATGATGGAGGGCGAGCCGGCGCCATCGGAGACGATCTTTATTCCTCCTAAGGGCATTTCTCGTCGTTTGTCGTCGGAGGCGGCCGCCATCGACGATCGCGAAGTCGCCGCTGCGATGCAAATCATTCGCGACCATGCTTGTGAGGGTTTGACGGTCCAGGACGTCGTCAAACGGCTGAACATTAGCCGCTCGACGCTCGAGCGCCGGTTTTACGCTGCCTTCAACCGAACGCCGGCCGCAGAAATCGAACGAATACGCATGTCGCGCGCCAAGCTGCTGTTGATGGAAACCCGTTACAAGCTGTCCAAGATCGCCGCACTGACGGGCTACGGCACCGCCTCGCAATTCGCAACCGCCTTCAAACGAAACATCGGCGCAACTCCCGGAGAGTTTCGCAAGCAGACGCAACTCTAGCCCTTGGAGCGGTATCGCGGTCCTCTGCCCGGCGTGCTACCGACTGGTAAGCTTCAGCAACAATTCCTCGCCGTCTTCATCGATATTCGCCGTGAGTCCCGATTGATCAGGGTCGTGATACTTCGCTGGTATGGGCGCCGCTTGCGCCCTCTTACGCGGTCCGCCTGGTGCATAGGACGGAAGCTGCCGGGCGTTGTGGACACGATCGGTCGGATCCTCCATGCGTGAAACGGTTACGGGGGCGATGTCGGGAATGGGCTGGATGGCAATTTTGTGTTCGCCCAAGACGATGCCGTCGTTGATGCCATAGGTGGACGCTTCAACGATGCGGCCGTTTTCGACTTTTCCGCGACCGGCGCGTCCGCTTTCGGGTCGAAAGAGGATCGTCCCTGCTGAGAGAGGCTGGCCGTCCAGCGTGACCGTACCGGTCACTTCTGCTGTGTCGAGGCGCCCCGAATGGTCGCAGCCGACAATCATGGACAGCGCGATGATAGCCGTGAGAGCATAGCTTATTCGCATAGCGGCGTAACATGACATGCTTCAATACCCCTGATCGACCATGTCGCCGCCTTCTCGCGACGCCAGTGCTCGGTAAGACGCATGGTCGATGTTTTCGCTGAGAAAATGGGCGGAAGCGTCGCACATCAGAAAATGGGCGCCGCCGGGATGCAAGCTGCGAAAGGCAATCGAATCGGCCCACTGCGGATTGGCGTTGGTGGGCCAGGCGTCAGGGCCGCCCGAGTAGTAGGCGTTCATATGGTTGATGGGCTGCGCCGTGGTCGAAAACGACTGCGTGCCGAAGTTCTGCGTCAGGCACCAGGCGCCGAGGCACTCGCCCACGGCAAAGGTATTGGACAAGCCGTCAGAGATTTGGCGAAAGTTGGCCGCCCAGCCGAACCGATTGATCACGCCGCGCGTGGGATGGCGCGCCGGATAAGGCGGGTTCAAGCCGCTGCCGGGGCCGAACACGTTGCCGAACGCAGGCCAATCGGGAAGTCCGTCCGCGTCTTGGTCCACGGTCGGGTCAAGTCCGTCGCCAACGCCTCCGGCGTTTCGGTAGTCGCCGATGTTCGCCGCGTAGTCGGCTTCCGCAATCTGGTTGTTGGGATTGGCTAGCGCGGCGAAACCCTCGTTCTCAGTCGTCTCCCCTTGGTAAGGATTAGAGGGGCATAGGAATCCCGGCACTTGCGTGCGGATGACGGTGCGGTTGTAGACGCCTTGAAAGCCTTCAATCGTGGCGCCGTATTGCAGATTTGCGCGAGCCATCACTGCGGCATGCTCCATGTGCGAGAGGATCTTGGGCATCCAACCCCACGTCATGTAGCCTGCACCGGACTTCTTGTCATAGTTGTAATACCAAAACTCGCCGGCCGGCAATTGCTGCTGGACATCGTGGTAGTTCTGCAATGCCAATCCAATCTGGCGAAGCTGATTCTGGCATTGCGCGCGGCGGGCTGCTTCACGGGCGGCTTGAACGGCAGGAAGCAGCAGGGCTACGAGCACCCCGATGATCGCGATCACGACCAAGAGCTCAACTAGGGTGAAACCACCTTCGGGGGCCGGCGCCCGAAAGCGCCTGGGCTCACGACTGACCGAGCGTTCCATTCGTAACATGGTGTGTTCCTTCAGAGAATACCGCGCGCGGCGCAGCGCATAGAGGCCGCGAGCCCGGTATCCTTCGATTCAATTCCCGGCTAAATGCGGATTGACCCCGAAAAACGCTTTCAGCGAACCGGCGCCGGCCTAACTCAGCCGATTGCGCATCGCGATCAGTCCCGCTCCCAGCGCGATCAGCAACATCGACGTCGGTTCCGGCACGCCGACGACGATTGATTCGGCGGGCGCCGCGCCGAAGCCGGATTTCCACGCCGCCAGGTCGCCGGGGCTCAAAGCGTTGGATGAGCCGCCTCGTTGCCAGATCAAAAAGTCGTTCCCGTCTACGTCGCTGTCGCTGTCGTAGTCGCCGTTCGCACTGGACGCGAAGGCCACGACGCCTTCGATGGTTCCCAAGAGCGTGTCGCGGTATTTGAACTCCAGGTCGTTCACATTCTGAACGCCCGTAGTATTCCACAGATTGTTGAGCGTGAAGCTCTGGCCGGGGGCTAGCGTCAATTGACTGGTCGGATTGAGCTCCGAGATCCGTCCGGCGCTGGGCGCGGCCTCGAGCCATCCGGTCGTCGCCTGGTCGGACAGACTCGCCCAATTGGTGCGAAGTGCGTTTGACGCCGAAGCGATCGTGTAGGAGTCGAGCGTGATCGCCAAGTTCGAGTTGTTCTTGACAGTCGCGTCGCCGTCGGCGGGGTCGATCGAGAGCAGCAATTTCTGCCCCAGATCCTCGGCAATGGTGAAGTCATCCAAGATTTGCCCGGCGTTGTTCTGTCCGCGCGAAATGAAGAGCGACGAGGCCGTGTCGGAACTGGTGTTGTAGAACTGAATGGGCGCGCTATTCACCTTCGCGCCGTTGACGTAGAAGTCGTAGCTTTTCGCGCCGTAGTTTAATTCGAACCGAAAGTTGTACCACGTGTCGGCCGCCCAGGTGAGCCCCGAGGGAACCCATATCGTGGACCCGGCCGCGGCGCTGCCGTAGTCGATCGTCGTGCCGATCACGGCGTTCATGTCGTCGCGAACGACGCCAAAGCGGAGGGCGGCCGCGCGCCGGTTGGCGGCGTCGGCCAGGCCGACGAAGGTATTGCCCAACACGGAGCCGATGGTCGAACCTGGATCGCCAGCCGTAAGCGGCCGGGCCCACCAGTCCATGACTACGTGCGGCTCGCCTGCCAGGCCCGTGATTGACTTGGACACGAGACCGCCGCTGGTTTCTGAGGGCGTAAAAGTCACCAGCAGCGCTTGTGAGCCGCCGTGAACCGTGACTCCTCCGTTGAGCCCGGCGGCCATCAGTTCCGCGGCGATTTCCGCGCCCGTTTGAACTCGCGGAAAGTTTGCGCCGCCGCCCCACCCCTCCTGTCCTTGAAGCGTCCCGGTGACATAGGGCGGCGATTCGAAGCTGATGGAGGTCTGCGCTACCGCCGGCGCGGCGGCCACAATGACTAATACAAACGACTGAGCAACAGAACTTATAAAGCGACGCGGTGAGGACATCGAGTGTTCCTTTTCAGCAGTTTGTGCATGTCGACCGCCGCGTACATGCTGCCGGGGGGCAGAATCTCGTGGGAGCGAGGGTCGGCGGCAGGCGTGGTGTTTATATGATGGGGCGAAGTCGCCGAGTGGTACGGCTTCTCAGTGGTGGAATCGCGTCTGCCCGTCATGCTGCTTGCGCGATGCGTCTCTTTCGGCAGCGCGTGCCGACGCCCACTAGCAGCACGCTGAAACCGATGGCGGCCAAACTCGCCGGCTCGGGCACGACATAAAACCCGGCTTCGATGCTGCCGGCGATGGGATACGGGAATGCGGCCTTCCACTCGGCGAAGTCGTCGAATTCGACAATGCCGTCCCCGTTGAGATCGCCCATCGCCCGCGTGGGACTGCTGCTGTTGAACCAATTGCTGCGGATGACGTCGAAGTCGCTGATCATGTCGTTATTGGCTTCAACCAAGTCGACGTCGCCGTCGCCGTCGACGTCCCCGGGAAATATCGGCGAGGCCGCGTCCCACTCGAAGGCGTACACAGCAGCCTGTGGTCCGGCTTGACCCGGATCGGCGACGCTGAGCGTGATCTTCTGCCCCGACGAAGCGCCCGGGCTGCTGAAGGTGAAATCGGTGACGCTGCCGCCCGCCCAGGGATGAGTGATGAGCACGCTCTTGGTGGCGCCGTCGTAGGCGGCCGTGATGTTGCCATTGGGGTTGTATCCAAACTGGATCTGAGGGTCGTAGAGAAACCCTGATAGCAGTACGGGATTCGCGCGCGTGAAGATGAAGTCGATGCCCACCAGTCCGTAGCCGGCGTCCAACTGGAATTCGAGTCGTTCCGCGTCCGGCCCGCCCTGGACGCCGTCGGCGTCGTCGACCGCGGCGCCGTTCGTACCGCCTTCGACGCCAATGCAACATGTGCCAGCCACGCCAAAAATCCAGGGATTCGAGCCGCGAAAGGGATTCACGGTGATTCCGGTATTGGCATAGGACGCATCTCCGGTGAGCATGTCGGTGTAAGTCGCCGTGGTCGCCCCGACTGTTCCGGCCCCTAGCGCGATGCCTCCTGCGAGGACCGCCATCGCAAGGAATCTGATGGAGTGATTCATCTGTTCGGGTTCTCCGTCGCTTGAAGTGCGTTTATTCGAAGACGACGCCGGCCGGGCGTCGCCCCAACCTTCCGAGAGGCACGCGCCTGGCCGGCGACGTGGCCGCGCATCGCCTAGGACCGCGGCCGGCCGAGTGTCACATGAAGCGGAACAGCGGTCGCATCGCGAAGGGTGTTGCGCATGGCCGCTCGACGCGCGCCGAGCACGAGGGCTCCGATTCCCGCCATGACGAAAGCCGACGGCTCCGGAACGACGGTATAGCTCAGCTGGTTCACTACGGCTTGAGCGCTCGCTTCATTGGAGTCGTTGACGGCGATCGAAAGCGTCCGACCAAGCGAAGCTCCCGCGTTCGCGAAACTAACCACCGAGACCGCTCCGCCGCGCCAGCCATGATTGACGTATAACGTTCCACTGTCGTAAGTGGAGGTCACGCCCGCCGACGCCGCCGCCGGATCGAGCGTGGCGGCGGGGTCGCTGAGAAACCCGCTGATCACGATTCCGTCGGTCGGCAGCGGGCCGTTGGCGCGCGTGAAGATGAAGCCAATCTCGTTGAGCCACACGTTGGCCGAAAGCGTGATGTCCAGGCGTTCGCGGTCGCCTGCGGTGTCCGGTTTCCCATCGGCGTCGTCCACGCCGCCGTTGTTCGTTCCGCCGTTTACTCCGATGCAGCAACCGCTGGTAGGACCGAAGGCGCCGGCGCCGCCTCCAGCCGCGAACGGCGTGAGCGTCACCTTGGCATCGGCCGTCGTATAGCTCACGGCGCCGGCTGTGATGCTGGTATGGTCGAACGTTACCGCATGTGCACTGACGCAGGCGGCAACGTAGACGGCGAAGAGCATTGCCAAGCGCCCGCAGCTTCGCAAAGCGGTCCTAGCGGGCGACGAATGCAGGCAGCGTACACGAATCGTTCGACTCATTAGATTCTCCCTCTTGATGAAAAGAACCACGTGACCTCAGACACTGAAACGAAAAGGCGCTCTGCGATCGAGCGGCCGCGAGCGAAGGCTTCTGCAGCGACCGCTCAACGCGAAGCTGCTGAAGACGTCGGGCATTATAAGCATGAATGCGCTGGGCTGTGCCGGGCAGAACGCGTCACTTCGGCGACCATTTCTGGTGCGAGCTAAGCAGTTGACGAAATGCAACAGTCGCTTTCGTGGCCTGGTTTCATCCCTATTGCCGCATGTGCAAAAGCCAGCCGACGAAAAACCATAATTGAGTTGCAAAAAGAACGAAAGAAATACTTTTTGCGAAACAGCCCAAATGTCGGCGAATGCACTAGATAATGGGCCGTGGCCCAAGCCTGCGCGGCTGGTTGACGAGGTGTTTCAATGCGTGCAGCGTGCAAGGATTGGCAATGCAGCGGCTGCCGCCGCGCTGCTTGTTGACGGTGTCCAAGATGCATCGGGAGGCAATGAGTGAAACGCCACACGTGTCGGACAACAGAACGTGCGCATCGAGACAGCGCTAATGCTTACAAGCTGGCGGCGTTGGCGGCGTCAGCGGTGATTGTCGTTCTTTTGAATAGGACGTCGAACGCTCAACCCGTCGACATCGGCGTCGGATCGGCATTTCAGCGGCAGACGTTTCAAGCATGGGGCACGTCGCTCGCGTGGTTTGGCAACGCGCTGGGCAAGTGGACTGATTCCGCTGCGCATGCCGACGTGATGGACCTGCTGTTCGACGGTCCCAACCACCTGGGGTTGAACTACGCCCGCTACAACATCGGCGGGGGTCAAAACTTGCTGCTCGTGGGCAACTTTCGGCCTGGCGCCGCCGTGCCGGGATGGGCGCCGTTGGCGCCTGGCAGCGTGACCGATACGAGCACCTGGAACTGGGACTGGAACGCCGACCCGGGGCAGCGCAAGTCGCTGCAAGCGGCCATTGATCGCGGCGTTACGAAGGTCGACGCCGTATCGTATTCCGCCCCGTACTGGATGACCGACAGCCACGACACGGCCGGCGCCGTGGGCGGCGGCGACAACCTGCAGACGAGCCTGTACGATGAATTCGCCCACTATCAAACGGAAGTGTTGAAGCATTTCCGTCAGCAACGCGGAATTCAATTTGCCACGTTCGCGCCGATGAACGAGCCGCACGCCTCCTGGTGGCAGGCGGGCGGCGGTCAAGAAGGCATGCACGTGTCGCAAGGGTTCAATCAGCGGCTTCTCATCGAGACGGTCGGTCAGGCCCTCGCGGCCAAGGGTCTGGATATCGGCGTCTCGGGCGGCGACGAGTTTTCCGCCAGCATCTCTTCGAGCGCTTTTCAGCAGTACAACGCCACAACTGTCAGTTACATTAAGCAACTCAACACGCATGTCTACGGTGGCGCGGAAAGCAATCCCACCAGCGCGATGCAGGCCTTACGCGATCGCGCCGCCAGCATGGGCGTTCCGCTTTACCAGAGCGAGTACGGCAACAACTCCAGTTCCGCCCTTGTCGGAGGGATGGACCTAGCGTACCGCATCACCACAGATCTTAACGTAATGGGCGTCAACGGCTGGACGTTTTGGCAGGCCGTCGAACCGCTCACGTTATCCGGCGCCGGGTGGGGACTGCTCTGGGCGGACTACAACGTCGACGGAAGCAAGTTTGTGGTTCGCAAGCAGTACCACGTCATGCGACAGTTCACGTCGTACATCCGCGCTGGCGCCACCATTCTTCGCACGAACGACGACGAAACGGTTGCCGCCTACAACGCCGGCAGCGACATGACGGCGCTGGTATTCACTAACGACCAGACGACTGCGGACACGAACGTCTACCGCTTGCTCGATAAAATGCCTGCGTATTCGCGGGTCATTCGCACCGATTCCAGCGGCGACTACGTAAGTCTCGGCCCGGCCGATGTCGCCGGAAGCCAAGTGACCGTCGACGCTCCGGGTTCTTCCGTGACGACCGCCGTCGTTCACCATCGGCCCAACCTCGTTCAAAATGCCGGCTTCAACGGCGACGCTGGGGAGTGGCAGATTACGGGCAATGCGGTGTTCAACCAGGCGGTCGATAACACGCGCGATGGCAGCGGAGGCGTTATTCTCCAGAGCAACGGCGGCGGCAGGGCTGGCGCCGTCTGGCAACCCGGCATCGGCAGCCCGCTGATCGACCTCACGGGCAAGGCCTATGAGTTCTCGGCAGATTTGCTGTTTCAAAACAATAACCTGCAATTCGACGCCGATGCACGCATTGCCCTGGAGTTTTACGGGGCCGACGGACAGACGCTGGTCCATGCCTCGCCGAGCGACTTCGCCGAGGCGCTGCGACCCATATCGCAAGACTCGCGGTTCCGCGTCTTTCGTACCGACGTTGTACAGGCGCCGGTCGGCGCACGGTTCGTCCGTCCCGTGGTGCAGTTCGACGACGTGGCTTTCGGCGCCACGGGGCTGATTTACTTGGACAATGCGTATTTGCAGGAAACTCGCTACGTGCCGCGCGCCCGAGCCTGGAACGTCGATGCCGACGGCGACTGGCATGACGCAGACAACTGGCAGAACGATGCACTGGTGGAGAACAATCGTGCCGCATACTTTGGCCCCCAAGCGTCTCGCAATCGAACCATTACCGTAAGTTCGAACGTCGACGTGACCGGGATCACGTTCGACAGCGAATTCGGCTACCGGATTGCCGGCGACGCGACGCTGGCCGTCGGCAACGGCGGCGAGCCGGCGAAGCTCGACGTGCGCAGCGGCTCGCACGCTATCTTGGCGCCGGTCGCCGTCAACGGCCCCGTCGTGGTGCAAGTCGTGGGCGACGCGAAGCTGTCGGTCGATACTTCATGGCAGCTCAATGGACGCCGTATGGAAAAGACCGGCTCGGGCAAACTGACGCTAGCCCGCGGATTCTCCATGGATGGCGGCGAACTGTCCCTACAAGCCAGCCTGCGACCATCGCTGATTATCGGCGCGGACGCGGAACTCGACGGCACGCTGGCGCTTTCGCTACCCGCCGGCGAGAAGGCTGTCTGGGGCCGCCTCTATACGCTGGCTGAATTTGCGGCGCCAGAACAATCGTTCGATGATGTTTCGCTTCCTACTTTGGAGAAGCCGTGGCTCGCTTGGGAAGTGCGGCGCGCCGGGGCGTCGCAGCTCGTCGCCGAAGTGGTCAATCGCGTCGATTTCAACCGCGACGGCGAAGTCGACGCGGCCGATAAGGACCAGTTGTCAAACAGCTATGGCATGGACGCGAAAGCCGACGCCAACGGCGACGGGATCACCGACGGCATGGACTTCCTACTGTGGCAGCAAGCGCTGGGCGAGGTGGAACGGTCCAATACCCTATTGCTACTGGTCGATCCAAGCACCGGCGACGCCCGCATCGAGAATCGTTCATTCCGTACCATAACGTTCGACGCCTACACGATCGGTTCGGATTCGAGTTCGCTGCGAAGCGCCTGGCGCAGTCTGGAGGATCAGGGCCGGCCGGGGTGGATCGAAGCGTTGCCGTCGAGCGGCCGGCTGTCGGAACTCAATCCGACCGGCTCGCTTTCGTTGGTTGCCGGCGCCGCCGTGAGCCTGCCCGGTCTCTTCAATGCGGCTAGCGGCTTGCCAGACCTGCACTTTCAATTCCGTGACGTGGAGCTCGGCGCCGTCAATGGGCGAGTAGCGTACGCGAACTTCGGTTCTTGGGCCTCGGATGCGAACGCCGTACCTGAGCCGACCGGCCTTACTTTTGACATTCTTTTGGCAGCGCCGTTCGTTCGGCGAGCGAAACAACGGGGCAGCATCGATGGGAACGCCCGCGTGAAGTCCACAAGTTCCGTCGACCGGCGACCGTTCGTCCTCAAGGCTCGTGCGTGACGAAATATGTCAATCGATTGAGTAATCGTCGCAGCCCGCTCTGGCCTTCGGAATCCTACCATGGTGGGAACGGCCGACCTGTCGTCGCCCGGGGATGACTTGAGCAGTACGTCCAGCCTGATCCGCGCTACGCAGGATTACGGAGGCCCGGCATGGTTGCAGCACGAAGGGTTTTTGCACTCGTAGTCGGCGCGAGCGGACTTGCAGGCGTTGCCGTGTCCTCGTCGCTCGGCGAGCTGCCGAAGTTCGAGCGGCGGGGCCTGGTGATTGATCCCACGGCGTTGATGCGTCCGCCCTTGAGCTATCCGCACGACGACGCCATTTTTTCGTCGATGATCGACGCAAAGGCGTATTTCGCCCAGGCGATCGGCAAGTTCTATCTCTATTTCGGTCCGCACGATGGCCCCGGCGGCGTCTTTCTGGCCTACGCCGACGCCCTGGAAGGGCCTTGGACCGTCTGCGATGCCGACGAGTCGGACGCTGACCTCGATCCAGTGATTGGCCGCCACTGGGAGGGGCACTACTCGGTGAGCCACGTGGCGTCGCCGCATGCGTTGTGGATTCCCGAGGAGCAGAAGATGTTCCTGTGGTTTCACGGCGAGAACAACGTGACCCGCTACGCAAGCACGACTGATGGCATTCACTTCCAGTACGAAGGCGTGGCCGTCACGGCGGACGACTTTAACGACAATGTTGAAGCGTCCTACGCCCGCGTCTTCCGCGAAGCGATTCCGAGCAAGAACGCAAAGTACGTCCTGTTGCTCATGGGCAATCAATCCGGCACGCGCCCGATCTTCCTGGCGTGGTCCCCCGACGCGCGCCGCTGGACGACGCAGCGCGACCCGATGCTTGTCCCGCATGGCGCCAGCGAGCACAGCCCGCAGATCTCCTCGCCGCATTTGCTGCGGTGGGAGGGACGAAAGTACGTCGTTTATCATCAGAACTCTCTGGGCGCCGATCCGCCGCCGGGCGTGATTTGGGCCACGCCCGTCACGGATGATTTCGTACAGGCGGGCAAGCCGCGCGCACTATTCGAGCCGCTGCCCGTAGAGGACGCCAACCACGTGTGGGCGCCGTCGTTCATCGCCGACGGCGACGCACTTTACATGTTCTACGATTCGGGACCGCGGTTGAACTGCAAGATTCGCTGCGCGTCTACGCCGCTGCCGTCCTCGTCCGCCGAGACGAAGCAGTGAGCGCTCCGACTGTGTGATTCCCAGCAAGTAAAGCCGCACTGCTGAGGCGATATTCCGAAATGAGCAAGACGATGCAATACGGCGCAATATCTTTTGACGCCTACGGCAAGGCGCATTCATCGTTGCGCCCAGCGCAGTTGTTGCTGGCCGCTTGTTGCGTGCTCGCCTGCCAGCCACGGCCGTCCGTCGCCGACGACGCCGGCGTCTCGCTAGCGGGCCAGTGGCGACTTCAACTTGATCGCGACGACGTCGGGCTCAAGGAGGGCTGGTTCAATCAGCAACTACTTGACGAGATCAAGCTGCCGGGCAATCTCTCGGAGCAAGGCGTCGGCGACGACATAACGACGAAGACCCCCTGGATGGGCGACGTCAAGCAGCACCAGTGGTTTAAGGACCCGCTATACGCCGAGCATGCCAAGCCCGGCGACATCCATTTCCCTTTTTGGCTGCAGCCAAACAAGTACTACGCCGGCGTCGCCTGGTATCAGCGGGAGATTGAGATTCCTAAGGACTGGCAGGGAAAGCGCGTCGTTCTCACGCTCGAGCGGCCCCACTGGGAGACCCGCGTTTGGATCGACGGCGAGGCGATCGGCGCCAACGACAGCCTGTCAACGCCGCACGTCTACGACCTCGGCGCATCGCTGACGCCGGGCAAGCATCGCCTCGCAGTCCGTGTCGATAACCGGCTCGTCGTCGACATCGGCGTCAACTCGCACAGCATTACCGATCACACGCAGGGCAATTGGAACGGCATCGTCGGGCGGCTCGAACTTGCAGCGATCAGCCCGGTATGGATAGAAGATCTGCAAGTGCATCCCAGTGCGCCCGCCAAACGCGCTCGCGTACAGGTAAAGCTGGCTAACGCGTTGGGAAAGGCGACCAGCGGCGAACTTAAGCTAACCATCGAGCCGCGCAACGGCGCCACGGCCCTGAAACTCGCGCCAGTGGTGCGCCAGGTCGAAATCCCGATCGACGGCGCGTCCGCCGAGATCGACGTCGTTTTTGGCGACGAGGCGTCGCCATGGGACGAGTTCTCGCCGGCGCTGTACGCCGTGCGGGCCGAGTTGACCGCTGGCGACGAACGCCGTTGGCGCGACGAGCAACAGGCGACGTTCGGCCTCCGCGACGTCTCGACGGCAGGCACGCAGTTCCTCATCAATGGTCGCAAAACGTTCTTCCGCGGCACGCTCGAGTGCGCCGTTTTCCCAGCGACAGGCCATCCGCCCACGGATGTCGACTCGTGGAGGCGGATCATCCGGATTTGCAAGGCGCACGGCCTCAACATGATCCGCTTCCACTCGTGGTGTCCGCCCGAGGCGGCGTTCACAGCGGCGGACGAGCTGGGCTTTTACTATCAGGTCGAGGCTGCATCCTGGGCGAACCACCCCACCAAGCTCGGCGACGGCGAGCGCGTGGATGAATGGATCATGCGCGAGACCGATCGAATTCTCAAAGCCTATGGCAATCACCCGTCGTTTGTGCTCATGGCTTACGGCAACGAGCCGGGCGGTCCGAACCAGGAGAGCTATCTCGCGAAGTGGGTGACGCGTTATCGCCAGCTCGATCCGCGGCGATTGTACACCAGCGGCTCGGGCTGGCCGCAGATTGCCGAGAACCAGTTCCACGTCACGCCCGACCCGCGCATCCAGCAGTGGGGCGAAGGCGTGAAGTCGCGGATCAATGGCAAGCCGCCGGAGACGACGACCGACTATCGCGATTACATCCAAGCCCGCGATGTGCCGGTGATCAGCCACGAAATCGGCCAATGGTGCGTTTACCCGAACTTTGAAGAGATCGCCAAGTACGTCGGCTACTTGAAGCCCAAGAATTTCGAGATCTTCCGCGACAGCCTGGCCGACCACGGCATGGGCGACCAGGCCCGCGACTTCCTGATCGCTTCCGGCAAGCTGCAAACGCTGTGCTACAAGGAAGACATTGAATCGTCGCTGCGGACGCCGGGGATGGGCGGCTTTCAACTGCTGGGGTTGAACGACTTCCCGGGGCAGGGCACGGCGCTGGTGGGGCTGCTCGATCCTTTCTGGGACGAGAAGGGATATGTTACGGCGAAGGAGTTTCGGCGGTTTTGCGCCGAAACCGTGCCGATGGCCCGTCTCAGGAAGCGGGTGTTCACCAGCGACGAAAACCTTGAAGCGATCGTTGAAATAGCCCATTTCGGCCCAGCGCCGCTGGAGAACGCGGTCGTGCGGTGGCGTTTGGTCGACGAAGGCGGCGCGGCCGTGGCCGAGGGCAAACTGCCGCCGCAGACGATTCCGGTCGACAACGGCAACCAGCTTGGCGAAGTGAGCATCCCGCTCAACGGTTGCTCGACTCCAGCGCGGTATAAGCTCGTGGTCGCGATCGCCGAGACGCCGTTTGAGAACGATTGGGACGTCTGGATCTATCCCGCCAACCTTGCACCTGATTCGCCGGCCGACGTCTTGCTAACTGATGAGCTCAGCGACGACGTGTTGGCCAAACTGAATGCCGGCGGCAAGGTGCTGCTGGCGATTCCTCCCCATCGAGTGCGCGGCGATGACCGCGGCAAAGTCGGCCTGGGGTTTTCGAGCATCTTCTGGAACACCGCCTGGACCGACCGGCAGTTGCCGCACACGCTCGGCATACTCTGCGATCCGAAGCATCCGTTGTTCGCGGCGTTTCCCACCGAGTCGCACAGCAACTGGCAGTGGTCGTATCTCATTCGCCACGCCGGCGCGATGATCCTCAAAGATCTGCCGGTGGAGTTGCGGCCCGTCGTGCAGGTGATCGACGACTGGGTCACGAACCGTCGTTTGGGGCTCGTGTTCGAAGCTAAGCTCGGCCCAGGCAAACTGATGGTCTGCAGCATCGACTTGGAGAACGGTCTGGAGGCCGATCCCGTGCGGAGGCAGTTCCGCCACAGCCTGCTGAAGTACATGGGAAGCTCGCAGTTCGCCCCCGCCCATAGCGTTACGGCCGACCAGGTGCGCAAGCTGTTCGCGGAGCCCTCGCCGATGGAACGTTTGGGCGTCGTCTCGGTGACTGCCGACAGCGAGGAAGCGGCAAACGAAGGCTATCTGGCGTTCGACGGCAACCCGAAGACCTTTTGGCACACTGAATGGCGGGCCAATGGCCCAGGTCTGCCGCACTCGCTGCAGGTGGAGTTCCGGAAGCCGATCACGATTCGCGGCTTTACCGCGCTGCCTCGGCAGGATGGCGTTCGACACGGCTGGATCAACGACTATCTGCTCTATGCCAGCGACGATGGGAAAAACTGGGGCGAGCCCGTTGCCCGCGGCAGCTTCACCGCGGACAAGCAATTGAAAGCCGTCGAGTTCAAGCCCGTTACAGCTCGATTCTTCCGTCTGGTCGCGGCCTCTGGGTTCGACGCGCTGCCGTACGCTTCGTTGGCCGAGTTCTGCGTGCTGCCGGTCAATGAGGACAAGGAGGACTCACAACGCGACGGCGACAGGAAAGATGATGTTCGCGCGAGTCGCCGGAATCGTCAGACCATGCCGGCGCAGTTAGGTAGCGCTGTTCCGACGGACGATGTTCATCGAATCACCCTCGATGGACGGGACAGCGGGCTGCGATTCGACGGCGTCGGCGGCGTCAGCGCGGGTGGTTCGTCGCGCTTGCTGTTCGACTACCCGGAGCCGCAGCAGAGCGAGATCCTCGATTACTTGTTCAAGCCGAACTACGGCGCTGCACTTCAAATCCTGAAGGTCGAGATCGGCTCCGACGCCGACGCCACCGCCGGCGCCGAGCCGAGCCACATGCGCAAGCCGGACGAAGTCAACGGCAATCGCGGCTACCAGTGGCGCCTCATGGAGCAGGCGAAGGCCCGCAATCCGAACATTAAACTCTATGCCTTAGCCTGGTCCGCGCCAGGCTGGCTTGAAGGCGGGTTTTGGTCGGACGACAACATCCATTACACGCTGGCGTGGCTCGACTGCGCCCGGCAGCGCGGGCTCACGATCGACTATCTCGGCGGCGGCAACGAGCGTGGCTGGGACGCCAAGTACTACGTAAAATTGGCCAAAGCCCTCGACGAGCACGGCTACGGCCACATCAAGATCGTCGCCAGCGACGACCATGCGCCGCCGAATTATTGGCAGGTCGCCGACGAGATGAAACGCAATCCCCGCTTCGACGCGGCGGTGGACGTCGTCGGGCAACACGACGTGTGCGTGTGGCGCAGCCAGCAGCGCCGCTGCTTCGTCAGCGAGACCGCCGCCAGTCTGGGCAAGCCGCTTTGGGACAGCGAAAACAGCACGCAGGATTACCAGGTCGGCGCCTGGCCGCTGGCCCGGGCGATGAATCGCCATTACATCGACGGGCGTGTTACGGGCAATCTCAACTGGGCGCTGGTCGGCGCTTACTACGGGAGCTTTCCCGCTGCGGGGACCGGCCTGATCCTGGCCGACCGCCCCTGGTCGGGCTACTACGACGTCAGCCCGATCGTATGGGTCAACGCCCATACGACGCAGTTCGTGCAGCCGGGATGGCAGTACCTCGATCGCTCCTGCGGCTACACGCGCGGCGACGCCAGTTACGTCGCACTCCGCTCGCCGAACACTGGCGATTACGCCCTGGTGATTGAAACGCTCGACCTGAGCGGACCCGAGACGCTCGCCGTGGCCGTTAGCGGCGGGTTGTCCACCGGCGAGGTTCAGCTATGGAGTACAGATCTTGCGACCGACGATGATGCCGACGATTTTGTCCACTTGGGCGCAATACAACCGCGCGACGGGTTATATCGCGTCGCGATTGAACCTGGACGCGTCTACACGCTTGCAACCACACAGGGACAACGAAAAGGCGAGGCCCAGCCGTCAGCCGTGCGAAGCGAGCGGCTGGCGCTGCCGTACCGCGAGGACTTCGACGACCTTCAGCCGGGTCAACTGGCGCCCTACCTTGCAGACGTACACGGCGGCTTTGAAGTTGCCTCCTGCGGCGGCGGGCGCCCTGGGCTGTGTTATCGACAAGCCGTCGAGCAGGAACCGATCCTCTGGCACGGCGCCAACATGCCGCCGACGACCATCCTGGGCGATCCGCAGTGGTGGGGCGACTACGAAGTCGGCGTCGACGTCTTGCTGGAGCAGCCGGGATACGTCGAACTGCTCGCCCGGGTTGAAAGCCAGCAGCACAACGTGGCGGGCTATCATTTGCAGCTCCGCGACACGGGCGCCTGGCGGCTGTACAGCGAAGATTCCGCGCGGACGCAGCGGACGCTTGCTACCGGCGCAGCCGGCGAGTTCGGCGTCAATCGGTGGCGCCGCCTCAGCCTCCGGTTTCTCGGCGACCAAATAACAGCGACGCTCGACGGCGTCCAGCTCGCCAGCGTTCGCGACGATGGGCATAGCTGCGGCCAAGTGGGCGTGCGCTGCAGCCCCTGGCAGAACGCCCAGTTCGATAATCTAGAGATTGCCGCAACGGCGCCGGTTCCCCGTTTCGTGCCACGTTCAGAAATGAGCGCGACGGCCAGCAGCGAACATGCGGAGAATCATTTCGGTTCGGTGTTCACCGCGGCGAAGGCGATCGACGATCGCGTGGAGACGTCATGGCGGCCGGAACTGGGCCGCATCGCGACAGCGCCCCAATGGATTACGCTCGACCTGCGGCGCGAGCGCGACCTGTGCGGCCTCTGTTACAAGCCGCCCGTGGCTCGTGCGAAGGACTCGGCCATTGCCGATTGGCGGATTCTAATCAGTCGAGACAACGAAGCCTTTGAGGAAGTTGCCCGCGGTGCGTGGGCTGCCAACGAAGCCGTCAAGATCGTTCGCTGGCCCGCACAGCGCGGGCGATACGTCCGCCTGGAAGCCACCGGACGCGGCGGCTGGCCGGCTGACGGCGTGATGGTCAGCGAGCTCGATGTTATCGTCGCTGCGGAGGACGAGGCGGCGGTCATCGCGGCGCAGCGGAGCTAGCAGAACTCGACGGCCGCTCCCACCCCGCGTTTTGCCGGCTGTCTCCCCGCAGAATCGTCGTAAGTCTTTACGTCGCAAGTGGCCGAGGCGGGACTCGAACCCGCACGGGGGTTGCCCCCCACTGGATTTTAAGTCCAGAGCGTCTGCCTATTCCGCCACTCGGCCGCGTTGTTCAGTTTAAGCGCTGGTGCGACTGGAGTTGAGGGCTATGGCCGATTTTGTCCTAAACTGGTACGTGACTTCGGCTCGAAAGCGGCAGCGGCCGCGATCGGTTGATTGACCGTTAAACTTGCAGCGACCTGACAGTTCCGCGCCCTGCTACCGATAACCCAACAAGGCGAAACGCAATTGATTAGCCTTCCACTCCGGAAACGAGTTGCGGCTGCGGACGGCCGCAGAGGTGGATGTTAAGGCGAAAGGCGAACGTGTCGTGAAATCGTTGGCGCAGGCAGACGGCGCCGACAGGAGAATGGCCCGCGACCGTCTGTTCCAACTCGCAGCTCACATGCTCAATATCTGTTCGGACAGCGCGTCGCGTGTGAGCCGGTAACTGCGCCACGCCAGGCGGAAGGTCCGATCGACAAGTACCAGCGCGGGATATGGGCTTCCGGCCGCTTGGCGGCACTTCTGGCAGACGCCGACGTGGATGTTGATCCTTCGGTAAACCACTCGTCCGGAAATTCCCGCCTGATACTCACCGGCGATGTGCGTCTCGCGCAGCCGCCCGCCGGCGAATCGCAAACAAGCCGTCGGCAGCGGCGCATCCAAGGTCTCGTCGATCCCCCGGCGGAACGCTGCCATGAGCGTGCCGCCCGTGCCGCCGCCCCGGCTTGCGGCCGATCTGTTCGGCGGCCGGTTGGTCCTGCCCGCGAAAGAGCGATTCCCCGCCCGCCAAACGCTAAACGGGTGTAGTAATCCCGTCTGGCGCGAAGGGGTAAGATGCGGTAGCTTGGCAATCTCTTGGTTTCAATTTATGGAGGTTGTCATGTCGTATCCGCGTG
>QEVI01000375.1 GCA_003576855.1 Planctomycetota bacterium
GCGGGAACTGCAGGCGAAACATCGGATCGGCGAGCTTGTCGGCGCTGGCGTCGCTCATGCGGTCGGCAAGCTGTTGATCAAGCTGCGCGCGAAACACCTCTTCGGTGCGGCCGCCGTGAAAGAAAGCCGGTTGGCCGACGGTCGATCGCATGGCCTTGAGCATCTCGCCGTAGAAGGTTTTGCCGACGAAGTCGCGATACGCCGCCTGCAATTGCCTGGCGCCGGCCACTTGCTCCTGGCGGGAAGCGGGCTGCGGCTGCAGCGGTCGGACGGAATTGATGTGGGCGGGGGTGATTGGCATGGCTGCGGGGCGCTAAGCCGCAAGCGGCGGAGCAGTCGCTTGGCTATTCGATGATGAGGCGGCCGTGAAGTTTGCCGCTGCGGGCGATTTCTTTGATGATGGAGATGCGATCTTCGTTGGGCACTTTGAGCGAATTGAGGGCGTCGACCAGCGCGTTGAGCTTCGCCGAATCGGACTGGTCGGTGTCGATCGCCTCAAACGCCGGGGACTGGCCGGTTTCAATGACGACGTTCTTGTGCGAGACGACGACGTCGCCGATCGTCACGTCGCCGCTGATGACGATGCTGCCGGTCCGCTCGTTGATCACGACGCGGGCTTCTGGCTCGGCCGAGTACACCTCCAGCTCCAGGACGTCGGCGATGAAGGCCACGGGATTGTCGCGGTATTCGCCGGGCAGCCGCACCACGATGTTGGACGCGTTGACCGCGTGGACGAAGTCGTCGTCCTCGCGGGAGTACAGCTTGTGGATCGAATCGACTACTTCCGTGGCGGTTTGGAAGTCGGCATGGTGCTCGTCGAGCACGAGTGTGATGCATCCATCGTGAACGAAGTTCGTAAAGACGTCCTCTTCCATTTGGCAGCCGCCGGCGACGACGCCGGACATCGGCTGCGACGAGTCTTCCAAATGGATGGCGCCCTCGCAGAGGGCGTAAATCCGCGGGTCGTTCGGATTGGGGCCGCGGAGGGCGGCGAAGGCCAGCCGGCCGCCGGCGAGGCTTTTGCCGTTGATGCCGCTGACGTAGCAGTCGATCTTGTCGCCGCGGCGGGCGCCGGTCGCCGGCACGCGGGCCGTGACGTGCACCATGGCCACGTTCTTCACCTTTTCCAGTTCGCCCCCCTTCTTGCCGAGCTGGAGCTCGGCGACCGGCGCGCCCATCAGCTCCATGGCCCGCCCCAGCGCCCGCATGGTGGCAGCGTCGTTGGCTTCGCCGGTGCCGGCCAGGCCGACGACCAGGCCCATGCCCTGAAGCAGGTTCTCCTCTTGCCCCTTAACGCGGCAGATGTTCCGCAGGACGGTGCGGGCATGGGCGACATCGGCCGCGAGCAAGCCCGCAGCGGCCAGCACCAGCGCCAAGTTGCGTAGGCGCGTCATGGTTCGTTTTCCTTCAGGGGGCGTGGCGTTCGTTCCGCCGTTCCGTTTGGAATGGCTGTCGCCTGGCGGCCGGCGGCCCGCAAGCGGGCCAGCTAAATCTAGAACGGCTTGTACTTGTCATACCACTTGGTGAACCAGCCGCGCTGGTAACCGTCGCGGACCTGCCCGGTTTCTTCCTTGACGATTTGTCCGTTGACGATCGCATCGCTGCTCACGGTGCGGTCGGGCTGAATCGAGTCGCGGCTCACCTCGCCGGAGACGAACAGCCGCCACTCTTCTTCATTGACCCGGATGACCTGGTTGCCTTCGATGTACAGGTTGCCGTTGGGTCGGACGTCGATGATTTCGGCGCCGATGCGGAAGCTCAGCGTATCGCGAAGTTCGATGTCGGACTCGGTGCGATACTGGCTGTTGTACGTGCCGGCGACGCGCGGATCGCCGTCGTTTTGCGGCGCCGCCTTGAGGCTCTTGCCGTCGAAGCGGATCCAACTGCTAAGCACGGCCGTCAGCGACGAAGTCTTGCGGTTTTCGGCGTCGCCTTCGCTGAGGGTGCGGGTGCGGTAATCGACCAGCACGATGAGGGTGTCGTGCTTTTGCAGTTCGCGCGGCCGGGCGTCGGCGGGGACCTCGCGGAAAATGTACGAACCGTTTTGCAGCGAGAGAGCGGGGCCGTCCTGCGGGGCGCCGTGGGGCGTCGCTTGCAGGAGACTGCTGTCTTGTGCGGTCGCGGCGCTCACATTCAGGGCGACCCACAAAGCTGCGGCGATGAATTGGATGAATCGCATGGTGACCCTGCTTGAAGTACGAATGCCTTGTGAATGGCCCTTATGAATGCCGGACGCGCTAACGCACTGCCGCAGCGACGTCGGCGGCGGAGACGCCTGCCGCCATGATTTCAAGTTCGCGCAACCCGGCTACCCGGGCCGTGAATCGTTCCTTGCCGTCGATGGCTTGCACGGTGACCAGGTCGCCCAGGCCGCCGTCTTGTTGGGCGACGGCGAACGTGCGAACCGTGACGCCGGCCGCGCGCGCCCGCACGCTCACCCGTTCGCCTCGGCGGACGATCGTCGGCATGCGAACCTGGTTGGCGGTGACCAGCGATTCGGCGCGAATGGTCTGCACCGCTTCCTTGCCGATGGCCGCCTCGATGGACGCCAGGGCGCCGGCGGGCAAGGCGCCGACATGGGGCTGAAGCTGCACGTCGCCGCGCCGGATGAGCTCGCCGCGGGCGATCGAGCGGAGGGCCGTGAGGGCCATTTCTTGCCGATCGACACGCGCATACACGGCGGTCGCGACCGCTGCTTCGCCGCTGATGCTGAATCGCTGGCGACCGGTCCACGGGGCGCGGCCGCCGCTCAGCGTTGCACGTCCGCCGGCCCGGCGGAACTGCCGCAGCGGCGACTTGGGCACCGAGTACGTGCGCTCCGGCGAGTGGTACTGGATGCAAATGCCTCGCGGAATTCGCACGCTGACGGGCCGGCAGCACTTCTACCTGGATCATCCGCTTTACGTCCAGTTTGGCGAGCACCTGCCGACGTACAAGCCCAAGCCGCTCTCGGCCGAGTACGCCGACCTGCGGTTTAGCGACAAGGTCGGGCCGACGGTCGAGTTGAACTACCTGACGCCGCACGGCAAATGGCACATTCACTCGACCTACGGCGACAACGAGCGGATGACCACCCTCTCTCGCGGCTGCGAGCCGCTGTGGATCAACGAGCAGGACGCGGCCGAGATTGGCGTCGAGGACAACGACTGGGTGGAAGTCCACAACGACAACGG
>QEVI01000376.1 GCA_003576855.1 Planctomycetota bacterium
GATCGACGTGGCCAGCAACGAAATCGTCGCCTGCGGGCTCTCGATGCCCCACTCTCCGCGATGGCATCGCGGCGATCTTTGGCTGCTGGAAAGCGGCGACGGATCGCTCGGCCGGGTCGATCTTCAGCGCGGCGTATACGAGCCGATCGTGAAGTTGCCCGGTTTCACGCGCGGGCTGGCGCTCGTCGGGTCGCTGGCGCTGGTGGGTTTGTCACAAGTGCGGGAGTCGGCCGTGTTCAGCGGCATTCCCCTGGTCGAGCGGCTCGAGGAGCGGACCTGCGGCGTGTGGATGGTGGATATCGACCGGGGAGCGACGCTGGGGTTCTTGCGATTCGAAGCGGCGGTGCAGGAGATCTTCGCCGTCGAAGCGCTCTTCGGCGCGCGATATCCGGACCTGATCAACGACGACGCCGAGCTGATCGGGCGGTCGTACGTGCTTTCCGACGCGGCGCTAGCCGACGTGCCCGGTGAGATGAGGTCGAGCGGGTGAAGGGCGCGGAGGGGCGCGGAGGCGCGCGGGGGCGCACTGCGGCCGGGGCCGGGGACGGCCCGGCTCGCTGGCTCGCTGGGTTGATTGGACCCTAGCGGCGACGTTTCGCGGGCTTCGGGCCGCGCGAAACGCCGCCGCACGCTCTTCTGTTTATTAGACCGTGCGCTGCTGAGCACGGCGCAGCCGCGCCGCCGCGGCTATGCCGCAGGCGAGCAGCACGCAAGCTGCCGGTTCTGGAATCGCAACGGCGTTGATTTCCCAAATCAGCGGCGAGGCGATCGCGGCGTTGAGTCCGTCATCGACGCCGGTGAACGGATTCACGCCGTCGAACGGATCGCGGTACTGCCCCTGGGTGTTGTCCACGGCGTAGAACTCGAAGATCAGGTTCGTTACGCCGCTGGCGAGAACCGGGCCGCTGTCGTCGGTGATGTCGACGAGCGTGGAGCGCCACGTGCCGGTGTTCACCGTGCCGAGCGGATCGGAGTGGAAATAGCCGAGCGGCGCATACGTGCCGCCGCCATCGGCGGAGTAGCGGATGGCGGTCGTGGAAAAGACGCGGCCATCGGCCCCGTCGTTGCCGGAGAGAATTTGAATCTGGCGAATGTCGGCCGCCGCGGCTAGATCGTAGCGGATGATCTTGGCGGGCGTCCCGGCGCCGGGGAAGTCGTTCAGCAAGCCGGCCAGGCCCGTGTTGTTGACATCGTCGGTGAAGGCGGGCAGGCCGTTGGGATGAAGCGAGTTGCCCGACGCGGGATTGGCGGGGTGCCAACCTTTGTCGCCAGGCAGTTCCGTGGCGATCAGTCCTGAAAGCAAGTCGCCGCTGACCAGCGACCCGGCCAGGCCAGTGGAACTGCCGCTGTGCGTAGTGGTGACGGTCGGCGCGGCGACGGCCGCCGTCGTCGAGACCATGATCGCGAAACCCATAAACGCCCAAGTTGTCCGATTCATGAGACTCCTCCGCAAAAGATGACGAAACGAGACAAGCATTTCGAGCGGCCGTCCGCCTTGGCAGTGGGCAAGGCGAACGGCGGGCGCGGCGCGGCTAGCGGCGGCGAACGCCCACGCAGGCGAGGGACGCGGCGACTAGCACGCCGCCCAGCGTCGCCGGTTCCGGCACGGCCGCGACCGCGGCGCCGAACTGCTGTTTCCACACGTCCAGGTCGAGCGCGTTAACGGCTTGATCCTGGTTGGCGTCCCCCATGGCCCGCGTCGCCGAGCCGGTGACGCCGAAGCCGCGCTGCCAGGCGAGCAAGTCCGCGCCGTCGACGTCGGCGTCGCTATCGAAGTCGGCCGTATCGCCGGCGACCGGCTGGCCGATCACGTCGATCTCCCAAATCAGCGGGGAGACGAAGGCCGAGGACAAGCCGTCGTCGAGCTCGGTGAACGGATTGACGCCGTCAAAGGGATCGCGGTACTGGCCGCCCGTGTTGTCCACGGAGAAAAAATCGAACTGCAGGTTGGTGACGGCCGAAGCCAGATCGCCGCCGGCGTCGTCGAAAATCTCCAACAGCAGGGCGTGGTCCATCGTCGTGCCCAGATCGCCCGATTCGTTGTTGATGGAGCCGAGCGGCGCGGATTCGAAATAGCCCAGCGGCGTGAAGTTCTGACCGCCGTCGGTGGAATAGCGAATGGCCGTCGTGCTGAAAATCCGCCCGTCGGCGTTGTTGATATTTCCGGACAAGATGTGAATCCGCTCGAGGTCGATCGGCTGGGCAAGGTCGTATTGAATGAGCTTCACCGGCACGCCCCGCGGCTCGGGGAAGTCGTTCAAGAGCCCGGTAAACACGTTCACGCCTCCCTGGCCGTCAGTGAAGGCCGGCAAGCCGTTGGGATGGAGCGAGTCGTTCGCAGCGGGATTGACGGGATGCCAGCCGGTGTCGCCAGGTAGTTCCGTAGCGATGAGGCCGGCTATCGCGTCGGTGGTGGAGAGCATGCCGTCGAGATCGGTGGCCGCTAGCCCGCGGGTCGAGGTGGCGGTGAGGACGGCATGCGCGTCTCGCGCCGAAATGAAGATCATGACAACGGCGAACGTCCCCAGCGTGTATTTCATGAAAGAGTCGCCTTATGTGAGAGCCCTGTAACGAACTCGTCGCGCGTCCGCTCCGGCCGCGACGGGAACAAGCATACAAGCAGTCGCTCGCCCTCCGCCGACGGCGCGTCGGTGCGAAACTCGCCGCCAGCGGGTCGCCGCGCCGCGACAAGCCTCGCCGCGCATTATAGTGGCTCTAATTGGCCAAATGCCACCAATTTCACCTTTCCTGGAATTCACGGACGCCGGCTCTCATGGCGGCAAGTTTATGCGGAACTGCTACGCCGCGGGTTGGCGATTGCGTGGTATCGAGCGCCCCTCGTGCTAAGGCCGTACGCCTCCAGAGGTTTACGAACGTCACGACCGCGCTCAGCCTGCGCTAGCTTGCCGCGGCCAGTGCTGCGCGTGCCCACAGTGAACGTCGGCGACGGCCGGCCGTGGCTCATCGACGCCCCCGGCGGCCAGGGCTGGGTCCTCAACCGGAACAACGAGTCCTTCGGCCTGCGGCTGCACAACTGCTACGACGTGACGCTCGACCTGTACCTCCGCGGCTTCAAGTACGGCGTGATCAACCACCACGGCGACCGGGTCCGCGGGCGCCTGCGGGGCTTTATCCTGGGCAAGCTGTTGGACGAGCATGAGATCGTCGTC
>QEVI01000377.1 GCA_003576855.1 Planctomycetota bacterium
CAGGCGCACCAGCCCCCGCAAGCCGGCCGCCAAGCCGGCCCCAACGCTCGAACTGGTCGCCGCCAACGTCAGCGACGGATTCGAGGAGTTCTAAGCCGCAACCGTTGAGTCAGCGACTTCCCTCGGGTGATCGACAGGTCGCCCGAGGGCCTTGCCGCCGGCGAACGCCGTGCGGCCGTTACAACCACAGGTACTTCCATGAACTGCCTTCAACGTCTGAGCGTCCGCGTCAAGCTGCTCCTGGGGTTTCTTAGCGTGTCGGCCCTCTGCGGCCTGGTTGGCGTCATCTCCATTTCGCGTATCGGGGCGATCAATGCTTGCATCTTCGACATCTACGATGACGAAATGAAGGGCACGGTAGCCGCACTGGAGGCGAAGTATGCCCTGGCCTGCATCGCGCGCGACGTGCGGGATTACACGCTAGTTGACGACGCCGATTCGCGCAAAGCCCTGGGCGACCGCATCAAGGCTCACCAGGAGAAGTTCGTCACCACGTTCGAAGTCGCCGATGAGACGACCGGCGACCCGGAAGATCGCGTCTTCGTTGACCAGGTGAATAACGCGTATAGCCATTACAGCACGGGCATTGCTCGTGCCCAACAGGTTGCATCCCTGGGCGATAAAGAAGACGCCCTCCGGATCGTCCAGGAGTTGGCCGCGTCGGCTGACGCGGTTACCTCTGGCGCCGAAGAACTGGTACGCCGCAAGTACGTCGACGCCCGAGAATCTTACGAGTTGAGCGAAGCGACGTATTCCCATACGCGCCTGCTGGTCACGGCCGTCGTGATCGGTACGACCGTCTTGGGCGCGACGTTGGGGCTTCTCCTGTCCCGCTGGATCGCCCGGGCGGTCGCCGAAGTCGACGAGGTAGCCGACGTAGTAGCGGCCGCCTCGAAGCAGCTCGCTTCGGTCAGCGAGCACCTTAGCAGCGATGCGCAGCAAACGGCCGCAAGCCTGGAGGAAAGCGCGTCTAGCCTCGAGGAGCTTACCGCTACCGTTCGGCAAAACGCCGACAACGCCCAGCATGCCAACCAACTTGTCACGACGTCGCGGGCGACCGCCGAGCGCGGCGGCGCCGTCGTGACCCAAGCCATTTCTGCGATGAGTGAGATCCATCGTTCGTCTCGCCGCGTGACTGACATCATCGGGACGATCAACGAAATCGCCTTCCAGACGAACCTGCTGGCGCTGAATGCGGCGGTGGAAGCCGCCCGCGCCGGCGAGCAGGGCCGCGGCTTTGCGGTCGTCGCCGGCGAAGTCCGCAACCTTGCTCAGCGGAGCGCCGCCGCTGCCAAGGAAATCAAGGTCTTGATCGAGGACTCGGTGCAAAAGGTCGAAGTCGGCTCGGAACTGGTGAATCGCTCAGGCGAGACCCTGGACGCGATGGTCGCCAGCATCGGCCAGGTGACGACGATCGTCGGCGAAATCGCCGTCGCCTCGCGGCGCCAAACGGCCGGCTTGGAACAACTTGGCAAAGCCGTGGTCCAGATGGACCAGGCGACGCAATCGAACGCCTCTCAAACCGAGGAAATGAGCGGTACGGCCGTGGCGCTTTCCAGGCAGGCCGAACACCTCCAGCAGGTGGTCGCCCAGTTCAATCTCAAGAAGGACCCGCCGGGCAAGAAGCCTTTGGACGAGCCAAACGCCGCACAAGCTCCGCTGGGGCCGGACCGCGCGACCGCCAAGCGCAAGTCGCCCGGTAACACGACCCGCCGGGCCGCCCTACCGCCCGAACTGATGACTGTCGGCGCCGCTGACCACGGCGCATTTGAAGTGTTTTAGATCGCCCAGGTGAGTAGCGCTCGCACTCTGGCGTAGCGTTGGGCTCAATCACGTTCCTTACAGAAAGCGAGCAATGCCATGCGATTCCAAAACAAAGTTCTGTCCTTGGCCGTTTCCGGCGCCATCGCCACGTCGCTGCTGCTCGTCGGCATTGTCGCGGTCCTGCAGGAATCGGTACACATGGCTGCCGTGGCTGATGCCGACGCGAAAGCCCAGGACGAGTGCGCGCGAATCACCGAGCAGTTGTACCAGACCGTGCATCTGGCCAATAAAGCGGAAATGGACCAGGTTTCGTCCAGTCTGGCTCTGGCGTTCCAAGCAGCTTCCAAACAAGGGATATCTGTGAGCGAGGAGTCCGTGACCTGGCAGGCCGTCAATCAGTTTGACAAAGCCGCCAAGGAGGCGGTGCTGCCGAAACTGCTGCTCGGCGGAGCCTGGTTAGAGCAAAACAGCGATGCCCGGCAGCCTTCGCCGCTTGTGGACGAAGTTACGGCGGCGTCGGGGGGCGGGTGCACGATCTTTCAGCGGATGAACGAAGCCGGCGACATGATGCGGGTCTGCACGAGCATTATTGGCGCCGACGGCAAGCGCGCCGTGGGCACCTACATCCCCTCCGTGCAACCGGACGGCAAGCCTAATCCTGTAGTCGCCGCGCTGCTGCGGGGCGAGCGGTTTCTCGGCCGCGCGTTCGTGGTGGACAGTTGGTGGAATACAGGATACGAGCCCATTCGCGACGCCGCTCAGAACGTGATTGGCGCCGTGTTCTACGGGCGACCCCAGAAGTCGCAAATCGCCATTCGGCAGTACATCCAGAACCTGAAGTTTGGCGATACCGGGTGTTCCTTTGTGCTTCAAGGCAGTGGCGCCGAGCGCGGGCAATACGTGATTTCGGAGGACGGCAAGCGGGACAGCGAAAACGTCTACGACGCCCAGGCCGCCGATGGACGTTATGTCGTCCAAGAGATCATTAACTCCGCGGTTGCCAACCCAGAGGGCCGCGCGAGCGTACTGACGTATCCGGAGCAGAACGCAGGCGAGTCAGCTCCGTGCCAAAAGCTGGTCGCCGCCGCCTACTTCCAACCCTGGGATTGGATTATCGCCGTCTCGGCCAACCAGGAGGATTTCCGCCGATCGGCCGATGCTATAGGTCACAGCTTAGACACGTTGATGTTCATAGCCTCATCCGCAGGGATAGGAATTGCAGTCATCGCCGGCATTGTTTCGATATGGATGGTAAAGCGAGTTACGCGGCCGCTGCTTACGGTCGAGGCGATCTCGACGAGCGTGGCGTCGGCGGCGCAGCAGCTTGCGGCGGCGAGCGAGCAGCTTTCCAGCGGGGCGCAGCAGTCGGCGTCCAGCCTGGAAGAGACGGCTTCCAGCCTG
>QEVI01000378.1 GCA_003576855.1 Planctomycetota bacterium
GGACGGCGAAGTAGCCGAAGGCGTGGTGATCGACCTGGGCCTCGCTCGTGGAGAACCGCTGGAAGGTGTACTCGTCGATCCGCCGTGGCTGCGCCAGGTCGCTGACGTCGAACAGCGCAACCTGCGTCGGCCCGCCGAAGCCGGTCGGCGTGTTCTGGCCGACCGTCAACAGGTGGGTCTCGTCGATCATCTGCATGTAGGTGGAGAACCCCGGCAGCGTGAGATGCCCGATCGCGCGGGGGTCGGCCGGGTCGCTCAGGTCGACGGCGAAGAGCGGGTCGATCGTCCGCGCGGTGGTGAGAAACGCCCGCTCGCCCATGAAGCGGATCGACCGCATGGTTTCATCGAGCGCGAGGTTCTGCAAACTGCCCACCGGTTCCAGCACGCCGCCGTCCTCCCGCAGGACGAACAGCGCGTTCTCGGCGCGGCCCGACCAGCTGCCCGAGCCCTGGTTGCTGATCGTCGTGGCGATGCGGACATACCCGTCGTGCTCGTCGGCGGAGAACTGGTTGATGATCGAGCCGGCCACGTCGCCGACGGCGACGAACTCGATGCCGCCGCTGGCCGGGTCCCAATCGAACTTGGCGATCCGCGTCACCGCGCCGTCTTCCGGCGAGTAGTCGCGATCGAAGACGTAGAAATTCTCCAGCGAGGCGTAGATGGCGCTGCCGCCGGTCGTGTAGACGGCCGACGTGGCGACCAGCCCCGGCTCGTCCGAAGAGGCGTCCAGCGACACGACGGAAATCAGGTTCCGCGCCCCGGCCGCCAGCGGCTGGTAGACGTCGGCCGGCTCGTTCAGCAGCCCCGTGCGGACCACCTCGCCCGTCGGCCCGTAGGCGGCGTACTCCGGCAGGGCGGCGGCGATCATCGCGCCCGGATTGGCCGTGACCCGCGCCAGGTACTCTTCGCGGGTTTCATACACGCCCTGGGGGAACGACGCGGGGTCGGCCGACGGGTCGTCGGGAATCACCAGCGGCGGCGGGGCCACGGCGCTCGTGTTGCTCACCGAGACGTACACGGAGCCGCCGACGGCCCGCGAATCGACGTAGCGGCCTTCCATGCTGATGGTCTGCACGATCGACGGGGCCGTGCGATCGCTCACGTCGACGACCGTCACCAGCGTCGTCGACGGCGTAAGCTGGTGGTACCACGGGCTGAACATGCGGCCGCCGACCGGCCCGCCCGGCGACACGTCGTCCCGCACGACGCCGCCCGGCACGACGCCGCCATCGAAGTGGTCCCAGGGGACCAGCAGGCCGCCGGTTTCGGAAATGATCGTCAGCCGATCGCCGTGGAGGAACTGGGCGAGGGGGCGGCCTTCGACGTCGAGCCACGCGGCGACGGTCATTTCCGCCGCCGGCCAGGCGTCGACGATCACCAACTCGTCGGCGGTGAGGATGTACGCGTAGTCGTCGTCGAACTCGACGATATCCCCTTCGTCGACGCCGGCGACCTGCACGTTCGTCTCCGAATGGCCGCGCACGCCGCCGGCCGCCGCGTCGAGCTCCGGGGCCAGGGGGCCGCCATGGAACCACCACGACCACGCCGGCTGGCCGAACAGGTGCGCGTAGCGGGCCAGCGCGTCGTCGATGAGAAACTGCGCGTAGGCGTCCTGCGAGCCGAACCGCGGGAAGCGGTCGTCGTGGGCGACGTTCACCACGACTTCGACCTCCGCCTTCAGCCGGCCGTCGACCGTGTACGTGAAGCGGTCGACGCCCGAAAACCCGGCCGCCGGGGTGTAGAGCACCGACCGGCCGTCGGCCCCGATCGCCACGGCGGCGCCGCTGCTGGCGGCCGAGACGCCGGTGATCCGCTGGGCGCCCCGGTAGTCGGCCCCGAACAGGTCGTTGACCAGCACCGGCAGCCGCTCGGCGGCGTCCCCGGCGACGCGAAATTCGTCGTCCCGAACCCGGCGAATCACCTGCACCGCGACCGACGTCTGCATGATCCCGTCGACGGCGTAGGTGAACGTGTCCTCGCCGTAGAAATCCTCCGGCGGCTGGTACTCGACCCGCTTCCCATCGGCGCTAATCGCGACCGTGCCCCCGGCCCGCGACGGCCCGACCTCGGTGATGATCCGCGGCCCGTGGTACTCGACGTGCGGGTAGATCGGCGCAAAGTCGTTGGCCAGCACGTCGATCGTGTGCCGGCCGCTGTTCTGATCGACGATGGCCGAGTCGTGCGCGAGGCGATTGCGGATCGAGACCGACACGCTCGCCTCGTACCTGCCGTCGACCGTGTAGGTGAAGCTGGCCGCGCCGGTCGGTCCGGGGACGAACCGCAGGGTCCGCCCGTTGACGATCGTCACGCTGCCGCTGCCCTCGACGCCGCTGACGGCGGTGATCACGCCGGGACCGGCATAACCCTTGGAGAAGTGGTCGTTGCTGAGCACGTCCAGCGTGTAGGCGGCCGAAGGCGTCGCGGCGTCGAAGTGGCGCCAATCCGACTGCGCCAGCGCCTGCACGTAGAGCGAGACGCGAGCCTCCAGCGCCCCGTCGACGGTATACGTGAACGTGTCGCCTCCCGTGTAGCCGGCGGCCGGCGTGTAGACCAGCCATCGCCCGCCGCCGCCGATCGCCACGGCGCCGCCCTGTTCGGTCGGCCCCACGGCCGTGATCAGCCGCGGGCCCGTGTAGCCGTTGCCGAGAAAATCGTTCGCCAGCACGCTGAGCACCGCGCCGGGCGTATCCTGGTACACGCCCTGCGAAATGTAGTCGTCGCGGACCGGCCGGTTCACCTGCACGTGGACCCGCGCTTCGTGCACGCCGTCGGCGGTGTACGTGAACGTATCCGTGCCGGCGTACCCCGCCGGGGGCGTGTAGACGACCTGCTGGCCGTCGGCCGAGATCGTGACCGTGCCGCCGCTTTCGGGCTGCGTGACGGCCGTCACCCGGGCGATCACGTCGCGCGTCGCGTTGCTCAGGTCGCGGTAGTGGTCGTTCGCCGTCACGTGAAACGACTGGGCCGTGCTGTTCTGGTCGGTCTCGAACCAATCGTCCTGCACCGGCCGGTGGATGTACGCCGTCACGCTCGTCTCGTAGGCCCCGTCGACGACGTAGCGGAACGAGTCGGCCCAGGCGGCGCCGGGGGCGGGGGTGTAGAGCACCGAGCGGCCGTCGCTGGCGATGACGGCCGTCGCCCCTTCGTCGAGCCGTAGCCGGCCCAGAACGGGTCGTTGGCCAGCAGGTGGAACGTCGTCGGCGTGTGCTGGACCAGTTCCACCTGGTCGGGTTGCAGGGGCTGGGGAATCGAGATCGTCACCCGGGCCGGGTAGCGGCCGTCGACGATGTAAATGAACTGGTCGTCGCCGTGCGGCTCCTCGGGGGGCGTGTAGAGAATCGAGCGGCCGTCGGCCGCAAGGATCGCCTCGCCGCCGGCGCTGGCCGTGCTCACCGACGTGATGACCCGCGCGCCGGCGTAACTGGCCCAGAACGGGTCGTTCGCCAACACGTCGAGCGGCCGCTGGAGGCCGTCAGGGACGATCGTGTACGCATCGTGTGCCAGCGGCGCGTGGATCCGCACCTGCACCTCGGCGGCGAACTGGTCGTCGACGACATACGTGAAGACCTCGGCGCCGAAGTAGTCGGCCGGCGGCGCGTAGGCCAGCGAGCGGCCGTCGGCGGCGACGCTGATCGCCCCCCCTTCGCTGCCGAAGCTGATCGACGTGATGCGGCGCTGGCCGGCGTAGTCGGCCGGGAAGAAGTCGTTGGCCAATACGTCCAGCGGTGCGGCGAGGCTGTTCTGCCCGACGTCAAACAGGTCGCCGGCGAGCGTGACGCCGTCCAGCACGTAGCGCGCTTCGAGCCGTTCCAGCGACAGCCGCCCGTCGCGACGCCGCCGCGCCGGCTCGCGCCGCCGCCGGCCCAGGAATGAGGCCTTCATGGCGTTGCCCTCCCCCAAAAGAACCGCCCGCAAGACAAGCCGCCGCTTGCGGTTCATTGTACCGCATCGGCCCGTACACCCCTACAGGCCGAACCGCAGCCCGCCCGTCACGCCCCCCCAAACAGCCACGGCTCAACGAGCCAAACAGCCGCGGCTAAAGCGAAAAACAGCCGCGGCTCAACGAGCCGCCGGAGCGGGGCAAACAGCCGCTCCGTGACCGCTCCGCGGGTGGCCCCGGTTCTTCGAACCGCGCGTGGCGCAGCCACGAGAGGCTTAAAACGCAGTCCGCGCAACAACCTCCTGCCGGCTCCGCCGGCCCTGGTTCAAAGAACCAGGGCCACCCGCGAGCTAGCAAGGGAAGGCCGGTCACAAGCAGCAAGAGTGCTGACGGCTCTGGAATTGTTGCAACCGACGTAGCGCCGAAGTTCTGCTGCCATGCTAGGAAGTCGGCTCCGTCGCTATCGCCGTCGCCGTCCGCGTCGGCTCCCGGTCCTGTGCCGAAGTTGCTCTTCCACTCAGCCAGGTCTGCGGCGTCAACCATGCCATCGCCGTTGAAGTCGCCGCCTAAATCTGGCCCCTCTGCCGATACGGCCCACCATGCAACAGCGTAGTTCTGATTGACTCCAACTTCGATCTCTTCGTCGTGTTGCTCAACCCAGAACTCCCAATCGCCCGTATATGGCACTTGAAAGAAAATGTGGTCTACCGTGCCCACCGTCGCCACAGACGCCGCTTCAGCATTGCCAGCATTCCCTGAGAACTTGGGCAGAAAATACAAATCTAAGTCATTGATTACGGAGTCATCAGGCGGGTTGATGCCATCGTCTACATATTCTTCAAAGGTATCGTCAATGTCGTATTGATTCGGGGTGCCGGCGTCAATTGCAAAGTCAACATCTCGATCCCATGCAATCGTAATGCTGACGAAGCTGCCCCCGAGAAGTTGTTCGCCAAAACGATAACGATTCGTATCGCCTTCGCCAGTAGTCGTGCCGTAGTCCCAGCCAATGAGCGGTACGTCGCCGTCCTCATAATTCTGTTCGCCACTTCTAAACTGAGTAAGTGCCCGGCTAGCGTTAAGATGCCCTGCCCCCATTTCTTCATCGAGCGGGAAGAATTGTCCCTGCGCTAGGATGCTGTCGTCGTAGGCATCGGAGTTAAACCATGTAGACGTTCCGTCCATCTTCACGACGGTGCGCTCCATCCCTAGCAATCCCCCTGCCGGAATTGGTAGACCGCCCGGCGGCGGGGCGCTACCCTCCTGGATTTTGTCGGCAGAATTCATTAGGACAGCTTTCATAACTTCGTGTCGTCGTGCGTCAGCATCCCAACCTGCCGCACTTGCCCCGATCCGTTCCTCGGCGAAATCTTGCAGAAGGGCTACCGTTCCTGTTACATGCGGTGCTGCGAAACTCGTTCCGCTAACTTCTTCATGGTCGCCACCAAGGCCGCTGACTTCAACCAAGTCACCCGGAGCAATTAGTGAAATCGAGGTTCGGTCACCAACTGCGTCCAAGTCGTACCGATTCTGCGTAGATACTCGCCGATATACGTCGCCAACCTTGGCAGATCGGGCTATT
>QEVI01000041.1 GCA_003576855.1 Planctomycetota bacterium
CTTCATCGCTACGGCTCCGTCTTCCTTGACCAGGAAACCAAAACGGCGGAGTCGTAGCGTTTTTTATGTTATCACGCAATTTGAAGACACGCTCTAAATAGCGGTCAGCGTCGGTCAGGAACTGGTGGATCAATGTATTCGGCTCAGCACCTTCCCAGCATGTATCCTTGCCGTTTCGGAGCCTAATAGCCCGCGGCAAGCCGCCAGGAGACGACGGGTCCGCCGCCGCGAATTCCTGAGGATTCACTTTGAAATCGATGCTCAGTCGCAGCTTCAGTTCCTCGATCGATTGACCGCCTCGCATCCGGCCTTGAACCATTCGATGCACTTGGGCAATGTCATCCCAGTTCTGAGGCCATTGTCCGCTATGCGTCCGCAGATACTCGATTACCAAATTGGCGCCATCCCACGTGGCGTAGGCGTCTCGCGCAACCTCCGGCAGCTTACGGATCTTATTGAGGCAATGGAACGTTGCCGCGGCTACGCCGACGATTATCAGCAGCTTCCGGAGACTAAACCGAAAGCCTTCGGGGGGCGTTCCTCGGTCATTCATGCGGCATTTAGCGAAATCCGCGTTCGATGGTTAAATCCGGTCTCCCTTCGTCACGCGTACGACTTCATCCACGGTCGTCACGCCGTCGAGCACTTTCAGCCAGGCATCCTGACGCAACGTTCGCATCCCGTCGGCCAGGGCCGCTTTGCGAATTTCCCAACTGCTCGACCGGTCGTGCGCCAGTTGCCGTACGGCGTCGGTGGTTTCGCACAGCTCGAAAATGCCCTGCCGACCGGTGTAACCTGCCTGCCGGCATTGCCGGCACCCGGCGGGGCGGAACAGCGGGTCGCCGCGCTGTAGGTACTCGTCCCAGGGGAAATCGTCGGGCAACTCGTCGCGATCCGGCTCGAACGGCTGGCGGCATTTTTTGCACAGCGTCCGCACCAGTCGCTGCGCCATGACCGCCTCGATGGTGCTGGCCACCAAAAACGGCTCGATGCCCATATCGACCAACCGCGTGTAAGCGCTGGGGGCGTCGTTCGTATGAAGCGTACTGAACACCAGGTGGCCGGTGAGCGACGCTTGAATGGCGTTCTCCGCCGTTTCGAAGTCCCGGATTTCGCCCACCAGCACCACGTCAGGGTCATGCCGCAAGATCGACCGCAGCGACGCCGCGAATGTCAGGCCAATCTTCGGATGCACCTGAATCTGGTTGACTCCTTCAAGTTGATACTCAACCGGGTCTTCGGTCGTGATGATCTTCGTGTCTTCGCTCTGGATTTCCAACAGCGCGCTGTAGAGCGTCGTCGTCTTGCCGGAGCCCGTGGGGCCGGTGACGAGAATGATGCCGTGCGGCAATCGGATCAGCCGGTCGAACTGCTCCCGCAGCTCGGGCGTCATGCCCAGCTTTTCCAGCGAGAACTGCATGCGGCCCTTATCCAGCAGCCGCATCACAATGCCCTCGCCATGGAGCATGGGGATGACCGATACGCGAACGTCCACCTCGCGGCCATGCACTTTCAGCTTGATGCGGCCGTCCTGCGGCAGGCGTTTTTCGGCGATGTTCAACCGCGCCATGATCTTCAGCCGGCTGATGATCGCGGCCTGGAAGCGGTTGATTTCCGGCGGCGTCGGC
This sequence comes from Planctomycetota bacterium, assembly GCA_003576855.1. Lineage (GTDB taxonomy): Bacteria > Planctomycetota > Planctomycetia > Pirellulales > Lacipirellulaceae > Lacipirellula. The sequence continues at coordinate 1,629 of QEVI01000041.1, forward strand.
TGCGGCTGCAGCAGCCCGTCGATGCGATACCGTATCTTTACGCCTGACGGCTGCGACTCGATATGGACGTCGCTGGCCCGCGAGTCGATGGCCTCGACGAGGATTTCATTCACCAGGTGGACGACCGAGGCTTCCTGAACCTCAGCGGCAATCTCGCCGTCGTCCACCTGCAGTCCGTCGACGAGTTCGACTTCCTCCTCCTCGCGCTGGGCGAGGAGCCCCTCGATCGTCTCGCTGCCGACGCCCAAATGGGTCTTGATCCGCTTGGCGATGGCATCACGCGTGGCCAACACCGGCACGACGGGGCAGCCCAGCGCGGCCGCGGCTTCGTCGAGCGGATAAAGGTTCAGCGGGTCGGACGTGGCGACCACGACCACGCCGCGCTTCCGCTCCACCGGGAACAGGCCGTAGCGATGGATCAATCTCTGCGGAAAGGAGGGCAGCAGGTCGAGGTTGACCGTGGCGGCTTCCAGGTCGATATAGTCGACGCCGGTCTCGGCGCCCAAGGCCCGCAGGGCGTCCGCTTCGCCCACGAAGCCCAGATCCACGGCAATTCGATCGACCCGTGCGCCGTTGTTGCGAGCGTCGGCGGCCCGCAGCAACTCGGCTTCGGACAGCAAACCGTGCTTCAATAGAATCTGACCCGCATCCATCCTGTCCGGCCGCAATGGGTGTAGGAAAACCGCCGCCATAATGCGAGTCAACCGCCGGACGACGCGCAGGCGTCCCGCGGCGCACGAGCTACGCCGTGTGACTCTATTCCGATTGGACGCCGACGCCGGCCGGCGCGTTCTTCATTATGAGCCAGTTGCGCGGGCACGGCAAATCGAGCCCCCAGCGCGTGCGCTCCCGTTTAATCTAACCCTTCTTCGCCCAACACGTTTCGTGATTGGCGTACGCCGCGTCGAGGCGGGCGATTCCTCCGTGGCTTACCGTCTTTATCCAGCTTTCAGGCCGCACACAGGCTGGCGCGCATGGTGAAGGCCGCGTCTTGCGGCCGACTTTTCTTGGCTTAATACTGCCCATATCGAGCCGCCGTGTGACGGCCCCGCTTGGGAGCGATGCCCATGATTTCGCCGGAAGACCTGATGTGGATGGCCATCGAGAAATGCCGCGAGGGGCTCGCGTTGGGGCAGAGCCCGTTCGGCTGCGCCATCGCCTTCGGAGACCGCGTGATTGCCAACGCCCATAACACGGTCGTGCTCACCACGGATATCACCGCGCACGCCGAGATGAACGCGATCCGTACGGCAAACCGCCAACTGGGCGCCATCTTTCTGGAAGGCGCCCTCGTCGCCACGACGTGCGAGCCATGCCCCATGTGCATGGCGGCGCTCCACTGGTCCCGCGTCAGTACGGTTTACTTCGGGGCAACCATCGCCGACGCCGCCCAGGCTGGGTTTAACGAATTGCAGCTTCCCGCCGCCGAGCTGCTCAGCCGAGGCGGCAGCCGGCTGAAGCTGGTCGGCGGCGTCCTCACGGCCGAATGCCGCGACCTGTTCACCGACTGGCTCGCCGATCCAGCTCGGCACGTGTATTAGGGACGTGTAACCCCGGAACGCCCCTGACACCTGCCACCTGACACCTGCCCTAACTCGCCACCGCCATGATCACCAAGCACGACCTCGTTAGAGACTGGTTGCCGCGCTACACGGGCATGCCGCTGGAGGTGTTTGGCGATTACGTGCTGCTCACCAACTTCCGCACGTACGTCAACCGGTTTTGCGACAAGTTCAACTGCCCGATCTACGGCGCCGATCGGCCCATGCAGGCGGCCACCAACAGCGACGGGCTGACGATCATCAACTTCGGCATCGGGTCGCCCAACGCGGCGACGGTCATGGATCTGTTGACGGCCAAGCAGCCCAAGGCGGTTTTATTTCTGGGCAAGTGCGGCGGGCTAAAGCGATCGACCGAGATCGGCCACTTCATTCTGCCCATCGGGGCCATTCGTGGCGACGGCACATCAGACGACTACCTCCCCAAGCTCGTACCGGCGCTTCCCTCATTTAAGTTGCACAAATTCGTGTCCCAGAAGCTCGTCGATCGGCATTTGGAGTATCGCTCCGGGGTGGTGTACACCACCAACCGGCGGGTGTGGGAGCACGACGAGCAGTTCCGGCAACAACTCGGCGAGTACACGCCGATTGCGATTGACATGGAAACCGCAACCGTCTTCGTCGTCGGGCACAAAAACCAGATTGCCCGCGGCGCCCTGCTGCTAGTCTCCGATCTGCCGATGACTCCCGAAGGCGTCAAGACCTCGAAGAGCGACGCCAAGGTCACGCAAGACTGGTCCGACGTGCATCTGGAGATCGGCATCGAGTCGCTCAGCGAAATCGAAGACAAGGGCGAGCAGATCAAGCACTTCCAGTACTGACTCCCACGCGGCGGCGCCCCTTTTTTTCGGTCAAGTACAAGCGCGGCGCCCAAGGCGCTTTAGGGCGTTTACCCCAGCGCAGGGCTACTTAAATCGGGCCTTCAAATCTGATATCATGGCCGGCCTCCGCTTTTCGCTCCTCGAAGAGTCCGGGTCGCTGCCATGCCGACGCACTCCCGTCGCGTGTTCACGCGAGCGTTCACGCTAGTCGAGTTACTTGTGGTCGTCGCCATCATCGGCGTGCTGGCGGCGCTATTGCTGCCGGCCGTCCAGGCGGCTCGCGAGGCGGCCCGCCGCAGCGAATGCATCAACAACCTGAAGAACTTGACGCTGGCGGCCGTCAACTTCGAATCCGCGCGAGGGTACTTCGCGCCAGCGGCGCAAGATCGGGACGGCGATCCCGGGCCAGGCGTTAAGCCGCTGCTGGCGACGCACAATGGCTTCTCGTTCTTGCTGCCTTATTTCGAGCAGGGCAACAAGTTCCAGCAGTTCGACTTCGGTTGGGATTGGGATGACGCCGTCCGCTCGAGGAACGAACAATTCGCGAAGCAAGACCTGGGCGGCATTCTGATATGTCCCTCCAGCCCGGTCGTTAACGCGGGTCGCCACGGCGCCGACTACTGCGCGGCCAACCGCGTGGATGTATATGGTGCGAAAAGCCTGGCGCCGCTGGTCGCGGCCAAGCTTATTGACGGCAAGGGCGGTCTTCCGGAGACGGACCGCGCCTGGGACAACGTATTGCAGTATGATTTTCTCGATCTCGTGCCGCCCATCGCAACCGACCGTCGCCGCACTAGCGCTGCCGAAGTCGCCGATGGGCTGTCCAATACGTTCATGTACTGGGAGTCGGCCGCCAAGCCGTTCATGTTCGGCTGGTACAAGAAGAACAGCGACCCCGCGCCTCGGTTGTACGCAGGCGAGGAAGACCGCAGCACCAACAGCCGCTTTCGCTGGGCAAGCCCGGAGACCTGGATGACGATCAACAACTTCTGCAACGGCTCGCAAATCCTCAATTGCAATAACGTATCTCAGCCGTATGGCTTCCATCCGGGCGGGCTGTTGATTTCCTCGGCCGACGGGCACGTTGAGTTCTACGTCAACGAGACGGACCCGAACGCCCTGGTGGCCCGCGTCACGATGGCGGGCGGCGAAACGGCGCCCTAATAGCAGTCGCGCCGCACTTCCGCTACCATGGTCTCGGCGCCTCCGCGCTAACCCCGGCGCCCCATCCGCCATTTAGCCGCGGAGCTTGCTCCGCGCCCTCGCAACGAACTGTTCCGCGATGTCCCTCGTAGCTCTCATCGACCACGCCGTCCTGCAACCGACGCACGGCGACGCTGACCTCCGCGCCGCCTGCGAGTTGTGCCTGAAGGTCCGCACTGCGAGCGTGTGCGTGAAGCCTTCGATGGTCCCGCACGCCGTTGAACTGCTCGCCGGTTCCAAGGTGCTCCCGAGCACCGTCATCGGGTTTCCCCACGGCGGCACGACGACGGCCGCCAAGGTCCGCGAGACTGAAATCGCCTGCCGCCAGGGCGCCCGTGAAGTCGATATGGTGGTGAACCTTGGCCGCGTGCTCGACGAGGATTGGCAGTATGTCGGCGACGATATCCGCGCCGTCGTCCAGGCGGCCCATGCCGAGGGGGCCGTTACGAAAGTCATTTTTGAGACCGGCCTGCTCCCCAGCGACGCACTGAAGGTCCGCCTGTGTGAATTGAGCGAAGCCGCCGGCGCCGCCTTTGTGAAGACTTCGACCGGCTTTGGCATGGTGAAGACCGCCGCGGGCGGCATCGTCGCCACTGGCGCCACGGAACACGACGTCCAGCTTATGCGGGCCCACTGCGGTCCGCAGGTCCAGGTCAAGGCGTCCGGCGGCATCCGCACGTTTGCCGAGGCCAAACGGTATGTCGCCCTGGGGGCCACGCGCCTCGGCACAAGCGCTACCGAAGCGATCGCCGCCGGCGAGCGGGGCGAAGCAGCCGCCGGCGCCGCCGCGTATTGAAATCAGTCATGCCGCAGCGAAGCGCCCCGGGGGCGCAGCCACATGCGATGCACGACTGCAAGTGCGACGGTCCGTGCAAGTTACCCCATACATCACCATCACCCGCGATAGACAGCCGTTTTTCAAGCATCTCATGCTAGAGCTGTACGACCAAATTCAAGCCGCCGTCGCGTTTATTCAGAGCCATTGGCCGATAGCGCCGAAGGCGGGCGTAATCCTGGGCACCGGGCTAGGGAACGTCGCCCAGGAGATTGAAGACGCCGTTGCGCTCGACTACGAACAAATCCCGCACTTTCCCCGTTCGACCGCCGTCAGCCATCGCGGCCGACTTGTCTGCGGGCGGCTGGCGGGCGTGCCGGTGCTCGCCATGGAAGGCCGCTTCCACCAGTACGAGGGCTATTCGCTGCGGCAGATCACGTTGCCGGTGCGGGTGATGAGGTTCCTCGGCGCCGACCTTCTAATCGTCTCCCAAGCGGTGGGCGGGATGAACCCGTATTATCGGGCCGGCGACGTGATGATCATCGACGACCACATCAACCTCATGGGCGATAATCCCCTCATCGGCGTGAACGACGATCGCCTGGGACCGCGGTTCCCTGATATGTCGGCGCCGTACACGCCCGACCTGATCGACGTCGGTCTCGAAATCGCCCGCCGAGAGAACTTCGTCGCGCACCGCGGCGTGACAGTCGCCGTGACCGGGCCCAATCTTGAAACCCGCGCCGAGTACCGGTTCTTGCGCTTGATTGGAGCGGACGTCGTCGGCATGTCGACCGTGCCCGAAGTGCTTGTCGCTGTTCACAGCGGCATGCGGGTGTTCGGCCTGTCGGTGGTGACCGACATGTGCCTGCCCGATGCACTCCAGTCGGCCAACGTCGAGGAGATTATCGCCGTAGCGAATGCCGCGCAGCCGAAGCTTCATGCGTTGCTGATCGGCATCCTCAAGCACATCGCGTGATTAGTTAACCCGCACAGAAGCCTTTCGGAAAGCCGCCTGCCTGAAGCGAGCCCCAGTAGCCCCGACCTGGCTAGGTCGGGCTGAATCATGGCGTGCTCAGCGCTGAGGCGGGCATGGGCAACCCCATTGTCGCCGATCATTCAAACGAATCACTCAACAAGCCTGTGCCATCAATGCTGGAAGTCGCCGCTCACATGGCTGAAGCCGCCGCTGCGGTTCGCCGCCAATGGACAGCGGCGCCCCGCGCGGGCATCATCCTGGGGTCCGGGCTTGGCGGACTGGCCGACCGGATCGATGTCGAGGCCGTGATCGACTACGCGGCGATCGCTCACTTCCCGCGGACGACGGCGATCGGCCATGCGGGGAAGCTCGTGTGCGGTCGGCTAGTCGGTAAGCCGGTGATCGCCTTTCAGGGTCGATTCCACCTGTACGAGGGCCATTCACCGTCCACGGCAGGCATGCCGGTGCGGTTGCTGCAGGCGCTGGGAGGCGGAGCGCTGATCGTCTCGAACGCCGCCGGCGGCCTCAATCCGCAGTACGCCACGGGCGACGTGATGCTGATCGACGATCACATCAATCTGATGTTCCGCAACCCGTTGGTCGGCGCGAACGACGACAACCTGGGCCCCCGGTTTCCCGACATGTCGAGCCCGTACGATCGCCAGTTGCAGCGGCTGGCGATGGACGTCGCCCTGCGCACGGGCTTCGTGCTCCATCGCGGCGTATACATCGGCGTGTTGGGGCCGAACTATGAGACCCGTGCTGAATACCGCCTGCTCCGCAGGTTGGGCGGCGACGCGGTCGGCATGTCCACCGTGCCAGAGGTGATCGTGGCCCGACACGCCGGCCTGCGCGTCCTCGGCCTGTCGACCATCACCAACATCGGCTCGGCCGACGCTCTCACCGAAACCACCGGGCACGACGTATTATCCGTCGCCGCCACGGCCGCGGACAAACTTGCGGCCATCATTGAAGGAATCGTTGACCAGCTTTGAAAACAAAATGATTCACGCAAAGGCGCGAAGGGACGAAATTGGCCGGAGCGCTCGAGAAGAGGAACGCTGATAACCGCTGATCATCGCTAATTCATCCGTACATCAGCGCTTATTAGCGAGGATTAGTGTTCCGCACCTAGCGTCACAGAAATCCTTTGAGCCTTTGTGTGAAACAGTGTTCGGGCATGGCTATGAATCCCGTTTGGATCATTCAGAAGAAGCGCGACCGCGGCGAGCTAACGGCGGCGGAGATCGGCGAGTTCATCGCCGGATACGTCCGGGGCGACGTGCCGGACTACCAGATGTCGGCCCTTGCGATGGCCATTTACCTTAACGGTATGACCACCGACGAAACGGCCGCTCTCACGGACTCCATGCTCAATAGCGGTGCACGGTTCGAGTGGCCCGACGACGGCCGCCTTCGCGCGGACAAGCACTCGACCGGCGGCATCGGCGACAAAACGTCGCTGCTGTTGGCGCCCATGCTCGCCTGCTGCGGATTGCAAGTGCCGATGATTTCCGGTCGCGGGCTTGGCGCCACGGGCGGCACGCTCGATAAGCTGGAAGCGATTCCGGGCTTCCGCACGGATCTGTCCATGGAGGAAGTGCGCGACGTCGTTCGCCGCGTTGGCTGCGTCATCACGGGCGCTACAGCCGATCTCGTGCCCGCCGACCGCAAGCTGTACGCGCTGCGCGATGTAACGGCGACCGTGCCCTCGATCCCGCTCATCACCGCCAGCATCATGAGCAAGAAGCTCGCCGAAGGCCTCGACGCGCTGGTCCTCGACGTGAAGTTCGGCAGCGGCGCGTTCATGAAGACGCTCGACCAGGCGCGGCGGCTCGCCGAGTCGCTCGTCTCGACCGGCAAGCGCATGGGCGTGGCCACCACCGCCCTGCTGACGGATATGAATCAACCGCTCGGCCGAATGGCCGGCAACGCCGTCGAGGTGAACGAATCGGTCGCCGCGCTCGAAGGCCGCGGCCCGGCAGACCTCATGGAGGTCACGCTTGCCCTTGGCGCCCAAGTGCTCGCGTTTGCGGGTAGGAGGCCCGGCCGGTCGCAGGATGGCGGCCGCGAAGGGACTGGGGGGCCGCCTCGATGCGTTGCGAGCCGTGGCGCCGGCTGCGGAAGTTCTATCTCCGCGTTCCGGCTACCTCGCGGCCATAAACACCGAAAGGCTGGGCCAGGCGATCATCGCCATGCGGGGCGGACGGCGGCAGCTCGGCGACCCGCTGGACCACTCCACCGGCATTGAAATGCTCGCGCGGCTCGGCGACGCCATCAACGTGGGCGAGCCGTTGCTAAGATTCTTCGCGGAGCCGGTGGTTCAGCAGCAGGTTCGGCCGATGATTCTGGAAGCCATGCAGTTCGCGGACGACCCGCCATCGATGGGGCCGCTTATCGTCGATAGAATCGCGTGAAGACGCCGCCCTCCGTGTCACCGTTTTTTTGCTTCCTATGGATGCTATCGTGCAACAGGCGCTCGTCGGTGCGGCGCTGAACGTTCGGGCTCGTGCGCACGCCCCCTACTCCCGCTTTCTGGTGGGCGCCGCGGTGCTGACGGCGTCGGACGAGATCATCGCTGGCTGCAACGTGGAGAACTCCTCGTACGGGCTAACAATTTGCGCCGAACGCGCCGCGGTGTGCGCCGCTGTCGCAGCCGGGCACAAGCAGTTGGTAGCCATCGCCGTCGCCACCTCGGGCGGGCATTCGCCTTGCGGCGCCTGCCGCCAGGTGCTCAGCGAGTTCGGCTCGGCGATGGAAGTACTGCTCATCGACGCCGACAATCCCGCCGGCATCCGCAGGACGACGCTCGACAAGCTGCTGCCCGATCAATTCACGTTATAACGCTCGCCACACTCGATGCACGGCAGTCGGCGCCGCTTGACCGAATCGGCGCCCTGGGCCGCCGATGGCTTCATTGCTGGCGGCGATGTGGCTTTGCCAATCGTTGGTTACCCCTGCTGCGCGGCATTGTGCCGGTCAATGTCTTCGCTTTCGAGCGCCGCCAGATACGGCAAGTTCCGATACATGTCCTCGTAATCGAGGCCGTAGCCAACGACGAACTCGTCGGGTATTTCGAAAGCAGTGAAATCAGGCCGGTAGTCGGTTTCCTGCCGGCCGAGCTTCCGCAGCAACACCGCGGAGCGAACGCTGGCCGGCTTGAAGTCCTTGAGCTTTTCCACGACCTTTTCCAGCGTATGCCCGGTGTCGAAGATGTCGTCCACCAGCAAAACGTCGCGGTCCTTGATGTCGAGCATCAGTTCGCTGTTGATGATTAAATCGCCGCGCGTCGTCGTGGCGCCTCGGTAGCTCGACGCCTGGATCACGCCGACGCGCATCGGCTGGTCGATGTGCCGGATGAGATCGGCCACCAGAACCACGCTCCCGGTCAGCACGCCGATGATCGTTAGCTGCCTCCCCTCGAAGGCCGCTTCAATCTGCTGCGCCATCTTCGCGACGCCATCATGCAGTTGCTCTCTGGTCAGCAGGGTTTTCATGTGCGTCCTCTCCCGGGCGATGCTTGTAGCTTACGCAAATCGTAACGGCAAGCGGTTAGTCGCAGGTAGGGGCCAACGTCCCCCTGGGACTGGACTTGAGCCGTATCCGGCCGGCCAGGCCGTCGGCCTAGCGGCTTTGGACCGGCAAGTGCGGACTTTCGCCTTTTTTCTCGACTCGCTGCCAGCTATTCTGGGCAAGGGCCGATTCCGGCCGCCGACGGACCGCGCAGTTTTCGACCATGAACGCCCCTGAATCGCTTGAAACGCCTGTCGATCCGCAACTGGCTCCGCCGCCGATCCTGCATTGTCCGCCCACGCCGCTGACCTGGCGAATGGCGATCCTGGGCTCCATTCTAGCGGTCGCCGTGGCCGCTTACGTAGCGCGCGACGGCATCGGCCTACGCGGCCAATCGATCGCGGGCATAATCGTCTTTTTCGGCATTGTGGCCGCCTTTTCTGCGAATCTTCGCGCAGTGAACTGGCGCACGATCGGCTGGGGCATTGCGCTGCAAGGCTTGCTGGCGCTATTGGTGCTCAAGGGCCGCGTTACGATCGGCGGCGCCGAGTACTCCGTTTACGCCGCCTTTGAGCGCGCCGGCGACGTGGTGAAGAGCTTCATCAGCTTCTCCGACAGGGGCGCCGAGTTCGTTTTCGGAAACCTGGCGCACCCCGAACACCTGGCCGGCGCGTTCGGCGATGATTTTCTATTCCCCTTCGCGTTTAAGGCGTTGCCGCCGATCCTGTTCGTTTCGGCGTTCTTTACGGTGCTGTACCACTTCGGCGTGCTCCAGGCGTGCGTCCGCCTTCTCGCGAAGCTGATGGTGCACCTCATGCGGACCAGCGGCGCCGAGACGCTGTCGGTTTCGGCCAACGTCTTCATGGGCCAGACCGAGGCGCCCCTGATCGTGAAGCCCTACGTCCCGCGAATGACCAACTCCGAGTTGTTCGCCCTGATGGCCAGCGGCATGGCTCACATCTCCGGCGGCATGATGGCCGTCTACATCAATTACGGCGCCGACCCCGTAGCCGTGCTCACCACGTGCGTCATGGCCTGCCCTTGCAGCCTCTACCTCTCGAAGCTGTTTCTGCCCGAGATCAGTCGGCCTGAAACCAGCGGCCTCACCGAAACGGAAAAAATCAAGTCCCCGTACGTCAATGCCATCGACGCCGCCGCCGCCGGCACGAGCGACGGGCTGCGCCTTGCCCTCAACGTGGCCGCGATGCTCATTGTGTTCATCGCATTCGTGGCGATGGCCGACGGCATCCTCGGGTTGATCAACACGGCCTGGCTCAATTCGCAATTCGGTTGGAACCTGCCGGAGAACATCTCGCTAGAGTGGATCTTCGGACAGGTTTTCGCGCCGGTTGCCTTTTTGATGGGCATCGAAGACGGCGACCAGCAGAAGGTCGGCGCCCTGCTGGGATCGAAGCTGGCCATCAACGAGCATTACGCCTACTTGCAGCTTAAGGCGTGGAAATCCGTGCCGGACTACATGTCGCAGCGCTCGTACATGCTGGCGGCCTTCGCGCTCACGGGATTTGCGAACTTCTCGTCCGTGGGGATTCAGCTCGGCGGCATCGGCGCCATGGCCCCCGGTCGACGCCATGATCTCGCCCGATTGGGCATGCGAGCGCTGTTCGTCGGCTTCACCGCCACGCTGCTGAACGCCGCCGTGGCGGGAGTGTTCCTGTAAGCCGCGCCTCGCGGTCGAACACGGATGCAGGCAAACCTAACCCTGCGGACGCTCGATGGTTTGGCGCGTCGATGCGCCGTTTCGCCTACTCGGCGGGCTGGATCGTGTTGAAGATCCGGTCGCCGGCGTCGCCCAGTCCCGGCACAATGAACTTCTGGGCGTTCAGCTCCGGATCAATCTGGCAGATGTAGATTTGAGCCTCAGGAAACTGCGCGGCCACCGAGTCGAGCCCTTCCTGCGCGGCGATCAACGACAAGACCTTCACCCGCGGCACGCCCCACTCCCGCAACGTCATCAGCGCCGCCGTAGCCGAGCCCCCCGTGGCGAGCATCGGATCGAGAACAAGCGCCACGTCGACCGGCCGCTTGGGCGGTAGCTTATCGTAGTAGCGAACCGGTTGCGCGGTGGACTCGTCGCGATACAGCCCCAAGTGCCACACCTCGGCCATCGGCAGCAGATCAAGCACCGGATCGACCATTCCCAGCCCGGCGCGCAAGATCGGAATCAGCCCGATGCGTCCGCGCAGTTGCACGCCGTCGGCTTCCGCGAGCGGCGTCTGAACGCGGTGGTGCGCGGTCGGGAGGTCCTGCGTCGCCTCGTACGCCATCAGCGTCGCCAGCCGCCGCACCAAGTCGCGAAACTCGCTCGGCCTCGTGGTCGCCCGACGCATCCGAGTGACGTGATGTTCCACCAGCGGGTGCCTGACGACATGCACCCCCGCATTCTCACAATTCCGCGATTGGGATTCGATCACAGCGCTGTCAATGCTCAAACCGCCGCCGGAAACCATCGCCACACTCCCGCCGAGGCGCCAAATGCGCCGTGGTCGCGGGATCATTCTAGTGCGTCGAAACGGCCGTGGAAAGAATCGGCTGGCGGAAAGCCCGCGCCAAGCCATTCTTCAATCGTTGAACGCCCGCTCTACGCCAATCAAACAGTGATCCAGCATCTCCGCGGGCGAGCAAATGTAGCCAGCGTAGAACGGCCCGAACTCGGCGTATCGCGCGCTGGCCTCGTCGAAGCGCATGTAGTACACGATTTCCTTCAAGTACTGCGGGTTGGCGGCCCACAGCGTGACGCCCCACTCCCAGTCCTCCAGGCCGATCCCCACGGTGATGAGCTGCGACACCTTCCCGGCGAACGCCATCCCGCTCTTGGCGTGTTCGCTCATCAGGTTCATCCGCTCTTCTTTCGACAGCAGAAACCAGTTCTCGCCCACTTGGCGCTTCTTGTTCATTGGGTAGAAGCACGTATTGGGATAGGGCGGGAAATCGGGCGTCAGCCGTTGCCGGTTCATGTGCTCCAACCGGTCGGCGTAGGCCTTGACCTTCGTCTGGTAGACGGCGCTTCCTTCGGTTTCGCCCTCGGCGATCAGCCGCTGGCCATACTGCTCGGCCGTCATGACGTACTCGCTAATCTCGGTCATCGAGACGAACGAGTAGCCTGGCACGATTGCCGGCCCCAGCGGTCCGGCCAGCAGCCGCTGATGGACGCTATCGACCGCCAGCGGGTCGCGGTCCATCACCATCAAGCCGAAGTCGGCCTTCGCGCCGCTGACAATCGACGTCTGCAGCCGTAGCGGCGCCCCCTTACGGGCTGGATCGAGCGCGGAGATCAGTGCGGCCCGGCCCTCGGCGACGCACTCCGGCGGCATATCCGCCAGGCGATCGCGGTTCCAGGAGTAATACAGATGGCTGCAGTGCCAACCACCGTCGGCAGGTTGACGCGACGCCTCGGCGGCAGCCGTAACGGCGGGACGATTCATGGCGATTGCGTAGTAAAAGCAGGCGATGCAAGAGCTGTAAATGGTAACGCATGGTACCAGATCTGGCTTCCTGTGTGCGAGAAGTCATTCAGCGATCGTCTGTTTTCGATTCGGCCACGGCACGCCAAAGCCGTTCGTAGACGTCGCGCAGGGTAGGATCAATCGATTTCGCATAGTCATACGGCAGTTGAAGCGACCTTATAAGCTCCTGTGCGTCGCCCAGATCCTTGAGCCGGGCAGGCGACTGCCCTGAGGCTAGTTTCAATTCGACCAGAACCGGCAACGACACGACTCGCAGGCCGTTGCGAACCTCTGCCACTGCCGCGGGGTCCGGAAAGGCGACCGGCCCAGGCTTGCCGTCCCCCGGATACTGACCCGTTATCAAGAAGTCGATGCGAACGCGGGTGTCGGCGTCTCGCAGATTCTTGCTCTTTTCGTACGGTCGAACGTATCCGCGGCCCTCGAGCTCGTCATGTATGCGAGCGAGAGATTCGGGAGTTACCAATACGTCAACGTCCTCTGTAAAGCGCCGGTAACCATGGAGGAACATCGCCATTGCACCGGCAATCGCATAGTCGATCCCAAGCTCGTCCAAACGCATCGCCAGTCGCCGAAGCGTCTTTTGGACCTCGCTTTCTCCCACGAAGTGCATCCCTCCCTCACGGAGTGCCAGATCCAGGTCGTCGCCAAGCGTCGCTTCGTATGTGCTCATTTGAGCTTGCTAACCATTGCTAGATCGCGTCAACGGTCGCTAAGAAGTCGTCAATTAACCGCCCCACGACCTCGTGCGTCAAGATCGCCGGTACGCGAACGCGCGGCTGCCCCGGTCGCTTCTCGTACCGCGCAAGCGCCACCGATCCGCCCCGCTGCAGTAGCAACTCGTAATACCGCCAGCCGTTGTCGTCCTTCTGCGGCGGATTGCTCCGCATCTGCACGCTGCAGCCGGCGGCGTCCGTCTCGATCGGCGCGATGGGCTCCAACAGGTAGTTGACGCGAGCCGACAAGTCGCGGCTCGCCGCCTGCAATTCGGCCGCCGTGGCGGTCGCCAGTTCGGGCGTCTCGACCGCCAGCTCGTCGAACGTCACGGCAAATCGTTCGCAGTGCACGGCTTCGCAGCGCGCCGTCCGTCGGCCGTTTGAGACCAGAACTCTCTGCCCGCTTTGCCCGATCCTGGCGCGAAGCTCATCCAATAGCTGCGATGACAGACTCATACGGAAACCTCTCGATCGCCCGCCAGTTCGATGGGCTCGCCTTTCTCAATATGGTGGTCGCTTCCGTCAAACGAAAGCACAGCCTTGGCGTTCTCCAGCGCCGTTTCCAGATGCACCGGCCGGCTCCAGAGGCGATGCAAGTTCTTCAGCGTGTCGATGGCGTAATCGAGCTGCAGCTCGACGCCGCAAAAGTCATGCCGCAGGTAGAGTTCGCCGCGGTTCCGGTAATTGCCGTCTTCAACCTTAATAATCGGCCGCCCGCGATTGGTCAGGCTTTGCAGCAGTTGTTGCTTCACTGCTGGAAACTCGCGGCTTTCGATCTCGTACGCCTCCGTCCCGGCATTGTAGCCAAAGCGGAAGAGCTTGTGCTCGCGGACGAAGTCCAGCGTCAAAAACTCGTCGATGAACGTCAGGTCGTTGTGAATCCGCCGGACCTCGAAGATCTTCTGCCGCCCCAAGCCAAGCTGTTTGTCCCACCGCCGGCGCTGGCGCTCGTCGTCGCACTCGTCGTACTCGCGTCCGAACGCGCCCCGATTCCAACGATCTTCAATATCGCGGAACAGCTCGATGCCGACCTTGTAGGGATTAAGCTGCGTCGGCGAGCTGGCGAGCGTGCCGCTGTGGTGATCCGCGTAGTTGACGATTTCCGCCGAGCTGACCGCGTCGCGAATCATGATGGTCGAGTGCCAGTAACTGGCCCAGCCTTCGTTCATGATCTTCGTTTGCGCCTGCGGCGCGAAATAATACGCTTCATCGCGAATGATCGACAGCACGTCGTGCTGCCACGCGTTTAGCGGCGCGTGCTCCAGGAGAAACTGCAAGACGTCGCGCTCCGGCTGGTCGGGCAGCTTGCGCACGGCGCTGGGCTCGGGTTCGTCAGCTCGCAGCATCGCCTCCCGCGGATTTACGAACGGATCCATGTATTCCTTCGCGCGGAAGCGCGGCGGCGACTTGGCGTCGTCCTCCTTCTTATCTCGACTGAAGTCATACGGATCCTTCTTGTCACGCCGGCGGATAAAGGGCGAATGGACGTCAATCAGGTCTTCGACGCTGAGGCAGACGTCGATAAAATCCTCCACCTCTTCGACGCCCGCTTCGTCCATGTAGCGGCGAATCCGCGTGCCGTGGTTCGCCATTTCATCCATCATCTTGCGATTGGTGTGCGCGAACCACTCGTTGTTCTTGAAGAAGTCGCAGTGCCCGTAGACGTGAGCCATCACCAGCTTCTGGTCGATCAGGCCGTTGGAACGCATGAGATACGCGTAGCACGGATTGTTGTTGATCACCATTTCGTAGATCTTCTGCAATCCGTAGTGGTAGCCCTTCGAGAGCTGCTCGTATTCCATGCCGAACCGCCAATGCGGATAGCGGATGGGGAACCCGCCCCGCGCGGCAATCGAGTTGAGCTGGTCGGCGTCGATGAGCTCGAAAATCGTGGGGAAAAAATCGAGCCCGTAACGCCGCGCGTACCCTTCGATTTCCACCTGCAAGGCGGCGAGTTCCGGCGTCAAATTCCCGAGACCGTCGAGAGCCATGAGCGATGCTAGGTACGTAACGAGCGGATTAACCGAATGGAAGCCGTATGAAAGCGTGCTTAAGCGACCCGTCTGAACCGCGGCCGAGCGTGCCTATCAATCGACCTACCGTCCCTTGCCCAAAAAAGTGCGAATCGATTCGTAGATCGCGTCCTTGTCCGCGATTTCCGAGAGCACCAGCTTTTCGTGCGCGCCGAATTGCTTTTCCAGCGCGTCGATGAAATCGCCGCTGCCATACGGGCTTTCCACCTGACCGTAGCAGAACAGGTTTACCGCCGGCAGCAGCTTTTCGCTCAGGATCTCAAACGCCTTGCGATTGTCGTCCCCCCAGTTGTCGCCGTCGGAAAACTGAAAGCAGTACAGATTCCAGTCCTCGACGGGAAACGACTGCTCGATGAGGTCCGCCGCCGCCTTGTAGGCCGAACTGATCCGCGTGCCGCCGCTCTCGCGCGTGTGGTAAAAGGTGTTCTCATCGACCTCCTTCGCCACCGCGTCGTGAATGATGTAGCGCTTCTCCACGCCGCGGTACTGCTTACCAAGCCAGGCGTCGATCCAAAACGCCTCGGTGCGAACGATCTCCTTCTGCTCGTCGGTCATCGAGCCCGATACGTCCATCATGTAGATCACCGCGGCGTTTACCTTCGGCTGCGGAACGTCGTTCCATGACCGGTACAGCTTATCGGCGTTCACCGGCACGACGCGCGGTTCATCCAGTTCGTACGTGCCGGTCGATATCTGCCGCTTGAGCGCCCGCAAGTACGTGCGCCGGAAGTGCCGCAGCGATTCGGGCCCGCTTTGCCGGACGCTGTTGTACTTGGTTTTCTCGGCTTCGATGCTGGCGGCGCCTTTGGGCTTGATCCGCGGCAGTTCCAGTTCGTCGCCGAGCATTTCGGCCAATTCGTCGAGCGATATCTCGACTTCCAAGAAGTGCCCGCCGCCAGGATCGCTGCCGGCGCCGCCGCTGCCGCCGGGGTCGTTGCCGGGCTTGCCCACGGGGTCGCCGATTTGGCCGTCGCCCTGCCCCACGCCGCCCGAGCCGTTCTTGCCGAACTTGAATCGCGGCACGTCCAACTGCGGGACGGGAATGCTGACGATATCGCCTCCCTTGCGGCCGATCATTTCGCCGTGCGTGATGTACTTGCGGAGGTTGCCGCGAATTCGTCCGCGGACAATCTCCTTGAATCGGCGTTGATCGCGTTCGATGTCGAGCATGGCTGGAGCGGTCAGCGGTTAGCTCTTAGCGATCAGCCAGAAAGCTCTAGCCTAACTCTGGACGATCGAAATCGCTCCCCTCTGACCGCAACTCCTCTTTCCGGCTGACCGCTGATCGCTGACTGCTGACCGCTACTTCTCCTTGACGTCCCCGCGAGCGAAGATGCTCGCCACGTAGTTGAGCACGTCGGTCGCGCTCTCTTCGTCGTACCCGTAGTCGCGAATGAGACGCCCCTTGACGACGTCGATCTTCTGCTGCGTTTCGGCGTCGATCACGTTCGACACCAGGCTAGTCAACTTGATCGAATCCTTCTGGTCCTCGAACAGCTTCAGCTCCAGCGCCTTGTTCAGTCGCTCGTTCGTCTTGTAGTCGAACTTCTTGCCGTCGATGGACAGGGCGCCGATATAGTTCATGATCTCTCGCCGGAAGTCGTCCTTGCGGCTGTCCGGAATGTCGATCTTCTCTTCGATCGACCGCATCAGGCGCTCGTCCGGCTCTTCGTACTGGCCGGTGAACGAGTTTCGCACCTTCTCGCGCTGCGTGTACGCCTTGATGTTGTCGATGTAGTTGCCGCACAGTCGCGCCAGGGCCGCCTCGTCGGCCGCGATGGCCCGCTGCACTTCGTTCTTCACGATGTTCGTATATTCCTCCTTGACCACGCCGAGAAGCTCGCGGTACTGCTGCTTCGTCTCCTCGCTCGTGATCAGGCTATGATGCTTAAGCCCGGCCTCCAGTTCATTGAGCACCATGAACGGGTTGATCGACCGGGCCTCGGGGTGAGCGACCAGCGCATTGGACAGCTTATCTTGCACATAGCGGGGCGAGATGCCGATCATGCCCTCGGTCGTGGCCTGCTCGCGCAGCTCCGCAATGTTCTCGTCAGTGAAGCCGGGCAAGCTCTTGCCGTTGTACAGCTTCAGCTTCTGCAGGCGACTCAGACCCGCGTGCTTGGGGTCCTCCAGCCGCGTGAGAATGGCCCACATCGCCGCCATTTCGATCGTGTGCGGCGCGATGTGCTTGTTCGGCACCGTCTTGGGGTTGTAGTCCTTCTCGTAAATCTTGATCTCGTTTTCGAGCTTCGTGACGTACGGGATGTCGATCTTCACCGTGCGGTCCCGCAACGCCTCCATAAACTCGTTGTTCTGCAGGCGGCGGTACTCCGGTTCGTTCGTATGGCCGATGATCACCTCGTCGATGTCGGTTTGCGCAAACTTCTTCGGCTTGATCCGATGTTCCTGGCTGGCGCCCAGGAGGTCGTACAAAAACGCCACGTCGAGCTTCCGCACCTCGACGAACTCGATAATCCCCCGGTTGGCGATATTGAACTCGCCGTCGAAATTGAACGCCCGCGGGTCGCTGTCGCTGCCGTACTCGGCGATCTTGCGGTAGTTGATGTCGCCGGTCAGCTCGGTGGCGTCCTGGTTCTTTTCATCCTTCGGCTGAAACGTGCCGATGCCGACGCGATCCTTTTCGCTGAGGATCACCCGCTTGATTCGCACGTCCTCGACGACGCGCGTCCAGTCGCCGTCGTATTTCTTCAACCGGTCCTGGTAAATGAACCGGCAGAACGGATCCAGCTCGCCGCGAATGCGGACCTTGAATTCGTTCTCGCCGCGGCCCGCGTTCAGCCCCGCCGCCACGTCCTCGCGGAACCGCTCCGGAATCAGGTGCAGCGGCTCCTCGTTCATCGGGCACCAGTGGATCAACTCGGGATTGTCGTCGTCCACCCATCCCAAGGTGTACAGGGCGCCGTCATCCGTGGCCGAGTAGCGCTGCAGCCCCTGCTTCAGCAGCCGCACGATAGTGCTCTTGCTGCTCCCCACCGGGCCGTGGAGCAACAGCACGCGCTTCTCGATGCCGTATTCAAACGCGGCGCTCTTCAGCGCATTGACGAGGTGGTGCAGCGGCTCCCGCAGGCCGAACACCGCGTCCCGGCCGTCGTTGTCGGGATCGTCGAAGAAGCGGTAGTGGTATTCCTTCTTGCGATTGCGCTCGGTCACGTCAACGCCGTACGACAGAATCATGTCATACAGCCGCTGATACGCCGTGCGCGTCACTAGCGGACGCTCGCGGACGATATCGAGATACTGCTCGAACGTGCCGATCCAGTTCTTCCTCCGGAACTGCTCGCGATCTTGCCGCTGCGACACCAGGGAAATGATCTCGCTACCTTTGGTCATTGCCTTGCTCCATGCCGAATTCGACGGCGCGGACGACGTGCCCCGCGCACGCGAAAGTCTGCAGCTTGATGCCTTAAACTCAAATCTAATGTCGAAAACCGACTCAACCAGCCAAGTTCAACCCTGCAGCGCACCTCGACGACCCTGCCCCGCCCAGCCGCTTGCGGCTTAGCGCCCGCCTCCGACCTCAACAACGCGCAAGGGCCGCCCTGCGCTCGGTCAACACCCCCAGCGGCACGGCCTATCGCCGCGGAGGTCAAGCAAGGCGACCCCGGTGCTTCAAGCGCAGCACGGCAACCGGTTCGCCGTGGGAGAACTCAAATCCGCCGTATCCGGCGGCTTTGAAGGCCGCACATGCCAGAAGGGCCTGCCGCCGTGCTCGAGAACCCGCGTTGCACGCTATTGAGCGGAAGTTGGCAAAGAGCGTGGGAATCCTGCTTGCGACAACCGAACCAAGGCTGCCGACGGCCACGCGGGTTTGGACCCCGCAGTACGAGTCGCTCCAGAAACTCTTCTCTCCCTTCCAGTATCAGCACAAACTGCGCCACTGGCAACATCTGTATCGTCGGCTATAGCAACTTTTGTTCCGAGCGAACGTCGCTTCACCTTGCGCAACTTATTTCGCTGCTGCCGGTTACTTGGCCCATCGCCATGCAGCGGCGCGGCCACGCGGCCGGACCGCGGCGACCTCTCCCGCCAGTGGACATGGCAATCCGCCGCCGCCTGGTGGCAGGCGTAGGATGCTGGCAGCTAGCACCTGGCCGCCTGTGATACAAAACTTTTCCGATTACAGCGACTTTAACGAAAGTATCGGCCGCCGCCTGCCGATTACCCCTGTACGCGTTGGTTCCCGGGGGGGCTGCCGAGACGCGCCGACGTTGAGGGCTTTGCCGATTCACGAAGCCCTCGCCCGTCGGTTCGCGTCGAGACAAAGGCGGCGGCGGCCAGACTGAGCACGCCCCCGTGAACTCGATTCATGATCACCTTAGGCGCCCTGGCCTCGCTGCGTACGATTCGGGTCTCGATCCTTGGCGCGGGCATGATCCTGGCCCCCGCCTTCTCGGCCGCGCATGAAGCCGGCGAACCCCATGTCCACTTTCAAAAGCCCGCTCGGGCGAGCGCCACGGCGGTCACCGAGGCGAATTCGACGCTGAAATTCCGCAGTCCCACGCCCGCCAGCGCGACCGCGCCATCGGCGCCGGCCGCCGCAGATGGCGCCGCATCGGCCGCCAAGCGGCAGCAAGTCGCCAAACCGCTAGCGGAAGTCGCGTCGCGCCCCGCTAACACGAAGGCCGTGCGGCAGGCGCCCGCGAAAAACCAGTCCCTTCCCGCCTTTACCAAGCCTGCCGCCGAGGGCCAATTGGCCCATTTCCGTTCCGATAACGCGAGCCAGGCCCACCGCGTGGTGACGCTCGATCACAGCCAGCCGCCGGCGATTCGACCGGCCAGCGGCCCGCGCCTGCGGCAAGCGGCCTTTTTGGACTCCTACATGGAAAGCGACCCTGCCGGTTGCGGTTTTGCCGAGCCCGTGTGCGGTTGCGGCGAGCCGACCTGCGGCATCCTGGAGCCAGCCTGCGGGCTTGAGGAAGTCGCCTGCGGCATGGAACCGGCCTGCGGCTTGGTCGAACCGGGCTGCGCTGTCGCCGAACCTGGATGCGGCGTACTGGAGCCCGGTTGCGAGCTGGTGGAACCGGGCTGCGAAATCCTCGAGCCAGGCTGCGGCTGCGGCGACCTGGGCTGCGACGGCATCGCCTGCGGGGCCGCAGTCGCCCCGCCGCGGCCCGATTATTGGTGCTTCCCCGTATGCCTGCCCCGCCTCAAAGAACTAACTGTGTGGGCCGGCGTCCATGGGTTCAAAGGCCCGCGCGACGCGCCCGCCTTCGGCGGCAACGCCGACGGCAACTTCGGCTTCCAAGAAGCCGTCAACCTCGGCGGCCGCGCCCCTTATGTCGGGCTGCTGCTGCCGCAGCTCAGCTACCAGCTCGGTTACCAGGCGGTGCAGAGTCAACTGTCGGGCAATTCCGGCGGCTCCTCCGAGGACCGCTCGCAGAACTTCGTCACCGCCGGCCTCTTTCGCCGCGTGCCGGCCGGCGTGCAGTTTGGCGTCGTCTGGGATTACCAGGACGACGACTACCTCGCCGACCTCGACTTCCA
Source organism: Planctomycetota bacterium (assembly GCA_003576855.1). Taxonomy (GTDB): domain Bacteria; phylum Planctomycetota; class Planctomycetia; order Pirellulales; family Lacipirellulaceae; genus Lacipirellula. Next base: position 22,215 of record QEVI01000041.1, read on the forward strand.
ACAGATCCGCTACGAGGTGAGCGTCAAGAGCCGGCGCGGCCGCGAAATCGGCTTCTGGGGCGCCGCCCACACCAACACCGCGACGCTCGGTTCAACCGAATTCCAAGCGGTTGACCAGTTCAACCTCTTCTTCCGCTTCCATTTCCGCGAAGCTGCCGAACTGCGATTCTGGGGCGGCGGCAGCAACGACGGCGAGGGCATATTCGGCGCCGACGCATACGCCCCGCTGTCGAATCGGTGGTCGCTGCAAACCGGCTTCAACTACCTGATCCCCGACGAGGATGCCGGCGTCGTCGGCTCGCGCGAAGAATCGTGGAACATCTTCACGAATCTCGTCTGGCACTACGGCGCCAACGCCAAGGCCAGCCGAACCAATCCCCACCGGCCGCTGTTCAACCTGGCCGACAACGGCTATATGTTCATCGACGCCCGGCCATAAGCCGCCCCGGCGAACCCGGGCCGGAAAAAGGCCTCTCGCAAAGGCGCGAAGGCGTAAAGGCGGAACGCGAAAAGGAAAAACGGGCGAGAAGTATAGGTACGGCAACAGCTTGGGAACACTAATCATCGCTAATCGACGCTAATGGGTTGATTGAAGCAATCGGGTATGTGCGCTCATTAGCGAAGATTAGCGTGTATTAGCGTTCTCCGTTCCCCTGTCCGCCTTCGCGCCTTTGCGAGAGAGTATTTTCCCGATTTTTCGCGGTTTCGCTCAAATTGACCGTGCCCGCTGCCGAAGTCCTGCCTACAATACGGGACTACCCTTCGCGGCCTGGTTTTCCGACCATCCTCGCAGCCGCTTAATGGGGCCCGCCTGAAGCCGTTCCGGCCGCCCGTGTTGCCTTGCCGGATCGCCGTTTTTCACCCTGTTTGGGAGTACGCGCACATGCACACCATCGAATCTCACTGGGAGGATGAGGAAAACAACCGCCGCGTGGCCTTCTCGGCCCGCGTCTGCCGGGCGTCCGGCGCGGTCGAGCTGAAGGACCTCACTCCCAAGCACGTCACCTTCCTCTGCCCCGAGTCGAAGAACGAAGTCCGCTCCATCGGCGTGTGGACCGAAAAGGGCCGCCAACTGCTGGCCCATCAACTCCGCACGAGCGGCCATCTGACCGAGCTGGAGCGCCAGATCGAAACCGGCCTGGCCGTCTAGACAAGAAGCGCTTCAAAAACAGCTACGCGGCGCGCCGAGCGTTCGGCGCGCCGCGTTTTTTGGTGGCCCCTCTTCATGGACCGGCGGGAATGGGCTGCAGTTCCGCCGGCAACTGTTGCGGCTGCGCCTGGGGCAGCACTTGTATTCGCTGGACGCCGCCCGCTCCGCCCTGAATGATGATCTGTCCCTGGATCACTGCCGGCGATGGCCGCGGGGCGCTAAAGGGGTCTTGCCCGCCCCCCATGCCGCTGGACGGCCGCGTGTCGTCCCCCCAGCGGTCGAAGGTCACCGTCAGTTTCACCGTCTCGGCGACGCCCGTTTGCGGATTCAGCCGCTGAACCGTGATCGGCTTGCTGTCGCCGGGCTTGCACTTGCCAATGAGCTTGGTGAGCTGCTCGAACTGCTCGTGCGGCGCGACCGCCTGGTCGAGCGGTTGACCGGCAAACTCAATTATCCGGTCCTGCTCTTTCACGCCCGCCTTGTGCGCCGGGCTGTCGGGCAACACCTGCTCGCAGTTGATCCCTCGAATGCCCAGCCGCGCCCCGCCGGGACGAACGTCGAAGTTCGTCCCCGGCAACTGGTTCTGCAGCTTGGCAATTGTATCGGCCGAAAGGGTGGTCCCGTAGAACTCGATGCGTTTGACATGCGCGAGGGCCGCCAACTGCTCAACGGCCGCGTCGTCCAGCGGCGTGGAGTACAAGCTGAGCGTGGTCGCGCTGCGGACGTCCGCCAAATGGCGCAGCCCGTCGGCGCCACCGGTCCATTGCGGGCCAAGAATCACCTGTACCGCCCGTTGGGGCCCGCCAATCATGCCGAAGTACCGGTCGTAATCGAAGCGGCCGCCGTGCCGCTTGATCGCATCGACCGCGGCCAGCTCTCGCACCTCGGCCAGCCGCTCGTCGGCCATGGCCGACTCCGTGGGGCGATTCTCCAAGGCCGCCAGCTTTTCCAGCGCCGCGAGACTCAACTGGCGGTCTTTCGCGTCAGCCCACGTTAACAGGATACTGACGGCGCGGGTCGAGCCTTCCAGGGTCCCCTGGGCTGCCACCTCCGCCACCGCCTCCAGGGCGCCGCCGCCCAGGGCCGCCAGTTGCTTCTGTGCGGCCTCGCGAACTCCATAGCGGTCGTCATCCAGTTCCAAGGTCAAACGGCCAAGCAGCGCCGGGTCAGCGGCCGGCAGCGCCGACGCGGCAGGCGCCGGCGCCGGCGCATCGGCGTTCTCGGACGAAGCCGCCGGCGGAGCGGGATCGGCCGGCGACGGCTCCTCCGCTTCGATCGCCGGGCAAAACATCGCTATCGCCACGACCGATAGCGCAGAGCACGCCCGTCCGAAGTTACCAGAGACGCCGTTGGGAAGAATCGCCTTCATAACGCCATCGGCCATCGCCGCCATGAGCAGGCCGCCCCGTCGATACGCACATCCGAACCCGGCCGCGGCATTCCCGCCGCGAGTGCATTGTACCATTTACGGCCAATGCGGCAGCGCGCGATTGCTGTCATAATCAACGGCGCGGCGTTCGCACCGCTTCGCACGATCGCCGCAGCGGCTCGGAGTCGCCGTTCCGCGGCCGCTTGATGCCCGCACCGCTGGCCGGCCCCATCACCCCGCAACGCACGGTTTTTCCCGCATAGCATGAAATTCGCCCTGCTCGGAGCCGATCCCGATAGCCTGCAATTGGCCGAAGCGGCCGTGGCGGCCGGTTACAGCGTCGTCGTCGGCGACCTGAACGGGGCCGGCCCGGCGGACTTGGTAGTTCCACTCGATCAGACCGCCCGCTGGGCGGAGTTAGCTGGCGATGAGACGATCGACGCCTTCATCCTCGGCCAGGGAACCGTCGCCGAAGATGCCAGAGTGCAACTGATCCAGGAGCTTGCTCGCTTGGATCGCCCCTGCTTGGCGACGCATCCGATCGTAAGCTCCGTGCTGGCGTACTTCCAAATCGACATGGTCCGCACGGAGAACTCCGCGCTGCTACAGCACTTCAACCCGTTGGCGATGCAGGCGGAATTGATGCAAGCCGCCGCCTGGACCGCCAGCGGCCATCCGCGGTTCGGCCGAGTCGAGCAGATCGTCTGCACGCGAACGCTTGCCGACCGCTCCCGCGAACGGGTGCTGTGGCACTTCGCCCGCGACGTGGAATTGCTCGACGCGGTCGGCGGGCGACTCGACCGCGTCGGCGCCCATGCCGGCGTCTCTCAAGAAGCGGCCGATTACTCGGCATTGAGCGTGCAATTGCTCGGCGCAGCCGAGACGCCCGTCCGTTGGTCCGTGGAACCCCCGGACGGCGCGGAAGGAATGGTGCTGGCCTTTATTTGCCAACGGGGGCGGGTGACGCTGGCGTTTGACGCTCTGGGTTCGCGAGTAGACGCCGGCGGTGAGACAGGCCCGCTGGCGGACGCGTGCAGCCACGCCGCCACGGCCGCCGCCGCGTTGCAGCGGTTCGCCGCCGCGATTGAGTCGTCGGCGCCTGCTCATTCCACTTGGCCTAGCGCGCTGCACGCCATGGAGCTGGCCGACTCGATTGAAATCAGTTTGCGACGCGGAAGGATGGTCGACGTGTACCAACAGCAGCTCACGGAATCTCTCGCTTTTCGCGGGACGATGGCCGCCGTCGGTTGCGGCGTCCTGGCCGTGCTGATTCCGCTGATGCTGCTAGTCGGCTGGATCGCCGGGTTGATGGGCGTGCCCGTCGCCGAATACTGGCCTCATGCCTTGTTGGCGTTGCTCACTGTCTTTTTGGCTCTGCAACTTCTTCCCAACCTCCTCTTTCAGGGTTCGGGTACGGCGCCGCCCGGCGGCACAACGCCCCGTTAGGATCGGCCGTGGCCGGCGGATAGGCGGCACTACGCCTCGCCGAAGTCGCCGCGCGGTCGGCCTCGCGGGCCTTCCGCCGCAGGGGCGACGACGCTGGCAACGTCAACTTTGCCGATTGCAACGAAGTTTCCGCGCCGCTTTGGACGATGAAGTCACGGGACTTTTCACCTACTCATCGTGTGCGCCATGGCGACGGCCTTCCAGCGGCGAACCTTGCTGATTGCTGCTACCGCCGCGGCGGCATCGCTGGGGTGCGCCGCGTGCTATCGCGACGACGCCTGCTGCGGAAGCGGGTGCGCCCCTGGCCGTGCCCTCAGCGCCGCCTATCAAGGGGAGCTGGCCGACGAAGTCGTTTGCTGCGGACGGGGTTGCTTGGGCCAAAGCTGCTCGCACTGGTACGAACCCGACCCCTGGCCGAACTGCGGCCCTGAGTGCTGGCCCTGCCGGGAGTGTTCGTTCGCGCCATTCGGGCTCGGCTGCGAGCGACTTGGCATGGGGCGCGGCTGGTGCAAGCCGGCGGCGGGCCCGCCGCCCGTTACCCTGCGGCCGGAAATGCCGCCCAAGTTCCTCCCTGTGCCGACCAAGCCCATCCTCTCGCCAGTCCGCCCCGACGCCCCGGACCTGCAGCGGGGCGATGTGGAATTCGACTATCGACGGCAGGTCTCCTTCCCGGCCCGCGACTGAGCGGTTTCGGCGCCGCCTACGTGATCGCTGACCGGACCGCTCTCGCCCGCTCACCTGCGGCGCAGTCCCGTTAGTCGCCGCGTAGGCGCTCGCCCGTGCCACAGATGCCGCGCGTCAAGTTGGGCGATCTGTGCCGAGCGCGGTTGTAGCGTTTAAGCGCATCGTAGGGGCTCGCCGATCAACCCCCTGTCACCCGCCGTCCCGATATTCCCGCAATCGCCTGCCTCGCGGTCACCCGCACTGCGCTTGGTCGGCTGCCACTCCTGGACGACCCACGATGCCCATGCAGCGCGCGTTGGCGTACTTCTGCCGCAAAGGACAAAAGATTTGGCCGCTGGCGTGCGTGGGACTGCTGGCAGCGCTTGCGCCCAACGTGGCAGGGGCCTCGGAAACTCGCATCACGCCCATTGTGCGGGCCGTGCGCGATAACGCGCCGGCCGTCGTCAACATCCAGGGCCAGAAGCCGGTCATCGAACCCGCCGCGGCCGGACGGGCCGGCGTACAGCGCGAAGTCAACGGCATGGGAACCGGCGTGGTCATCGACCCGCGCGGCTATATCCTCACCAACAATCATGTCGTCGACGCCGTTCGCCAGATCAACGTAACGCTCGAAGGCGGGCAGGTGTACATCGCCCAGCTCGTCGCTCACGACCTGGTAACCGATCTGGCCGTCATCCGCATCCGGACGCCGCAGCCGTTGCCGACCATCAACATCGGAACGTCGAGCGATCTGATGACCGGCGAAACCGTCGTCGCACTGGGCAACGCCTACGGCTACGAGCACACCGTCACCTGCGGCATCATCAGCGCGCTGCACCGCAACGTGCAGGTGAACGAGACGCAGCAGTACCTCGACCTGATTCAGACCGACGCCAGCATCAACCCCGGCAACTCCGGCGGACCGCTGCTCAACCTCGACGGCAAGATGGTCGGTCTCAACGTGGCCGTCCGCGCCGGCGCTCAGGGAATCGGCTTTGCGATCCCGGTCGACAAGGCCATCGAGGTAGCGACGCAACTGATGAGCGTCGAGCGCCTCGAAAGCCAGTGGCACGGCATTACGCCGCTTCTGGTCGAGGGCCCGCTCGGCCCGGTGGAGGTGGCCCGCGTCGATCGAGAAAGCCCGGCCGAGCAAGGCGGGCTGCAGAAGGGAGACGAAATCCGCCAGATCGGCACGCTCGCCATCGACCGCCCGCTCGACATCGAACGGGCGCTCTTGGGCCGTCGCGTGGGCGATCGCGTGCCGGTGGTCGTGCAGCGGAACGGCGAAGAACTGACGCTGGACCTCGTCGTCACGGCCAGGCCCTCCCGCCAGCGCGAGCCGCAACCCGTGGGCGACTTCCAGCTTGCCACGTGGGACGCCTTTGGGCTAATCCTGGAACCTGAACCGGCCGGCACGCTTCGCAACCGCGGCGTGCCGCTCGATGGCGGCATGCGGGTCGTGGCGGTCCGACCCGGTAGTTCCGCCGCCACCCAAGGCGTCGTCAAGGGCGACATCCTCGTCCAAATCCATCGCTGGTACACCACCAGCGAAGAGGACGTCAAGTTCGTACTCAGCAAGGCCGAATCCGTCGCCCGGCTCGGGAGCGTGCGGTTCGACATCATCCGCGGCAACGAGCGGTTTTACGGGCAGCTTGCCCTGGTCGCCCCCGGCGACACCACGCGGCGGTAACCGCAGAGCGGTCGCCGAGTCGTTCTGTGGATGAACCGTAGTCCGTTCGCTCGACGAGCCGCCGGTTCAATCGCGCGCGGTTGCATCTCGCGGGAGCGAGATGACTACTTGGGGCTAGCAGGGGATTGCACGGGCCGCGGTTCGCACTGAATCGCGAGGCGGTCAGCCGTGTTCTAAGGACGGCGGACGGCTGTGTCGTCGCCGCCCTCGAAGGGACGTACGCGAAGCACCAGTTCGGGTTTCTCGGCGCCGCCGCCCAGGCTCGTGAAGTACCCCATCAGGCGGACCGGCGTGCCCACCGCGATTTCTCGGAACGACTCCGCCCGTGCGCTGTCGGCGATGAGCGTCACGCTGAACGGCTCCGGCGGGGCCAGGTCGTGTTCGATCTTGGCGCCCGGACCGGCGACCGGGGCCGTCAGGGTGACTTCCCAGACCACCGGGCCCAAGCCGCCGCGGGCCCAACCGCAGGCCATGGCCTGCTGCACCAACGCCGCCTGGGGCGGCCGCTCGGCGGCCGGCTTCTTGCGGGATTCGGCCAGGTTGCGTTCCAGTTCATACACCGCCTGAAGCTGGGCGAGCGACCCGAAGCTCGCTTTGGGCTTGCCCGAAGAGTCGTACGAGGACGAGAGCTCGGCCGCCAGCGAGGCGAAGTCCGTGCGCCACGGCTCGCTGCGCATCGTCGCGGACGGTGCGACCGCCTCGGGCGCGGTTTGTCGCCGCCGGCCGTATTGGGCGGCCGGATCGCCGGAGAAGACCTGGCGCTCCATACCTTCCAATGACTGACCTTCGACGGCCTGACCATCGATGAGCAGGCCCTCCAGGCCCGCGCTTGTCCGGCCCTCGCCAAGTGGCGGCGGCTCGACCTCGCCCGCCGTCTCCCGCGATTCGCCCGGTTCGCCCGGTTCGCCGGCGTCGCTGGGACCGGCGGCCAGCATCGCCTCCACTTCCTTGCGAACCTGGGCGATCCGTTTGACCAGCGCCTGTTCGGACTTGCCCAGTTTGTCCAGCGGGATCGTGCTTTGCTTGAACGACTGCTGATCGCCCTTCTTTTGCAGGATCAGCAAGGTCACCGACTTGAAGTCCGGGTCGTGGTCCACGTACCGGGCGTAGACCTTGAACTTGCCGGATTTGTCCGACCACACCCGCTGCCGAACGAGCACGCGCCACCGCTCGGCCAGCGGTCCGGAGCCGGGCTCCTCCGACTCGTTCAACTGTTCATAAAGACGCTCCGGCTCGGTCGGTTCCTGCGCCGCCGACCAAGCCGGAGCCAGTAGCGACAGACAGAGTGCTGCGGCATGCAGCCGCGCGCGATGCATCGCGCCCATGGCGCAAATACCTCGATTCAACTCGCGACGAGCGACGGCTCCGCGCCGACATTCGCCGCGCCTAGGTGAGTGAAACGGTAACCGTCTTGGACTCCGTATACGCCTGCAAACCGGCTTCGCCGAGCTCGCGGCCGATGCCGCTCTCTTTGAAACCGCCGAACGGCGCCGCGACGTCGAACACGTCGTAGCAGTTGACCCACACCGTCCCCGCGCGAATCTTCGCCGCCAGCTTGTGGGCCTTGGCGATGTCGCGGCTCCAGACCGCCGCCGCGAGGCCGAAGTTGGTCCGGTTCGCTCGCTTGGCGATCTCGTCGACGTTCTTGAACTTCAGCACGCTCATCACCGGGCCGAAGATCTCGTCGGTCGCGATCTTCATTTCGTCCTTCACGTCCGTGAATAACGTCGGTTCGACGAAATAGCCTTCGTCCCCGTAGCGCTTGCCCCCGGTGACGAGCTTGGCGCCTTCCTGCTTGCCGTAATCGATGTACTTCAGGATCTTATCAAACTGGGCCCGATCGACCTGGGGGCCTTGCTCGGTTTGCGGATCGAACGGATCGCCCAGCTTGCGATCTCGATTCTTGGACTGGAGGCGGTCGACGAACTCGTCGTGAATCCGCTCCTCGACGAACAGCCTGCTGCCGGCGCAGCAGCACTGGCCCTGGTTGAAGTACAGCCCGAAGTGGGCCCCTTCGACCGCGGCCTCCAAATCAGCGTCGGCAAAGACAATGTTCGGGCTCTTGCCGCCCAGTTCGAACGTACACCGCTTCATCGTCTCGACGGCCTCGCGCTGAATGATCTTTGCCGTCGTCCCCTCGCCAGTGAACGCGATCTTGTCCACGCCCGGATGCCGCACCAGCGCCGCCCCGGCCGTCGGGCCGTAGCCCGGCACGACATTGATCACTCCGTCGGGAATGCCGGCCTTTTGCGCCAGCCGAGCCATCCGCAGGCAGGTGAGCGGCGTCTGCTCGGCGGGCTTCATCACGATCGTGCAGCCGGCTGCCAGCGCCGGCCCCCACTTCCACGCCACCATCAGCGCCGGGAAGTTCCAGGGAATAAT
>QEVI01000379.1 GCA_003576855.1 Planctomycetota bacterium
GGTGCGGGCGTGCGTTCGCGACTGGGCGCCGTTGTGCGGCGTGAAGTTTAGATCGTTAGGATACGCTCTCACGGGCCGGCGCGAGGGGCAGTACAGGACGTCGACGGTCGAGGCGTCCCGCTTGGCAAACGCGGCGCGCTTGGCGGCGTCGGCCTGGCCGGCGCCCAGGTCGTGAAGCGGCTGCTGCTCGATAAACGACAGGATGTTAAAGACCCACCCGCCGGGCTGATTGCGGCCGTAGCCCCGGTCGGGATCTCCTACCCAACCGCCGCCCCAACCGCCGGTCGGCATGATTTTATGGACGCCTGCGTGCGTGTTGAAGGCCAGTCCAATCTGCTTGAGGTGGTTTTGGCATTGCGCCCGGCGGGCCGACTCGCGGGCCGCCTGCACCGCGGGCAACAACAGGGCCACCAGCACGCCGATGATGGCAATCACCACCAACAGCTCGACAAGCGTGAAACCATGTAGGGACCGGCGGGAGCGTTGCATGAGAAGGCTTTCGAAAAGAGGGCGGCGCGTCCAACAAGGCGCCCTGGCGCCCGGCGACCATTATGACGCGCCGGCGACGCCGTCAATACTCCGGTCGCGACCCGAAAAGTTCGATTTCTGCGCGAGACGGACGGTCCCGGCCCGCTGTTAAGATCGGCGGAGCCGCGGCTGGTCGGCTCGGCACGGCCCGCCGGAAGGGGAACCGCAATTAGCGGGCGGGCGCTTCGAGGCAGTCGAGCTTGGTTTCTCGGCCAGTTTGCTGCACGCTCAGGGCCTTCTCGTAGCTTTCGATCAGCAGGCGATAATGCGGCACGATGTGGTCCTTCATCACTGCGGCGAACTCCAGGGCATCGGCCCGGTTCCAGGTGCTCATCAGCTCGGCGAGCGTGGCGAATGTGTCGGTCGGAATCGCCCCGGCCTGCACGACGCGGGCGAGCGTGACGTCGGTGGCCATCGACGAATAGTTGCCTGAGGCGTCGACGACGTTGAAGACCTTGTACCCGGCGTCCAGGGCGCTGAGCGTCGGAAACGCCATGCAGACGCTGGTGAGCGTGCCGGCGATGATCAGCGTCCGGCGGCCCGTCTGTTCGATGGCTTCGACCCACTTCGGGTTGTCCCAAGCGTTGATCTGGCCGGTGCGGGGAATATAAACGGCTTCGGGGTTCGCCTCGTGTATCTCGGGGATGAGCGGCCCGTTAGGGCCGTCCGGCACCGACGCGGTGGTAAAGGTCGGCACTTTCGAGAGCCGCGCCGCCTTGGCCAGGGCAATGACGTTGTTGCGGAGCGTGAGCATATCCATGTCTTTGACGATCTGAAACAGGCCGCTTTGGTGGTCGATCAACAGCAGCACCGCGTCGGCCGGGTCGATCATCGCGTCAATGACTTTGTTCGCCATCGTTTCGCTCCTGGAAAGGCAAAGGAGGGTGGGGGGCCATCGCAACTGCTTCTACTACATCCCAACGCACGGCCGGCGCGAAGCGTCTTGCACCCAGCGAGATGGCGGGCAAGTCACGCCTCGGCACGCATGCGACCGAATCGCCCGGCTTGGTAATCGTCAATGGCCTGGCGGATTTCCTCGTGAGTGTTCATGACGAACGGCCCGTGCGCCGCGACGGGCTCGTCGATCGGTTCGCCGCTCAACAACAGTGCGGTGGCATCCTCCTCCGCCGCGATGGTGATGCGGTCGCCGCTGCGGCGGAACAGCGCCACGTCCATCGGCTTCAGCGACTCGGCGTCGTTAAGCACGAGCTGGCCGCGCTGTACCACAACGGCGGCCGCGTAGCCATCAGGCAGGCTCAGTTCAGTCGTGCCGCCATTCTTGAGCCGCAGGTCCCACAGGTACACCGGCGTGAAGGTCTGGGCCGGGCCCTTGGCGCCTTGCAAGTCACCGGCGATGACGCGGGCGGTTCCTGCGCCGGCGGGCAGGTCCACCGTCGGAATCTCCGCTGCGCGCAGTTCCTGATAGCGAGGCGGCGTCATCTTTACCCGGGCCGGGAGGTTGACCCAAAGCTGGACCATTTCGAGCGTCCCGCCAGATTCCGCGAACCGCTGGCTGTGAAACTCCTCGTGAAGCACGCCGGCGCCGGCCGTCATCCACTGGACGTCGCCGGGACCAATCGAGCCGTGATTGCCGGCCGAGTCGCGGTGCTCCAGCTCGCCCTGGTAGACGATCGTCACGGTCTCGAAGCCGCGATGGGGATGCTCCTCCACGCCGCGAGGATGTGTCGCCGGCGGGAACTCGTGCGGTCCCGCATAGTGGAGCAACAGAAACGGACTGATCGCCCCGCCGGCCGTGGCGTGCGAGAACAGCGTGCGCACCGGAAAGCCGTCGCCGACCCAGTGGGGCCGCCGATTTCGGAGAACGGTTTCCACGGCTTTCATGTGCGGCTTCGCCTGCGTGCGGGCCTCTCGGCGAACGTCATCAACTGCGTGTAGGCCTTTGGGCCGGATCGAGCAACAGAGCGGGGGTTTTACAGCGAGTTTCCGCTTTCGAACCAAAATGATGGGCGATCGAGACGTGCAGTCGATGGAGGACGCGGCCGGCGGCGCCATCCCCGATTCGTCGGCTTGGCCCTCGCTTAGCTCATAGCTTCATCCTACGACTTAGTACGACAGCGCTAAGTCGTCGTTTGGTTGAGGTGCGGGTGGCCCTGGTTCTTCGAACCAGGGCCGGCAGAGCCGGCAAGGGGTTGTTGACGAGGAGGCGGACTCCATTTTGAGCCGAGCTCCCGTGGCGGCGTCACGCGCGGTTCGGAGAACCGGGGCCACCTGCTGCGGGCAAGCAAAAATCGCCGAAAATTCCCACAAAATTTCCGCTTGCCCTAAGCCTAATCCGTGTGTAGCGTTACGGCATGGTTCCCCGGACCGAGCGGAAAAATCTGAGCCTGCCGAGCGACTGGTGGGCGGCCTTCCAGGCCGCGGCCCGCCGCGAGGGGGTCACGCTGTCGGCGTGGCTGGGGGCGGCCGGCCGGCGGCGGCTCGACGCCGCGGCGCGGCGGTCGCTCAGCCAGCCGCGGCCGATGGGTCGGCCGCCGAAAGAGGCGCGGTAATTTAGAGCGTGTCTTCAAATTGCGTGATAACATAAAAAACGCTACGACTCCGCCGTTTTGGTTTCCTGGTCAAGGAAGACGGAGCCGTAGCGATGAAG
>QEVI01000042.1 GCA_003576855.1 Planctomycetota bacterium
TCGACGCCGCCACGGGCCAAGAGCTTTATCAGAAGCGGCTCGGCGCCGGCGGCAACTACTATTCTTCGCCGGTCGCGGCCAACGGGTGCATTTACATCACGTCTCTTCATGACGGAACCGTGACGGTGCTCAAGGCCGGCGCATCCGATCCCGAGGTCGTGGTTCAGAACGAGCCCCTGGGCGAGCGGGTCGCCGCCACGCCGGCGATCGACGGCGATACGATGTATTTCCGCACCGCCGGCCACCTCTACGCATTCCGGGAAAATGACTGACGCGAGTCGGCGTCAGTTTACGCCCCTCGAAGGCGCCAAACCGGGCGTGCCGAGTCGCTTCTTGCGGCATCGCTGGGCATCCCGACCGCGATTGCGCCCGGAAAACCATGTGCGGGTAGCGTGCGGATCCGCACACTTTCGCCGCCCGGAGCGCATCACTTTGGCATACTCTCCGGACAAGGTTCCACGGACGGCCGCCTAACCCACCCGACGCCGAATCGCCGAAAACCCCGCTGCAATCCGCGTTTTCGGCCTTTTCGCGGGACCGCATCGCTCGCTCTGGCGCGCGGCCATGCGGTTTGGAACGGTTGTTGCCAAGACGATTAGGGCCCAATCGCCGATCGCTCCGAGCGAAAGGCGCTTGCGGCTTGCTGATATGCGGCGCGCCCATCCCCGCGGGCGCGCCGCCCTTTCTTGCCGTTGAGGGAGCTCGCGATGTCGCACCGATGCGCCGTGACTGTGCTTTTCTTGTCACTTGGCATCGCGGCGTACGGGTGCTCGTCCCAAGAAATCGAATCCGCCGCCACGGGCGCTACCCGCGCCCCTGGCGTTTCGTCCGCTCCGGCTGCGCCTGCGCCAGGAGTTGCGGAGAGCCTCGCGGCGTCCGTCCAGTCCGCCGGGCCAACCCTTTCTCCCCAGGACCTGCCGACGCCAGTTCCGCTTACCGCCGACGATTGGCCGCAGTTTCGCGGCGCCCGCCGCGACGGCATCGCCGACGCTCGCGGATTGCTCCGCTCCTGGCCGGCCGAGGGGCCCGAAGTGCTATGGCAGGTCGCCGTGGGGCAGGGCTACGCCGCCCCGGTGGCTGTGGACGGCAAGGTCTACTTCAACGACTACGATGAATCCGCTGGCCAGTGGATGGTCCGTTGCCTGTCGCTGGAGACGGGCGACGAGCTGTGGCGGTACTCGGTCGCCAAGCGGATCCGCCCGAATCACGGCATCACTCGCACCATGCCCGCGACCGACGGCGGCTTCGTGGTGGCGATCGACCCCAAGTGCGAAATCCACTGCCTCGACGCTCGCAATGGCGCCAAGATCTGGTCGCTCGCGTTGCCGCAGACGTTCGATGCGCAAATCCCGCCTTGGTACAACGGCCAGTGCCCGCTGTTGGAAAACGATCGCGTCATTGTCGCCACCGGCGGCAAGGCGTTGTTGGTTGCCCTCGATAAGGCGACCGGCAAGGTGCTGTGGCAGACTCCCAACGAGGCCGACGCCGCGATGTCCCACTCGTCGATCATGCCGGCGACGATCGACGGCGTAAAGCAGTACCTCTACACGACGCTGGACGCGCTCGTGGGCGTCGCCGACGACGACGGCCGGCTGCTGTGGCGATTCCCGTGGAAGTTCAACGTCGCCGTGCCGACTTCGCCCGTTTGCCTCGACGACGGCCGCGTTCTCCTCACCAGTTGCTACCAGGCTCCGACCGGCATGTGCCAGGTGAAGCGCGAGGGCGAGCAATGGGTCGCGACGGAGTTGTACCAGTTGCCGCCGACGGGATGGAATTCCGAGGTCCACACGCCCATCGTTCATCGCGGCTACTTGTTCGGCGTCGGCAAGAAACGTCGGGGCCTGTGGACCTGCCTCAATCTCGACGGCAGCGAACGTTGGACGAGCGACCGCAAGGCCAGCTTCGGCCTCGGCGGCTATGTCCTGGCCGACGGCATGTTTTTCGTGCTCGACGGCAACACCGGCCAGTTGCGACTCATCGACGCCCAGGCCGACCAGTACGTCGAACTGGCCAGCGCCAAGGTGCTGGAAGGGCCCGACGCTTGGGCGCCCCCCGTCATCAGTCGCGGCCGGCTTCTCGTCCGCGATCTCAAACAGCTCGTCTGCCTGAATGTCGCCGGCCCCGCCGCGCCGGCGGAAACGGCAAGCCAGAGCGCCGCTGCGACGCCCTAGCGGCCAAGGAGGCGGAATATGGGTCTCCAACACATCAAGACTCTCGGGGGCCGCGGCCGGGACCCCGACAAGTGGGAAATGCGAATCGTCAGCCTCGCCTGCGGCGAAACGCCCGGCGTGTGGGTGCTCGGCGACTCCTCGGTGCGGCGATTCGACGCCGAGGGACAAGGCGTCGCCGACTTCGAACTGGACCGCTTGCCGTGGAGCATCGGCCTCGACGAGGCCAACGATTCCATTTGGGTCGGCTTCGACGGAGAAGCCGCGTGCTATTCGCCGGCTGGCCAGCGCATCGGCGGATTCCGCGATGCGCCGCGGCTAGGCCGTGCGACGGCGATTGAGCGCGTCGGCGAGTCGATCGTCGTCGGCGACGCGACGGGCCGTTGCCTGCGGCTGTATGACCTCGACGGCCGATGGATCCGCGACATCGGCAATGCGAACCGGACGCAAGGCCTGCTGATCCCCAACGGCGTCGTGGATTTCGACGTCGATCGCCGTTCCAGCACGCTCGTCGTCGCCAATCCGGCCAAGCGAACGTCGCCGTGGCGCCGGACGGCCGCGTCGCGGTCACGGAAAAGGCTCCGCCTCGCCTGAAGGCCTACACGGAAAGCGGCGACCTGCTCGCCGCGACCTCGGCGGAGCTCTTCGATCCGCAAGCGAAGAACATGTGCCTGGCCGCCAGCAACGATCGCATCTACGTGGCCGACACGGCTCGCCTGGCGATTCTCATCTTCGACATCGCCGCCGGCGCAGCGCAGGCGACGAGTAGCGCGCCAGCCGCACGCCTGGCAGGAGCGGCGCCATGAGCGACTCCACGCGGCGGGAATTCTTCGAACGCGCCGGACAGGCCGTCTGCCTCACGACGCTCGTCGGCGCCGCCGGCTTGGTCGTTCGCCGGTCGTGGGCGCTCGACGCCTGGGCGATCGATCCGAATCGGTGCGTGAACATCCGGCTGGGGGTCAACGGCCCTCAAAGCGTGTGCCAGAAGTGCGCCGAGACGTGCGTCCTCAGTCTCTCGGCCGTGCGGGCCGTCAACGATCACTCGCAATGCGGCCGCTGCTGCATTTGCCCGGCGTACTTCGACGTGCAGAGCACGGTCGGCCCCGATGGGCTTCCCTCGAAGAAGCTCTGCCCGCGCGACGCCATCGTCCGGCAGCCGATCGGCGAAGTGGATCCGTACGATCCGCTCAACAATTACTACGAATACCTGATCGACGAAGAAAAGTGCAATGGCTGCGGGCGATGCGTAATGGAGTGCAAGGATCCAGCCGGGCTGGGTTCGATCCGCCTGGAAGTTCGCTACGACTTATGCCTGCGATGCAATCGCTGCTCGATCGCCGAAGAGTGCCCGGAAACGGCGCTGCAGCGCTGCGGCGCCGATCCGCAGCCGCGATCACCGCTCGTCAGCGCCCATGCGTAAAGGCCCGACCATGAGGCCGCAGGCCGAACATTGCTGGAAGCTGTCGCGGTCCTTAGCCATTGCGCGCCGGCCCATCGGCGCGAGCGGCCGCTGGCGACGCCGTGAAAGGGTTTTCTCCTCGCCGGCAAGCCTCGTCTTATTCTGCACGTTCATCCTGGGCGCGGTGCTCGGTTCTACCTTGGCCTCCACCTCGGCGGCTCAAGAAGTCAACTACTCCCGGCCGGTCGCGGCCGCGCCGCAACCGGAAAGCATCGGCGCCGACTACCAGCTTCCCGCGGTTCAGCACGTCCCTCCCCGCGGGCAAGGTCAATACGCGCTCGACGTCGTGCTGCTGGTCGCCGCGATGGCCGCGGTCGCCTACGCTTGCCACCGCGGCCGACGACGCATGCTGGTGACGGCGACGACGCTATTGGCGCTGGGTTATTTCGGCTTCTGGAGGCAAGGGTGCGTCTGCCCCATCGGCGCCACGCAGAACGTGGCGGCCAGCCTCGCCGACCCGACGGTGGGCATCCCCTGGGTGGTGATCGCCTTTTTCTTCCTGCCGCTGGGGGCGACGCTCCTGTTCGGACGCGTCTTTTGCGGCGGCGCGTGCGCCCTGGGCGCCATCCAAGACGTCGTCGTGCTGCGGCCCGTGCAATTGCCGCTGTGGGTCGATCGCTGGTTGGGCAAGTTTCGATACGTGTATCTCGCCGCGGCCGTTTGGTTTGCCGTGCAGCCGGCGCCGGCCCGCGATTTCATCATCTGCCGTTTCGATCCGTTCATCGGCGTCTTCCGTCTCAGCGGGACGCCGTGGGTTATCGGCGTGGGCGTCGGCCTGCTCGCTTTGGGCACGTTCATCGGCCGTCCCTACTGCCGCTTCCTGTGTCCTTACGGCGGCCTGTTGGCCGTGGTATCCCGTTTCGCGTGGCGTGCGGTGTCCATCACGCCGGACCGCGAAATCGACTGCCGCCTCTGCTCGACGGCCTGCCCCTTCGGAGCCATTGAGAACTGCCGGGCGTCGCGCACGGCGTGCCTGGCTTGTGCGCGATGTTTTGCAAGCTGCCCGCGACAGCATGCCGTGTGGAATGGCGAAACCGCGTGCAACATCGGGCCGGCCCCGCTGGTCGAATTGTCGCCGCCGCCGCGGGAACCTGAGGAGGTTCTCGTATGACGGACCGACGCCGCCTCCTGGCGATCCGCGCGGCCGCCGGCATTGCACTGGCCTGGGTCATCGTCGCCGCCGTTCTGCTGGCTGCCGACGCCTGGCGGAACGCCCGCGCCGCGCCGCAAACGGCGGCGAGCGCCGCGACGCTCGAAGAGCAAGCCCGACGCGATCGCTCGGCCGCCGAGTCGTTCGCCAAGCAATCCGTCGAGACCACTGCCGCCACGCTTCGGCGGGAGCGCTGGCAACGGGTCCTCGGCGTGACAGGCCTTATCGCCGCCGGCGGATTCGTGCTGGCGACTCGCTCGCTCGCTCAACACAGACCCGCTCCCGTCGTCGAATTGGTTTCCGCGCGATTGACCGCCGCGCCGACCGCCCAGCGCCAAGCCGACGACCAGGTAGCGCCATCTGGCGCGGCACTCGCATCGCCGCCGCCGGAGCGTCCGATCGACTTGGCCGAGGTGGACCGAATCGTCGAGCGGATCGGCCGCGACCGCGACCATGCGATCGCCCTGCTGCACGCCATTGAGCAGCGATTCCATTACCTGCCATTGGCGGCGTTAGAACGACTCGCGGAGATCTCCGACGTTGACGTGGCGCAGCTCGACGGCGTCGCCTCGTTCTACGATCGCTTTCGCACCACGCCGCACGGCGAGCATGTCATTCGCGTTTGCCATGGCACGGCATGTCACGTGGCCGCCTCGCCGCGGATCACCGATCAACTTCGCCGAGAACTGGGCATCGCGCCGGGGGCCGACACCGACCCAACCGGACTGGCCACGGTCGAAGAAGTCGCCTGCCTGGGCTGCTGCACGCTCGCTCCCGTGCTCGAAGTGGACGGCCGCCTCTCCGGCAAGACGGCCGTCGAAGACATCCATCAAGTCGTCCAGCGCCTGCGCACGTCCCCCTGCAACCACCAGTGCCAGAACGGGCATTGCGCCTCTCAGCACGATGTTCACGCCGCCGAGAATCATGACGACGCCGGCGGGATCGAAATTCGCATCGGCGTCGGCTCGTGCTGCCTGGCCGGCGGCAGCGGCGACGTGATCGCCGCCACCGAGCGGGAAATCTCCCGCCAGCGCCTCAACGCCCGCGTCAAGCGAGTCGGCTGCGTGGGCGCCTGTTCATCCACGCCGCTGATTGAGGTGAAGTGCGGAGACCAGAGCCCCCTCTTGCTCGCCCGAGCCACGCCTGATGAAGCCCGCGCGCTGGTGCGGAGACTGGCCCGGTCGTCCGGCGCTCCCTGGAAAGCGCTGCAGCGGCGTTTCGAACGGGTCGACGACGTCGCCGAACTGCGACGCTCGATGGACGAGTTCCTTGCGCCGCAGCTCCGCATCGTCACCGAACACAGCGGCTGCCTGACGCCCACCGATCTGGCCGAGTACCGCCGCTATGAAGGCTTTCAAGCCCTGCAGCACTGCCTGCGCAGCCTCTCGCCGGAGACTGTCATCGAAACCGTGGCTCAGAGCGGCCTCCGCGGCCGCGGCGGCGCCGGCTTTCCGACCTACGCCAAGTGGCGGATTACTCGCAATGCTCTCGGCGCCGACAAGATCGTCGTGTGCAATGGCGATGAGGGGGACCCCGGCGCGTACATGGACCGCATGGTCATGGAGTCGTATCCCTTCCGCGTCCTGGAAGGGATGATG
Organism: Planctomycetota bacterium; assembly: GCA_003576855.1. Classification (GTDB taxonomy): domain Bacteria; phylum Planctomycetota; class Planctomycetia; order Pirellulales; family Lacipirellulaceae; genus Lacipirellula. Next base: position 6,376 of record QEVI01000042.1, read on the forward strand.
ATCGCCGGCTATGCGATTGGCGCCGCCGAGGGCATTCTGTACATCCGCCGCGAGTATCCGCTGGCCGTCGAACGAATCAACCTCGCCCTCCGCGCGATGGAGGCCGCCGGGCTATTGGGCGATCGCATCCTGGGGACGAACTTTTCGTTCCGCGCCCGCGTCGTTGAAGGGGCGGGGGCGTTCGTCTGCGGCGAAGAGACCGCCCTGATTCAATCGATCATGGGCGAGCGCGGTATGCCGCGGCCCCGACCGCCCTATCCCGCCGAGTCGGGCGTCCACGGCCGGCCGACGCTCGTCAACAACGTCGAAACCCTGGCGAATCTCCCCTGGATCTTTCGCCACGGCGCCGAGGCCTTCGCCCGCATCGGCACGCGCGACAGCACTGGCACGAAGGTCTTTTCCCTATCCGGCAAAGTCCGCCGGGCGGGCCTCATCGAAGCGCCCATGGGCATGACGCTCCGCGACGTGGTCCAGCGGGTCGGCGGCGGCATCCCGCACGGCAAGCAGTTCAAGGCCGTGCAAATCGGCGGGCCCTCCGGCGGCTGCGTCCCCGCACGGCTCGCTGATACGCCGATCGACTATGAACAACTGCGCAACGTGGGCGCCATCATGGGCTCCGGCGGCCTGGTCGTGCTCGACGAAGACGACTGCATGGTCGATCTGGCACGGTACTTCCTCCGCTTCACCCAGCGCGAATCGTGCGGCCGCTGCACCTTTTGCCGCATCGGCACGAAACGCCTGTTGGAGATTCTCGATCGCATCTGCGAAGGCAACGGAAAGCGCGGCGATCTGGACGAAATCGAAAGCCTGGCCGCGACCGTCTCTGCCGGCAGCCTGTGCGGCCTGGGCAAGACGGCGCCGAACCCCGTCGCCACGACGCTCCGTTACTTCCGCGAGGAGTACGAGGCCCACCTGGCCGGCAGGTGCCCCGCCGGTCGCTGCCCGGCGCTGGTCGAGTATCGCGTCACGCCGGAATGCATCGGCTGCACGATTTGCGCCCAACGCTGCCCGGTGGGCGCCATTGCCGCAACGCCATACGAAGTGCATGTAATCGACTCGGACGTTTGCACCCGCTGCGACGTTTGCCGACAGGTCTGCCCGGAAGGCACGATCGTCGTCGGGCCGCGGAACCAAGCAGCCGCCGCACCTTCAACGCCGCGCGCTACGCAGCCTGCGCGTGGTTCGCATTCGCCCCAAGCTTCTGAGCCGCCGGACGCCGTTGCACGCCCCAACGGACGCCCCAGCGGGACGTCTCGCGCTGTTACATCCCAACGATGAAGGCTCGGACATGACTTGCGTCTACATCGACAACCAGCCGGTGGAAGTCAGTCCCGGAGCGAGCGTACTGGAAGCCACGCGGGTCGCCGGCCACGATCTGCCGGCGCTGTGTCATCTCGATGGCTGCGACGCCAACGCCTCGTGCCTCTGCTGCCTGGTGCGCATCGAAGGTCGCGCCGGCGCGGTCCCGGCCTGCGCCGCGACGGTCAGCGAAGGGATGCGCATCGCCTGCCAGACGCCCGATCTCCGCCAGCTTCGCAAGCTGGCCATCGAGTTGCTGCTGAGCGATCACGTCGGCGAGTGTCACGCACCGTGCCAGAATACTTGTCCGGCGCGCATGGATATTCCAGACATGATGCGGCACATCGCCGCCGGGCGCGACGATCTGGCCATCGCCGCCATCAAGCGATCCATCCCCATGCCGGCGACCCTCGGCCGCGTCTGCCCGGAGGTGTGCGAGAAGGCGTGCCGCCGCGCCCAGCTCGATCAGCCGGCGGCGATTTGCCAGCTCAAACGGGCGGTCGCCGACCGCGACTTGGCCTCGCCGCACCCCTACGTCCCGCCGCAGGCGCCCCAGAGCGGGCAGTCGGTGGCCATTGTCGGCGGCGGGCCCACGGGGTTGAGCGCCGCCCACCACCTGCTGTGCGCCGGCCATCGCGTAACGATTTTCGAAGCCGAAGACCAACTGGGCGGCCGGCTGCGCCGCCAGTTCTCACGAGAAGAATTGCCGGCCGAGGTGCTGGACGCCGAGATTGCTCTGATTCTGCGCCTGGGCGCGTCCGCTGCGTGCAACCGCCGCGTCGGCGTGGACGTAACGCTCGAAGAACTCTGCAGCGCCTACGACGCGATCATCGTCGCCGCCGGCGAGTTGCAGCCAGAGCAGGCGGCGCGGCTCGGCCTTGCGGCCGACGGCGGCCGGCTGCAAGTCGACGCCACTACCCGCCAAACGTCGCGCCCGCGGGTGTACGCCGGCGGCCAATCGGTGCGGCCGAACAAGCTGGTCATTTACTCCGTCGCTGAAGGGGAGCGCGTGGCCCGCGCGGCGGACGCCGCGCTTTGCGGTCGGCCCCCGGCGTCACACAAGCCGTTCGAGTCCCGCCGTCCGAGGTATAGCAGCGACGAAGTGAAGTTGCTCCGCCAGTCGGTCGCCGAGCGCCCGCGCCTCTCGGCGCATCAATTGCCGATACTCGAAGCCGTGCGCGACGAAGCGGCGCGGTGCCTGGCATGCGATTGCGCATCGGCCGACAACTGCAAGCTCCGCTTCTACGCCGACGCCTACGAGTGCGACGCGGATCGCTTCCGGGGCGACAAGCGGCGGCTAGCCCCCTGCCTCGAGGGCCGCCACGCCATGCTGGAACACGGCAAGTGCATCGCGTGCGGCATCTGCGTCCAGATTGCACGCAAAATGGGTGAGCCCATCGGCCTGTCGTTTCACGGCCGCGGCTTCGACGTGGCGATTAGCGTACCGCTGGGCCATTCGCTGGACGAAGCGCTCACCCACAGCACCAGCGCCTGTATCGCCGCCTGTCCCACGGGGGCGCTCTCCGCGCCGCGGCGCAACAGCGCCGTGGACGCCGACGACCCGCCACCCTGCACTTCGGAGAAGCACTCATGTCAAAGCGTTTAGCTGCGCTTGTCGCGCTCGTAGTCGCGTGCCCTTCGCCAGGGGCGTTCAGCGATGAAGTAAGCAGCCTGCGAGTCGCGCGACTCCGCTGCGAATCGTGCGCTCGTCCGGTCGGCGTGGACGTCGACCGCCCGCGACTGAGCTGGATGCTCGAGTCGGATGCCGCCGATCAGAAGCAAACGGCTTACCAGGTGCTGTGCGCCACGTCCGGCGATCTTCTCACGCCCGAGACCGCCGATCTTTGGAACAGCGGCCGCGTCGAATCGGATCAATCGATCCACGTCGCCTATGCCGGTGCGCCGCTCGCATCGAACCAGCGCGTATTCTGGTCGGTGCGGGCCTGGGATCGCCAGGGGCGACCGACGCCCTGGTCGCCCGCCAGCGAGTGGACGATGGCGCTGCTCGACGACGCCGATTGGCAAGCCCGGTGGATCACCGACGGGCCGCCGACCGCGTCCGCCTCGCCCATCGCCCAGGCGAAATGGATTTGGTTGCCCGAGCCGACAAACGCCGAGGGTGCAACGAACGCGGCCCCGGCCGCCCGGATGTTCCGCAAGTCGTTTCGGCTGCCGCCCAACGCCCGATTGGACGGCGCCCGCCTGCGAACGACGGCGGACAACCAGGCCGAGCTGTTTCTGAACGGCCGCCGCGTCGGTCGCACCGACGACTGGCGATTGCTGCAGTCGTTCGACGTCGCCGCGTTGCTTTCGCTCGAAGGAGACAACCTCCTGGAAGTCACCGCCGTCAACGGGGCGGCCAGCGCCAATCCCGCGGGGCTGATCGCCGAACTCGTCGTGCCGGTCGAAGGCGCCGCGCCGTACACCGTCGCCACCGACCAGACCTGGCAGGCCGCGGAACAAGCCGCCGCGCCAGTATGGACGAGCGCGATAGTGGTCGCCGACTGGGGCGCCGCGCCCTGGCAAGCCGCGGGGTCGGGCGAACTCCATCCGCCGCTGCCGATCTTCCGCAAGTCGTTCGCCGTCGATCGACCTGTACGCCGGGCGCTGGTGCATGTCTCGGGTCTCGGCCATTACAAGCTGCGAATCAACGGACAGCCCGTCGGCGACCATTTTCTCGATCCCGCGTGGAGCAACTATGAAAAGACCGTCTACTACAACTCGTTCGACGTGACGCCGCTGATCAAACAGGGCGAAAACGCCGCGGCGGTGCTCTTGGGCCGCAGCTTCTACTCCACCAAGGGCGACCGTCGCTTGCACGGCAAACTCACCGATCGACCGCCGATCGTCATTGCGCAGCTCGAACTGCAGTACGACGATGGGTCCCAGGCCCGCGTCGTGACGGACGAGTCGTGGCGGCACACGGCCGGTCCGTATCGCCACGGCTCATTGCTCGGCGGCGTCGATTACGACGCCCGGAAACTCCCCGCCGGTTGGGACCAGCCCGGCTTCGACGACTCGTCGTGGAAAGCGGCGCAGGTCATTGATCCGGGCCTTGGCCGACTTACCGCCGCGGCGGCGCCGCCGCTGAAGACGTTCGACGAGTTTGCGCCCGTGTCGGTCAACGAGCCCGCTCCGGGCCGCTACGTGTACGACTTCGGCCAGAACGCCGCGGCCACGGTGCGGCTTCGCGTTCGCGGGCCGGCCGGCGCCACGCTCCGCCTCACGTACGCCGAACAGCGGCACGGCCAATCGCCGCACGCAAACGACGGCCAGGGGTTGGTCGATCAGTCCGGTATTCGCTCGCCCAACTATATCGAGTACACCCTGGCCGGCAGCGGCGACGCCGAGCGGGACGAAACATGGTTTTGCGACTTGTTCTACTCCGGCTTTCAGTACATTGAACTGACCGGCGCCGTGCCGGCTGGCGCGGCGAACCCTGAGCAAAAGCCGGTCGTCGCCGAGCTGACGAGCATCCACGTCCGATCTTCCGCCCCGACGGTCGGCTCGTTCGCCTGCGACAATCCAGTGATCGAGCGGATCGACCGCATGATCGATTGGTCCGTCCGCTCCAATCTCTCGCACGTGCTCACCGATTGCCCGCACCGCGAGAAGATGGGTTGGCTCGAAGTGCCCCACCTGATGTGGGACTCGATGGCCAACTGCTACGACCTGTCTCGCTTCGGACCGAAGATTTGCCAGGACATTCGCGACGCTCAGCGGCCCGACGGGCGGATTCCCACGGTCGCGCCGGATTACGGCGATTTCACCGGCGGCTTCGCCTACACGCCCGAATGGGGCGCCGCCGGCACGCTCATTCCCTGGTACGTCTACCAGTGGTATGGCGACGTGCGGGTGCTGGAAACCAACTTCGACATGATGCGCCGTTACGTGGACTATATGCGCTCCACCTGCCGCGAGGGCCTCGTCCCCGCCAGCGGGCTGGGCGACTGGTACGACTACGTCCCCGGCGAAAACCCCGGCCCGGCGAAGCTCACGCCGCCGGAGCTGTCGGCCATGGCGATCTTCTACGACTGCGCGCGCGTCGTCGCCGACGCCGCCGAGGTCCTCGGCCGCGACGACGACGCCAGCGATTACCGGCGGCTGGCGCGCGACGTCAAGGCCGACTTCAATCGCCGCTTCTATCTCGGCGATGGCGTTTACAAGAACTTCGGCAGTTGCCAGACGGCCAACTCCATGGCCCTGGTGGTCGGCCTGGTCGAAGAAGACCAACGGGCGCCGACGGTGCGGGCCCTCGTGGCGGACATTGCGTCCCGCGGCTACCAGCAAACCTCCGGCGACGTCGGCTTCCATTACCTCGTGCGGGCCCTGTCCGACAACGGCCAGGCCGAAACGCTCTACCGCGTCCTCCAGCGCGAGGACCTGGGCGGCTACGCTTTTTTGGCCAGCCACGGCTGGACCAGTTTGCCCGAAGCGTGGGACGCCCACCACGATTCGTCGATGAATCACTGCATGTTGGGCCATATCCAGGAGTTCTTCACCCGCACGGTGGCTGGCATCCAGCCGACGGCGCCCGCGTTCAAGTCGCTGCTGATTAAGCCGACGCCCGGACCGGGCGTCAGCGCGGCCCGCGCTAGCGTCGAAACGCCCTACGGCGTCGCCTCCTCCGCATGGACGCTCGCCGACGGCCGGTTCGAGCTTGCGGTGGTGATTCCGCCGAACACGACCGGACGCATTGAACTGCCCGACGGTTCGGTGCATAACCGCGGCAGCGGCGCCCACCGGTTCACCGCGACGGTCAGCCAGCCATCGGCCCCTTAGCCGGCCAGGTCGCCGGCCGCGTCGCCCCATTGTACATACTGGCTGGTTTTTCCCTGGAGCACTGTCGGTTAGACTGGCTTGCTCGCCGTTGGTTCGCTAGTACGGTCCATGGGCGGCTGCCCGAAAGCACGCCTGGGACCGGCATAGCGGCGGATTTGCGCTACACGGCATGCAATCCCGCCCCTGGTAAGCGAGCCGAGCCCGCGGCGCCTACGTCCCGCACCCACTGGCGTCGTCGCTATAGCCGTAATGAGCAGCAGCCAGCCGATGCGAACCGAGCCGCCCCCGGGCCCGCAACGCGGATGGCGATCGCTGGGGTTGCCTCTGTTGATTCTCGCCACGGGCGTCGGGGCCAGCGTGCTGGCCGCGTATTACTTCGCCTCGTCGGCGGCCCAGCGCGACCGCCAGGCCTTTGACCGGCACGTGCAACGGCAGATCGACTCCCTGGCACGGCGAGTCGACACGTACATCGCGCTGCTGCGAGGCGCCGCCGGCCTCATCGCCAGCAGTGGCAGCGATATCACGAGCCAGCAGTTCAAGCGGTACGTCGACCCCCTGATGCTCCGCACGCAGTACCCCGGCATCCTGGGGCTGGGCTATTCGCGCCGCGTCGACGCAGAAGCCCGCGACGAGCTTACGCAGGCGATGCGGAACCAAGGCGTGGCCGGTTTCCACATCTGGCCCGAAGGTCCCCGCAGCGAGTACCACACGATCGTCCACCTGGAGCCGCTCGATCGCCGCAATCAGGCGGCCATCGGCTACGACATGTTCACCGACCCGACGCGACGCGCGGCTATGGAGCGGGCCCGCGATTCCGGACTGCCGGCCGCCAGCGGCAAAATCACGCTCGTTCAGGAAATCGACGAACATAAGCAGCCCGGCTTCCTCATCTACTTGCCCGTGTATGAGGGGGGCGTCGCTCCCGATACCGTCGACAGCCGGCGGCAGCAGCTCGAAGGCTTCGCGTACAGTCCGTTTCGGGCCAGCGACTTCTTCGCCAGCATGGCTCGCGAAGACCGCAACGCCGAGATCGACTTTGAAGTCTATGACGGCGACGCCATTGACGCCGATAGCCTCCTGTATCGCTCAACGGCGCCGGGATCGCCCCGTCAGGGCAAGCCGCGGCTGACGTCGGTTCGCCGCATAACGATCGCCGGCCGGCCGTGGACGATCGCGCTGGCCGCGAAAGCCGGGTTCAATTCCTCCGTGAGCGTTTCGACGATCGCGCTGATCGCCGGCGGCGGCGTCCTTGTGAGCACGTTGCTGGCCGCACTCGCCTGGCTGGAAGAAAACTCCCGGCGGAAGACGGAACGGGACCGGGCCAAGCTCCTCGACGCGAATGCCGCGCTGCAACAGAGCGAGGAGCGTTTTCGACTGATGGCCAACTCCATCCCCCAGTTGGCATGGATGGCCCGCCCGGATGGATGGATCTTCTGGTACAACCAGCGCTGGTACGACTACACCGGCGCCACCCCCGAACAGATGGAAGGCTGGGGATGGCAAGCCGTGCACGATCCCGCGGAGCTTCCCCGCATCGTGGAAACCTGGAAAGCGGCGCTGGCGGCCGGCGACAAATGGGAGGATGTTTTTCCGCTGCGGCGCCACGACGGGCAGATGCGGTGGCACCTTTCGCGCGCCCAGCCGCTGAAGGACGCCGCCGGGAACGCCCTGCTGTGGTTCGGCACGAACACCGACGTCACCGAGCAGCGGCGCGCCGCCGAAGAGCGGGAGCGGCTGCTGCAAGCCGAGCAGCGAGCCCGCGCCGACGCCGAACAGGCGAATCGACTCAAAGATGAGTTCCTCGCCACGCTGAGCCACGAGCTTCGCACGCCGCTGAACGCCATTCTCGGTTGGGCGCAGTTGCTGAGCGTCACGCCGCACGACAACGCTGAAATCGCCGAAGGCATCAACGTCATCGAGCGGAACGCCCGCGCCCAGGCGCGACTCATCGAAGACCTGCTCGACATGAGCCGGATCGTCTCCGGCAAACTGCGGCTCGATATCCAGCGCTTGGACGTCGCCGAGATCGTGCAGGCGGCCGTCCAGTCGGTGGCCCCGGCCGCCGAAGCGAAGGAGATCCGCCTCGAAACGGCGATCGACCGGCACGCCGGCCCGGTGCGGGGCGACGCGGCGCGGTTGCAACAGGTGGTGTGGAACCTGCTTTCCAATGCGATCAAATTCACGCCTAAGGGGGGAAAAGTTCAGCTTGCCCTCGAGCGGATCAACTCGCACGTAGAAATCACCGTGGCCGACACCGGCGTGGGCATCGAGCCGGACTTCTTGCCGCACGTCTTTGAGCAATTCCGCCAGGCGGACGGCACGACGACGCGGCGGCACGTCGGCCTGGGGCTTGGACTGGCCATCGTGAAGAACCTGGTCGAAGCCCACGGCGGCAGCGTCCGCGCAGCGAGCCCCGGCGCCGGCAAGGGGGCTACGTTTACCGTCGCGCTGCCGCTGATGGTCGTGCACGAAGAGCTTCCGTCGGGGGGCGAACACCCCTGCATCTCGTCGGATCACGTCGACCACGCACTGGCGGGCGGCGGTCGAATGCTGGCCGGCGTCAGCGTGCTGGTCGTCGATGACGAATCGGACGCCCGGTCGCTCATTCGGCGGACGCTGGAAGCGTGCGAGGCGACCGTCTTCGTGGCGGCGTCCGCCGCCGAAGCGGTCGAGACCCTCCGGCGGGAGCGGCCCCGCGTGCTGGTGTCCGACATCGGCATGCCCGAGGAGGACGGCTACTCGCTGGTTCATCGCATTCGCAAGCTGCCGCCCGACGAAGGGGGCGCAACGCCCGCCGCGGCGCTGACGGCGTTTGCCCGGTCCGAGGATCGCCGCCGGGCCCTGCTCGCCGGGTTTCAGGCCCATGTGGCCAAGCCCGTCGAGCCGGCGGAACTGGTCGCCGTCGTGGCCAGCCTCGCCGGCGTCACGGATCGAGCCGGCGCCAACCGTCGAGCGTGATTCACCTAACGCGGCCCCGCGGCGGCTTGCTAAACTGCTGCCGGATCACTCCATTTTGCACCCATGCGAGCGTCCCCCCATGCAACCAATCGATCGCAGGCAGTTTGCCCGGACATCGCTGGCCCTCGGCGCCTCGGTCGCCGCGGGCCGCGCCCTGCGAGCCGCCGAGCCCGCGGCCGACGCGCCTCGCCGGAACTGCGCCTTCGTGAAGTTTCTAACCGAGCTGGGCTACGACGAGCTTTCCGACCGCCTTGCGGAATTCGGGTTCGGGGGCGTCGAAGTCACGGTCCGCGAAAAGGACGGTTATATCAAGCCCGCGGCGGCGGCCGCTGAACTGCCGAAATTCCGCCGCTCGCTCGACAAGAACGGCCTGGAACTTTCGATCGTCACCACCGACGTCGTGCGGGCCGATCAGCCGCTTGCCGACGCGGTGTTGCGCGCCGCGGCAGACGCCGGCGCGCAGAGGTACCGCCTGGGCTTCCGCCGCTACGACCCGAAACAACGCGTCGTCGGCCAATTGGATGCCTTCCGCGCCCAGTTCGATCAGCTCGCCGCGCTGAACCGGCGGATCAAGCTTCCTGGGATGTACCAGAATCATTGCGGCGCCGGGTACTTCGGCGCGACAATCTGGGACCTCTACTACGTGATCCGGTCGCACGCGCCCGAAGAACTGGGATGCGTCTACGACCTGCGCCATGCCACGGTGGAAGCGGGCGAGTCGTGGCCCACGCTGTACGAGGTGATCAAGCCGCACGTCATCGCCTACTCGGTGAAGGATTTCGTCTGGGGAGATCGCGAAAGCCGGCATGCCCCGCTCGGCGAAGGCCGCGTCGATCGCCAGTTCTACGCCCGCCTTGCCAAGTCGCAGTTCGACGGCCCCGTATCGTTGCACGTCGAATATTTGCCCGGCGAACCTGCCGAGGCGCAGCTTGCCGCGATGAAACGCGACCTGGCGACGCTCCGCGACTGGATGTCTGGCTAGCCTTTCGCAAAATTTCGCCGCATGGCGTATGAGACCATGGGCGCCGCCGGCTAGCGCCAAGCCGTCCTTTGAAGGCGATTCAGCAAAACCGGACTCTGCCGCAGCGGAGAACTGCCTCGGCGAAACGTGGTTTTCCACGTCGCCGCCGGCGCCATGGCGTACATTTCACTTGCCGCGGTCCCGGTCGCGTGACCGAGCTTGCCGTGCGCATCGGGCCATCTGCATCGCCACACGATGGACGCTGAAACCAACGCCGCCGCCGTGGAGACCGCCGAGCCGGCCTTGCCGAGAGAAGCGGCCCCTGCTTTCGACGCGGCCGTGGACTTCACGATCGAGCGGTGCAGCAATTGCGCGACGCCCGTTTCGCTGCGGGCGCCAACTTTCGACGCCCCGGCGAGCCCGTGGTTGTGCCGGCGCTGCGGCTCGGTCTATTTCGCTCGAGCGCAAGAGCGCGACGGACGGCCCTTCAGCGCCGGCACGCGCCCGGTCTCCTATTTCGACGTGATGAAGGCGATCAACGTGCATATCGAACGCCGCGGCGATCCGGCGCTGCAGCGCGACGTGCAGCGCCTCGTGGAATGCCTGGCCGACAAGCCGTTCGCCGGCGCCGAGGCCCGGCGCCGCAAGCGCTACCCCGTGGCCGCGCCGGTCACCGCCATTCCCCTGGCGGGCGACCTTCGCGTGTCGGGCCAGCCGGTACGAGTCATGACGCTCAACATCTCCAGCGGCGGGCTGGCATTTGCGCATCGCCGGCGGATCGCGGAACCGTTCCTCGCCGTCGACTTCACGTCCTGCGGCATCGATATCCTCCCGGCAATTCTGCGGGTCACGCGCATGCGGCCGCTCTCCGCGGCGTTCGAGGTCGCCGGCCAGTTCCTGTGCCGCATCATGCACTAGCGGACGCCGCCGCTCGCGGCTTAGCGACTGCGGCCGCTCTGCTGGGCGCTGCTGCTTGCGCGGCAACGGTCGCGTCCCAGGGAGTCCGGTACGCCGTTTGCGAACGACCCATCGCGCGTACAGCCCGCGGCGCGTCGCGCGCCACGCGAGCCTTGGACCGTGGACGAGGCGCCGGGATGTGCGCTCACACTAAGCGGTCGTGCACGCAGCGGCTCGGCTGGCCGCACAACAACAGGGCGTCTACCGCATGAGTCGCGCATCATCGTTATCGCCTGTTTCCACGATGGCACGGCGCGGATGTTTCTCGATCCGCGAGGTAGCGGCCGTTCTGAAAGGCGCCGTCTTCGAATGGAACGAGGACAAGGTCCCGCGGATGGCGGCCGCCATCGCCTTCTACACGGTCTTTTCGCTGACGCCGATCGTGGTCATCGTGTTCAAGATCGGCGAGCGGACGTTCGGCTCGGAAGTCGCGCTGCGCGAAATGCTGGCCCAGGCCGCTTTTCTCGTGGGCGATGAAGGAGTGGCCGCCGTGAGGATGGCCGTGGAAAACGCGCGGCCCCGGCCTACGAGCCCGATGTCGGCGGCGATTGCGATTGCCACGACGATCTTCGCCGCGACGGGGGTCTTCACGGAGCTGAAGGACGCTCTCAACACCATTTGGGAGGTCCAACCGAAGCCGGGCCTGGGACTGCTGCAGATGGTGCGAGACCGGTTCTTCGCGTTCGCGATGGTGCTGGTGATCTGGTTCCTGCTACTGGTGTCGTTGGCGACCAGCGCGATGCTGGCAGCGGTGTCACGGCTGGCCGCCCCGTACGTCGCCAGCATCCAGGTGCTCGAATCGGCGGCGTCGCTGGGCCTGATGGCCCTGCTGTTTGCGCTGATCTACCGGGTGCTGCCCGACGTCCACGTCGCCTGGCGGGACGTCTGGCTTGGAGCCGCGGCCACGTCCGGGCTGTTCATGGCCGGCAAGTCGTTGTTCGGCCTGTATTTGGGCCACAGCACGCTCGGCGCCACCTATGGCGCCGCCGGATCGCTGGTAATCGTCATTCTCTGGGTCTATTACTCGTGCCTGATCGTGCTGTTCGGGGCCGAAATGACGCAAGTCCAAGCACGGCTTCACCATCAGCCGACCATGCCCACCGACAAGGCGGTTCACGTCACCGAACACGCCCGTGTGCAGGAGGGAATCCCCCGGACGGAAGACATCATCCAGGCTGCCGACGAGACCGAGCATCGCTCGGCGTAGTGGGCAGCGGAGGCAAATGCTGCACCGCTCGACGAGGGACGCCAACTCGCCGTCGGCCGCCGCAGCAATCGCCACGATTGGCCGATCTGCGGATAAATCCTTGACTTTGGCCAGTTTTGCGGTGATTCTAGACCTTCGGTAACGCCCGCGGCGGGGCTGTTACCGGAACGATCGCAATTGCGTGCAATCGCTCGGCGAGGCTCGCAGGGCATCTCGGCGTTTTTCGGCGACGCTGCTCAATCAGCCGTCGTTTACAAGTCGGGAGCGATCCAGGCAGGATCGTCTCGCTCTCGGCGTACAGATTCACGAGGGAGGCAACTATGTACGGGAAGTGTGCGCGGATGGTCGCCGGATTGCGCCGTGGGCGAGGTATTGGCATCGGCATCCTGGCGGCGATGCTGCTGACCATGACGTCGTCTTCCGCCCTGGCAGCGACGGCCGCGTATTGGCGGCATGAAGAAGGCCCGGCCGGGAGCCTGATTCCCGACGGGCCCGACACGGTGCTCGACTCCTCGGGCAACGGACAGCATATGCAGACCTATTCGTCCGCAGTCGATCCGTATACCTCGGCCACGTATTCGACGAACGTTTCGCCGCTGCCGCTCCGCAGCGGCCAGCCCAACACGCTGTCGATGGACTTCGGCACGGGAAGCGACGGCGTCACCCCGGAGGGCAACGAACCGAACGACGACAACTACACGATCTCGGGGCCGGAAGCCAAGTCCATCAACACGAAGGTCTTCACGGCGATGACCGTGGAACTGGCGTTCAACATGAAGTCCGTGGGCCCTGGCCAGTGGCAGGCGCTGTTCGGCAAGGACGGCAAGCCGCTGGGCGACGAGGAGGGGGAGCCCGACAGCCCGATTCCGCCGTTCAAGGTGTTGGTCCGCGCGGACGATTTCCCCGGCGCCGTTCCGCACCAACTGTTCGTGGAATGGATCGACGGCGACGGCCACGCCGCCGAGGACGTTCACTTCGTCGCGACGGGCGAAACGACGCCGACCGGCGAGTGGCTGCACATGGCCTTCACGCTCAACGCCACCGAGGCGCAGCTCTGGGTCGCCGGCGAGACCGGCGGCTATGTCCTCAAGGACTCGATCACCGGCGATTTCGCCGGTCCCGACGGGCGGATCATCGTCGAGGAACCGCTGGGCTTTACCATCGGCCGCGGTATGTTCGGACTCAACGTAACGGATTGGTCCAACGCCTTCATCGACGAGGTCCGCATTAGCGATACGGTCCTCACGCCGGACCAGTTTTTGTTCGTCACCGCGCCGGGCGGCGACGCCGACTTCGACAACGATCAAGACGTCGACGGCAATGATTTTCTCGTCTGGCAGCGGGGCCAATCGCCCAACTCGCTGTCTGCCGGCGATCTGGCGCTCTGGGAAACCGCCATGGCTGGCGGCGGGGCGGCGGCGGTCCCCGAGCCGGCAACGGTAGGACTGTTGGCCGCCGCCCTGGCGGGCTGCGCCGCCGCGCGGCGGCGACGATCGATGTAGTGCGGTTTGCGCACCTCGCGGCTCGCCGGTCCCCAGGCGACCGCGTGCAATGTCAGCAGGTAAAGCAGCGACTTATTCCGATAGTTCTGTTCTGGTGTTTGCAGCTAATGATGGGAGGGCTAATGATGCGTAAGACTTTTCTATGGGCCGCTGCGCTCTGGCTGGGCGGCTCGGCCGTCGTCGCCAACGCGGCGACGCAAGCCTATTGGCGACATGAAGAAGGGGCGGCCGGCGCCTTGATTCCCGCCGGACCCGACACAGTGCTCGACTCGTCCGGCAACGGCAACCACATGCGGACATTCAACCCGACGTTTACCTCGGGCACTTACAGCTCGACCGTTTCGCCCGTGCCGCTGCGCAGCGGACTGACGAACAACTTCTCGCTCGACTTCGGCCCCGGCGGGGACGACGCCGGCCTGAACGACGACAACTACACCGACAACAAGCCGATCAACGACGACCTCTTTTCGGCGGTCACCTTCGAAATGGCGTTCAAGATGGACGCGGTATCGGGCTGGCAAGCCGTCTTTGGCGAGGATGGCAAGCCGCTGGGAAACCAACCGGGCGAGCCTGACAGCCCCGTGCCGCCGATCAAGTTCCTCATTCGCGCCGACAACTTCCCCGACAACATCCCGAACCAACTGTTCGTGGAGTGGATCGACGGCGATGGCGACATCCACTTCTTAGCCAACCGCGAGACGGTGGTCGCCAACCAGTGGTATCACGTCGCGTTCACGTTGAATGCGGCGGACGCCCGGCTGTACGTGGCCAAGGAGAACACCGTCTACAAGCAGGTCGACGCGAAGCTCGGCGAGGACTACGCGGGAGCCAGCGGCGAGGTGATCGTCAGCGAACCGCTGGGCTATTCCATTGGCCGCGGGATGTTCAATAATAATGTTGCGGATTGGGCCGATGCGCACATCGACGAGGTTCGCATCAGCGACGCGGCGCTGGCGCCGGGCGACTTTCTATTCGCCGCCGTGCCGGAACCGACGGGGCTGACGCTGGCCGCGGCGGCGGTGGCTGCGTGCGGCCTCCGCCGGTTCCGCCGCTAGAAAGAAGCATGCCTCACTGGCCGTGACGTTGCCAGTTGTGTACGTTGAGCCCTGGGAGGGAACCATTCCCTTCCAGGGCTTTTGAGAATCAGGCGACGGGAACGCAGCGCGCGGAACGGCGCGCGAGAGTGGATGGCGCGGCAGCGGTGCACGCTGCCGCCGAACAGTCGAGGATGGTCGCCATGGCAGCCGTTAGACAAGACAAGAGTTCCGCCGGGTTCACGCTTGTCGAACTGCTCGTGGTGATAGCCATCATTGGCGTACTGGTGGCGCTGCTGTTGCCGGCGGTGCAGGCGGCGCGCGAGGCCGCCCGGCGCTCTCAGTGCTCGAATCAATTGCGGCAAATCGCCCTGGCGTGGCAGCTCCACCACGACACGCACCAGGCGCTGCCGTCGGGCGGCTGGGGCTACCACTGGATGGGCGACCCGGATCGCGGCTTCGGCGAGAATCAGCCCGGCAGTTGGGCGTACAGCATTCTGCCGTTCATGGAGGCCGGCAGCGTGTACAACATCGGCAAAGGCGCCACGGCCGGAGCGGCGAAGAAGGCGGCGCTGACGCAGCTTGGCGAAACGCCCGTCGGGACGTTTTACTGCCCGTCGCGCCGGGCGCCGCGGGCTTACACGAACCGGGACAACGCCGTCGCGCCGTTCAATGCCAACAAGTCGCCGACGCTCGCCCGCTGCGACTATGCCGGCAACCTCGGCCCGGAAGTGCCGCAAAAGGCCGGCGAGCCCAGCGGCATCTGCGGCCGGATGACGCAGTGGTGTTCGGGCCCGCCGCCCGCACAGGCCGACCAGGGCCAAGGCTTCGTGGCCAACCGGTTCGACCAGCACGCCCGCAATGGCGGCATTGTTTTCCAGCGGAGCGAAGTGAACTTCAAGCAGATCACCGACGGCACGTCGCAGGTCTACATGGTCGGCGAGAAGTACCTCAACCCCGACCATTACGAGGACGGCGAAAGTTTTGGCGACGATCAGGCCATATGGCAGGGAGACGACCTGGACGTCAACCGCAACACCGAGGTCCCGCCGATCCAGGATCAGCCGGGCGTCGAGCTCGTGTACCCGTTCGGCAGCGCCCATCCTGCGACGTGGCAGATGGCGTTGTGCGACGCGTCGGTGCGGGGACTCTCCTACGACATCGACCCCGACGTTCACTGGCGACTTGGCCATCGTAGCGACGGCGAGCTGGTCGCCGGGTTTTAGGTCTCTCAGACAAGGTTCGCGCCCTGCCGCATGACTTGCCGCCTCTTGCTACCTTGCTGGCCGCGCCTGTTTATTTTGCTGCTTATCTGCCTGGGGGGCTGCCGGCGCGCGCCGGGGCGCATCGAGCCGCCGGAGATCGACGCGGCCGCAGCGGGCGAAGCCGCCGTCCAGCAGCTTGATAAGAACAGCGACGGCCAACTGGCTGATGTGGAATTGCAGGGCTCGCCGGCGCTCGCCTCGGCCAAAGCCCGCTACGACGCCGACGGCAACGGCTCGCTGAGCGAGGAAGAAATCGCGGCGGGGATTCGCCGCTGGGCCGAGGGGAAGCTGGGCGCCGTCTCCGTGCCGTTCGCCGTGACGCTCGATCGCCGCCCGCTGGAGGGGGTGCAAGTGCGACTGACGCCCGAACCTTTCCTGGGCGAAGCGGCCAAAGGCGCCATTGGCGAGTATCGCCGCGGCAGCGGCTACCTGGCGCTGGCGCCGGAGGACCGCCCGGCCGGCGCCCCGAACATTCCGCTGGTGATGCCGGGCCTGTACCGCGTGGAGATCACGCATCCGACGGTGAAGATACCCGCCAAATACAACACCGCCACCACGCTGGGCATCGAAATCTCCCAAGACACGCTCAGCAACGCGGGCGTGTCGTGGGATTTGACCTCCAAGTAGCCGGCCGATGTGCACGGCGGAGGAGCGTTTAGCCCAGCGGCGCGCGGCAAGCAGGTGGACGGGCGACGCGCCAGCCGGCGCACTGCTCGTCCGGACGGCTGACCTCGCCCTACCTGGCGGCGACTGTGTTCTGCGCCCCGCGCAGGGCGGCGTCGCCGCAGCCGCCGGCCGCGGCCAGTTCCAACGCGAACAACCAAGCCTTCACGACCGATGCCGCCTGAGAATGGGGATACCGCCACCGATTGCTTTCCGCCCCGCCGAGTGGTTTTGAACGATAATACGGCCAGGCGCCCGCGGGGTCCCGCAGGGTGGTCCGCCGCCGGCGTATTCCTACCATTGATTGCCCTTCTTTTGACGAACGCCATGCCGCCTGCTGCCATGCCGCCTGCCGCCGCCCTCGAACTCCGCCAGCCCGCTCGCCCAGCCCTCCAACGCATGCCCAGTTCCTCGGCCGGCAGACGCCTGCGGCTGGAATCGCTGGAACAACGGATCGCCATGGACGCCGGCGGCCTCGCGGGGCAGTATTTTCACAACGCCGATTTCACCGGGCTGGCCGCCGAGCGCGTGGAAGCGATCGACTTCGCTTGGGGAACCGCCGCCCCCGCGGCCGGCGTGGGCGCCGATAGCTTCAGCGTCCGCTGGATGGGGCAGGTCGAAGCGAAGTACAGCGAAACGTACACGTTCCGCACCGTCAGCGACGAAGGGGTTCGCCTGTGGGTGGATGGCAAGCTGCTCATCGACGCCTGGGACGGGCACACGGCGCGGGTCGATTCCGGAACCGTCGCGCTAGTGGCGGGCGTCCGCTACGACATTCGCCTCGAGTATTACGAGAACATCGGTTCGGCGCAGATTCGTTTGCAGTGGTCGAGCCCAAGCCAGCCGCTGGAGGCGATTCCGGCCGCGTCGCTTTACCAGCCAGAGGAAGGCTTGCGCGGCCGATACACCGATCCGACGGGCGGCAGCGCCAGCCGCGTCGATGAAACAGTCGACTTCGCCTGGCCAGGTTCGCCGGCGCCAGGGGTCGCCGCAGACAACTTCCGCGCGAAGTGGACCGGCTACATCCGCGCCGACCATAGCGAGCAGTACACGTTCCGCACGCTGAGCGACGAAGCGGTGCGGGTCTGGGTCGGCGATCAACTGGTCATCGACAACTGGGACGCGCACCCGACGGCGACCGACGAGGGGTCCATCGCGCTCGAAGCCGGCAAGTGGTACGACCTCCGCATCGAGCACTTCGACGTGGCCGGCGACGCGGAAATGCGGCTGCAGTGGTCCAGCGAGCGGCAGACCGGCGCCGGCGTGTTCCAAACGGTTCCCGCGGCCAACCTGCGGGCCGGCGAGCATGCACCGCTGTACTTCACCAATCCACTGGGGGGCGGGGCCGATCCGTTCGTCATCCGCTGGCAGGGGAGCTATCTGCACATCCGCTCGACGGGCGGTTCAATCTACATCGACAAGGCGGACCGGCTGGAGGACATCCACCGCGACAATCCCGACAGCACGAGCGCCCGCGCCTGGACGCCTCCGC
>QEVI01000043.1 GCA_003576855.1 Planctomycetota bacterium
GGTGAACATCCGCGGCGGGGCCATTGCCATCGGCCATCCGCTCGGCGCCAGCGGCGCCCGCATCGCTACGACGCTTATCCACGCCATGCTCGATCGCCAGGCCACGTTCGGCTTGGCGACGATGTGCATCGGCATCGGCCAAGGCATCGCCACGGTTTTTGAACGCGTGGGGTGAACGCAGCAGCTACGGGCGCGGCCCCCTGCAGCCCCGGCCTTCGGCCGGGGGTCGGTCTGCATCAAGGCAGAGCATGTCCCGAAGTCATGCGCCCCCCGGGCTCCGCCCGGGGCTGCGGGCAAAAGGATACATCGCAATTATAGCTACGGAGCGCCTACACATTCAGATTCCGCACATCGAGCGCGTGCTTCTGGATGAACTCGCGGCGCGGTTAGACCTTATCGCTCATCAGGACGCAGAACAACTCGTCAACGCCGCCCATGTTCGCATAAATCGCGCCGCTTATAAGAACCATGGTTCATCCTCGCGGTCGGGTCGGTATTCGCGGATTCTTCCACGTTGGACGATCCATAGTTTGCCATGGAGATCATCTTTGACCAAACCCGCAATCAGCAATCGGCAGAGCGACCATAATTCCTTAATCCCGCCTTTCGACGAAAGTCGCAGCACGGCGATGCCGGCGTACTCCCAAGGCGGGTAAAGAAACGGGTTGGAAAAGTCCAAGTCGAGCGTAACGAGGCAGCGGCCTTCGGCCGTGCAAACATCGATTAGATTGTCGTCAGGCGAAGACGTTAATCGCTGCTCGTAGACAGTCGCGACTTCGTGGCCAGCCTCACGAAAGAGGGCGGCGCCGCGCGTGCCCAGGTTTTCGCCGAGCTTAAGCTTCATTCGTCGTCGCTGCTAAGGACATCGACGTAACGGTCCCGCGACATCTCCGCGCCGTAAGCGATGCAGGCGCGAATGTCGTCGTCGTCGATCCCCGAATAGTTCTCCTTTACGTCTTCAAACGACCAGCCCGAGGCGAGTTGGTCGAGGATGAGCGACACCCAGATACGGTGGCCCTTAATGCATGGCTTCCCGGAACAAATCTTCGGGTCGACCGAGATGCGCTGAAGCAGTTCAAGGCGCGTCATGGCCTAGCCTCTGGTGCGTTTCGATAGAACCGCCGTTAGGACTACGAGTTCGCCGCTACTCATTATAATCCCTTCCCTCACCCCCCATTTTAAGGCGAGGGGTTTCCTTACACATCCATATTCCGCACATCGAGCGCGTGCTTCTAGATGAACTCGCGGCGGGGTTCGACGTTGTCGCCCATCAGCACGCGGAACAGCTCGTCAGCGCTGCCGGCGTCTTCCATGCTCACCTGCAACAGCGTCCGGTTGGCCGGGTCGAGCGTCGTTTCGCGGAGCTCCTCGGCGTAATTTCACGGCTTCCTTGCTCAGAACAGCGTCTCAAAGCCGGCGGCGGCGAAATGCCAGTCATTGGAAAAGGCGCGGGTGATCCCGAAGCGACGCATCACGACAAACGATACCTGGTCAACAATGCCTGGCGCTCCGGCGTCGCCGCGCTCATAGGCTAACCAGGCGGCATTCCAATCGCCGTCTGTCGGCGAGATCAACCGGTCCGCCTCTGCCACCCGCCTCTGCAAATCTGCCACATCTCGACGAATCGACGTTCTCGCCGCCGCGTTACCACACTCGAGGAGAACATAGCGAGTTGTTAAAAGCACCGCCCGCGCTGCTCGGAGCTCGCTGTAGACATTGACCGCCGCCGCATTCCATTGGTCCTCGCCGTTCCACAGGGCGAGCAAGCCGACTGAGTCGAGAAAGACCGCGCTCACGGCTGGTGCTCGTTGTGTCGAGCCGCTAAATCGGTGATGCCGGTGCTATGCCGCCGATCCAGGATCTCGTAGATCGCGTCCATGTCGTCGGACGGCGCGTCATTCACCAGCCGGGGTTCGAACTCGACGCGGCATTTATTCGGCAGAACTACCGGACTTATCGGCCGGAAGATCCCGTCATCGTAAATGGCTTGTATCGTGTCCATGGTTAGCTCTCCGGCCGTCTAAGGATGCATCGCAATTATAGCTACGGGGCGCCTACACATCCAAATTCCGCACATCGAGCGCGTGCTTCTGGATGAACTCGCGGCGGGGCTCCACGTTGTCGCCCATCAGCACGCGGAACAGCTCGTCGGCGCTGCCGGCGTCTTCCATGCTCACCTGCAACAGCGTCCGGTTGGCCGGGTCGAGCGTCGTTTCGCGGAGCTCCTCGGCGTTCATTTCCCCCAGGCCTTTGAAGCGGGTGATTTGCAGGCCCTTTTCGCCGGCCGAGCGCACGGCGCCCGGCAGGGCCCGCAAGTCCTCCAGGCCCGTTTCGCTTTCGCCGCGGACGATGCGATAGCGGCTCCCTTCTTCGCCGGTGCGCTCCTGGGGAATCAGCGCGTCGATCTCGAAGCCCAGCTCGCGAAGATCGCCCAACAGGTTGTTAATGGTGCGAACTTCGTGCAGCTCGACGATCCGCAAGCGCGGAGCTTCGGCGGCGCCGTTGCCTGCCGCGCCGCTAGATTCGCCGGCGGGATGGATTCCGCGACTCGCTTCGTCGGCGCCGACCCGGCTCGCGGGGTCGACGTCTTCGAGTTCCGTCAGCTTGGCGGTGACCGGCGGGCCCCCTTCCATGTTGAGCTCGCTGCCGTGCTCGGTTTCCTTCTGGGCGACGAAGGCGTCGAGCTGGTCGCGGGTCGTAAACCAGTATTCTTCGAAGCCGACGAAGACATGGTACACCGGCAGCCGGCCGGTGACGGGGTCTTGCCGCGTCGCATGCATCTTGAGGCTGATGCCGCGACGCTCCAGGGCAATGATCGCTTCCTCCATCGCGGCCAGCGTGCGGACGAGCTTGGTCATCTGCGGGCCCTCGATGAGGCGGCCGTCGCCGGGGTCGAAGACGCT
The DNA here is from genome assembly GCA_003576855.1 of Planctomycetota bacterium. GTDB lineage: Bacteria > Planctomycetota > Planctomycetia > Pirellulales > Lacipirellulaceae > Lacipirellula. The sequence continues at coordinate 2,904 of QEVI01000043.1, forward strand.
ATCCCCCAGGCCGAGGTCCAGTAGCTGGTTCTTCATCTCCTCCTCGGTCTGGACGTAGTAGACGTCCTTCTTGTTCCGCACGCGGAACAGCGGCGGCTGGGCGACGTAGACGTGCCCCTTGGCCACCAGCTCGTACATCTGCCGGTAGAAAAACGTCAACAGCAGCGTGCGGATGTGCGAGCCGTCTACGTCCGCGTCGGTCATGATGATGACGCGACCGTAGCGGCGCTTCGAAAGGTCCTGGTCGGGCCCGATGCCGGTGCCAACCGCCGCGATCATGCTGCGGACCTCCTCGTTGGCCAGCACCTTGTCTTCGCGAGACTTGTAGGCGTTGATGATCTTGCCCCGCAGCGGCAGGATCGCCTGGTACTCGCGCAGCCGGCCCCCTTCGGCGCTGCCGCCGGCCGAATCGCCTTCCACGAGATACAGCTCGCACTTGTCGACTTCGCGGCTGGAGCAGTCGCGGAGCTTGCCGGGCAGGCCGCCGCCGCCCATGATCCCCTTGCGATCGCGGACAAGCTGCCGGGCCTTGCGCGCCGATTCGCGGGCCTCGGCGGCGAGAATGCCCTTCTTCACCATCGCCTTGGCGGTGCGGGGATTCTCCTCCAGGTACTTCGCCAAGAAGTCGCCGAAGATGCTGTTGACGATCCCTTCGACCTCGCTGTTGCCGAGCTTGGTCTTGGTCTGCCCCTCGAACTGCGGATGCGGCACGCGGACGCTGATCACGGCGGTGAGCCCCTCGCGGACGTCCTCGCCCGTGGGAACCAGGTCCTTGAACATGTTCTCTTTCTTGCCGTAGTTGTTCAGCGAGCGGGTAAGCGCGCTGCGGAAGCCGGAGAGATGCGTGCCGCCTTCGGTGGTGTTGATGTTGTTGACGTAGGTGTGAACGTTCTCGGTGAACTCGCCGGAGTACTGCAGGGCGATCTCCATGCCGACGCCTTCGCTCTCGGCCTCGAGGTAGAGAATGTCCGGGTGGACCGCCTCGCTGGCGCGGTTGAGGTACTTGACGTATTCGCGGATGCCGTCTTCGTACTGGAAGGTTTCGCTTTCGTTGTTGCGGGCGTCGTGGATGGCGATTTTTACGCCCCGGTTGAGGAACGCCAGCTCCTGCAGCCGCTTCACCAGCGTGGCGTAGACGAACTTCGTCTGGGGGAAGATCTGCGGATCGGGCTTGAAGGTGGTTTTAGTGCCCCGCTTGGCGGTGGCCCCGACTCAGCGGACGTCGCCGCCGGGGATGCCCCGCTCGTATTCCTGGTGATACGCGTGGCCGTCGCGGTAGACTTCCACCTCGCACCATTCGGAGAGGAAGTTCACCACCGTGACGCCGACGCCGTGCAGCCCGCCGGAGGTCTGGTAAGCCCCCTTGGCGAACTTGCCGCCGAACTTCAGCACCGTCATCACGCCTTCGAGCGTACTGACGTCGCGGTCCATTTGCTCGGAAAGCTGCTCGTGCCGTTCGACCGGGATGCCGCGGCCATCGTCCTCGACCGTGACCGAGCCGTCGGCGTTGACGCTCACCGTGACAGTGGTGGCGTAGCCGGCCATGGCCTCGTCGATCGAGTTGTCCACGACCTCGTACACGAGGTGATGGAGCCCGCGGAGCGTCGTATCGCCGATATACATACCGGGCCGCTCGCGGACGTGCTCCAGATCGCTCAGATGCTGGAGATCCTTGGAGCTGTACTCGGCGTTGCCGCCATTGCGAACGGTAAACTGTTCTTCGTCTGCCATCTTCTTTGTCGATTCTCAGGAAGTCTCTCGCAGAGGCGCGGAGACGCAGAGGTCAGAAGAGAGGGAAAGAATGAAATCTTGCAATATTGATCTTCGCTAATCTTCACTGATCTGAATTAGTGACAATTAACGGAGATTAGTGTTCTTGCTTACTCAGTCTCTTCCTTTCCTTCCACTGCGCCTCTGCGAGAGACATGTTTGATATGTAAACTGGTCACCCGATGCGGCCGACTCGGAAGCGGATTTGCCTGAGGCCGGCGTCGGGCCGAGTCGCTTGCAGGTGCGCGAGGATGCGTTCTTTTTCGAAGCCGAGCTCTTGCACCACCAGCGAGTTGGCGGCCGTCACTTCCAGCACGCCGCGGCGGAGCTGGCCGACTTCGGTGACCGCTGCGAAGTGCTCGCCGGCGGCGTTGCGCCAGGCCTCGTTCCACTCCCCGGCCGTGCGAACCTGGGCGTAGCCGCGACGCTGCACGAGTTGGGCGATCACGTCGGCAATCGGCTTCGGCTGGCGAGCGTAGAACCACCCCCGCTGCGCGTGGCTGCGGCGCTCGAAGTCCTGCAAGTCGTCGGGATGAGGTTCTAGCAACCTGGTAAATCCTTATTTGACCCCGAAGGCACGGAGAGCGCGGAGCACGAGGATCGCGAATGGCCAATCACCGAACCTCAATGACCAATAAGCACCAACCAACGGCTCGCCTTGGTCATTGGTGCTTGGTCATCGGCCCTTCGCTCTGTGTGCTCTCCGTGCCTCCGTGGTTCACACATCGTCCTACCGATCCCGCGCCAGCGGCATGATCACGTACCCATACCCGTCGTCGGTCGTACACACCGCCGCGCTTTCGCTGTCTCGCAACTCGAGCGTGAACGTCTTCTCGGCGTCGAGCACTTTCAAAAAATCGATGACGAACCGCGGATCGAGCGTGATGGCGATTTGCGGGCCGTCGTAGCCGATCGGCAATTCGACCCGCGACTGGCCCACGTCGGCCGCCTGCCCGGCAAGCACGAGCGTGCCGTCGCCGAAGGTGAAGTCGATCCCGCGGCTTTCTTCGCTGGTGACGATCGCCGCCTGGCGTACCGCGGCGTACGTCGGCCCGGCCGCCAGCTCGATCTGCTTGCCGGATCCCCGTTCCGGGAAGACCTTTCGCCAATCAGGAAATCGGCCTTCCAACAGCCGGGCGGAGATCGTCGCCCGCGGACTATGCACCAAGAGCTCGCTGCCGCGGAGGGCCAGTTGCACCTCGGCGTCCTGCGGGGCGATGGCCCGCTCGATGAGCTGCATTGCGCGGGTGGGGACGATCGTATTCTGCTGGAGGCCGCCAGGCTCGCCTTGCGTGGTGATCGGGCCGATCATGCGGGCAAGTCGACGTCCGTCGGTGCCGACGGCGATCACCTGCGAGCCTTCGAACTCCAGCTTCACTCCGCCCAGTGCGTAGCGGCTCGATTCGTTATCGGTGGCGAAGACCGTGCGACGGATCAGCTCGCGCAGCAGCCGGGCCGGCGCCTCGAAGTAAACCGACTCGGCGAATTCGGCCACAGGGGGAAACTCCGCGGGATTCTCCGCCGGAAGCTGGAACTTGCTCCGCTCGCCCCGGATGGTGGCGCCGCTGCCGTCGGCCTCGATGTGCAGCGTTTGATCGGTGCTCTCGCGAAGGATCGGCCCGAACCGCGTCACCGGCAAGACGACGGCGCCCGGCGCCTGCGCGTCGACGCCGGCGACGGCATGGCGGATGCCGATTTCCAGGTCCGTCGCCGTGAGGTAGGCGCCGTCGCCGCCCACGTCGAGCTTCACGTTCTGCAAGATCGGCTTGGGGCTCCGCACCGGCGCGACGGCGGCAACCGTTTGGAAGGCTTGGAGAAGTTGTTCGCGATCGCAAGAAATCTTCATGAAGGGTGACCTTTCCGTAACGACGATGTGGGCAGATTCGTTGGCTTGCGTCGGATGCTCATCGTTGATCAGCGGCGCCATCCTCAGCGGCGATTAGCGACTCCCGCGCGGCCATTTCGCCTTGGCGTGCTGCAGCGATCCATCCCAAAGGCGATAGTGCGCTCGATCGCCTTCTAAATTCTTTTTTCATAGTAGTAGTAGCAGAGAGTCGCCCGAATGCGTCGATAACGTTCGTCCGATGGTTGTAATGCTTGCAGCGATCATTGGTTGCGTCATCGGCATCGCAGTGGATAACCGGTTGGCGACGTGTTGGCAGGCTGTCGGATCGGCGTCCGCAACTACACCCCCGGGCGGCATCGGCTAACTTGCGTTCGGCTGGACGATCCATGGCAGGATGTTATCGACGGAGTACAAACGACTTTTCCCCTGGAACGAACCGCTACCGCAGCAGCCGATCGAGCTCTTCCACGATCCGCTGAACATCCGGCTCGCGGGACAGCAGCTCGGCCAGTCGGCGCTGGCCGTGCATGGTCGTCGTGTGATCTCGGCCGCCCAGGCCGCGGCCGATGTCGGCGTAGCTTAAGTTCGTTAGTTGACGGGCCAAATGAACTACGATGTTGCGAGCCAGCACCAGCGAGCTTCGCCGCGACGGACCGGCCAGCGCCGCCTGGCTAATGCCAAAATACCGGGCCGTGACGGCGATAATCTGTTTGAGGGTGGGGCGCAGCAACGCCGCGTCCCCCGTGAAGTTGGCTTGAGCGGCTCCGCAGTCGCCGGACGCCGCCCGCACGCGGTCCCTCCCCCCGTCAGTAACCCCGTGTGCCTGATGGGCTGCAACGCGGCCGACCAGTTCCGCCGGCGATGCGACTTCGCGGCACGCCAGTTGTTCGATTTGCTCGGCGGTGAGTGGCAGTCGCCTGGTCGTCGCCGCAAGGCGGACGATGGATCGTCGCGCCGCCAGCCCCGGACGTTGAAGCCGCACGGTCAGCCCGGCGACGAGGCGGTCCACCAGCCCGGCGTCGAAATGCTTAAGCGAAGCCGGTTCACACGTCGAGGTGACGACGAACACGGCGCCGGCTTCGACGCCCGCATCGATCGTCGCCCGAAGTTCCTGCTGGATGGCCGGGTGAAGCCGCAGCCGGTCGATGTCTTCAAGGACCAGCAGACGCCGGCTTCGCACGCCGCTGCGCCAGGCGGCCAGGCGTCTTTCGGCCAGGGCGGATTGCAATTCGCGGCCGAAATCGGCGGCGGTGAAGTACGCCGCCTGGTCCGGTCCAAGTTCTGCGCTCCAGTGACGAACGACGGCCTGAGCGAGCTGCGATTTGCCGCTGCCGGCCGGCCCGACGAGCACCAGCGGGTTGAAGATCCGGGCGGCTTCGGCCAGATTGCGGCTGCGGAGGAGCCGCTCCAGCGGGGCCACGGCCAGCGCGTTTTCCGGCCCGGCGACAAACGTAGGCAACATGCCGCCGGGCGACGCTACGGCGTCGTTTCGCGGCAATTCGAGTTGCACAACGCCGTCGATCACGTAGGTCCGTTCGCGGGAGCCGACGACGGGCTCGTCCGCCGGCTTTTCGGCCCGGAATACGGGCTGGTTCAACAAGCAAAACTCAAGCCCGTAATCTACCCGATTCAGCGGCCAAAACGAAGCGGCAAAAGGCCGAAACGGGCCTTATTTCTCGCGGCGTAACCGGTTGGCAACGCTCAAGATACGGCTAACCGCTTCGTCTACGTCGACGACAGTCGTCGCGGCCCCCAAACTGAACCGCAGCGACGAGGAAACCACCGCATCCGGAAGCCCCATCGCGACCAGCGCCGGCGACGGTTCGCTGGAGCCGCTGGCGCACGCCGAACCGGTCGACGAGGCGACGCCAGCCAGGTCGAGGGCCATCGCGAAGGCCTGCCGGTCGAGGCCCACAAACGCGATGTTCGAGGTGTGGGGCAGCCGAGGCGCGTCGCGGCCAATCACCACCGCAGCCGGGTAGCCCGACACGATCTTCGCTTCCAGCCGGTCGCGAAGCTCGGTCATCCGTTGGCGTCGCTCGGCCGCCTCCTGCTGCCATAGCTCGAGCGCCGTTTGCATCCCGACGGCCAGCGCGACCGACTCGGTGCCCGGCCGCGCACCGCCTTGCTGAAACCCTCCAAAAAGCGCAGGCCGCAGCCTCGTTCCATGTCGGACGACGAGCAGGCCGATGCCCAGCGGGCCGTGGAACTTGTGGGCCGTGGCCGTGAGGGCGTCGACGCCCAGTTGTCGGAAATCGACGGGCAGCTTGCCGACGACCTGGCTGGCGTCGGTGTGGAGCAGCACGCCGAGCTGGCGGCATAGCGGGGCGATGTCGACCACGGGCTGGAGCACCCCTGTTTCGTTGCTGGCCAGCATCACGCTGACGAGGGTCCCTCGTTCCTGGGGGGGAGGGGAGGTGGCGCTGAGCAGTTCCAGCAAGAGATCAACGCGAACGACGCCGTGCTGATCGACCCCAAGCCGCTCCAGGTGCACGCCGCGCTGGGCGAGGCGCTCGGCCGTACGCGTTACGCTCGGATGCTCCAGCGCCGAGATAATCAACCGGCTACGTACATCGACTCCGCCGCTAGCCCCGACCAAGCTTGGTCGGGGCTGCCCGGGGTACTCCATCAGGGGCTGCCCCGGGTACGCCGTCGGGGCCTGCTCCGCGTACACGTCCGGCAGCAAACCGCCCAGCGCCAGGTTGTTCGATTCGGTTCCGCCGCTGGTGAAGATCACCAGGTCGGCGTCCATGCCGGACGCGCGTGCGCCGAGAATCTCGCCGATGCGTCGCCGGGCGGTTTCCAAAGCGCGGCGCGACCTGCGCCCGGCGTCGTGCTGGCTAGCCGGGTTGCCCGCGTAGCGGAGCGACGCCTCCCGCACGGCGTCGGCGACCTCCGGGAGCATCGGGGCCGTGGCGTTGTGGTCGAGGTAAATGGCTTGCGACGGCATGGCCGCATTATAGCGCGCCAGGGCGTCGGTCGGCGTAAATAGCTTGTACGCAGAAGTACACATATGTATATTATACGTCAAGCCGTGTACCGCAGCAGCCCCGACCAAGCTTGGTCGGGGCTAGCGGCGCAACTGCCCGTGGCGGTGCGAACACCCGTCGAGGTCTCGTCATGCCTTGCTACCTCTTCACCTGGCACGCATATGCGAGTTGGATGCCCGATCGCCCGCAGGGCTACGTGCGCAAAGGACGCGGCGTTCTGCCGCCGGATCAAGTCGAGGCGAAGCGTTATCGAGCACGCCAGAAAGAGGATGAAGCACGCTTCGATGAAACCGCCCAGCGGCTGCTCATCGAGGAATGCATCGCCACCGCAGACTTTCGCGACTTCCGCTTGCACGGCGTGGCGACCGAGTCGACGCACGTGCATGTGCTCATTAGCTGGCGCGACGAGCGCCCCTTCGCGAAGCTCTGCCGCGGACTGCGCGAGTCGCTGTCGCGGCGACTCAATTCATCCTTACGGCGACGCTGGCTCGCAAAAGACGGCAGTCGCAAGCGCGTGCTGAACGACGCGCACTACGCATACCTGATGAACAGGTATCTGCCGAAGCACAGCGGCTGGAAGTGGCGCGAGGGAGTTGGCTACTATCGCTAAAGTCGACGGTGGAGCGTGACGAGACTCGCATCGCCCCTCGACGCAGACGCCCCCTAGCCCCGACCAAGCTTGGTCGGGGCTGCTGCAGTACACGCGCTGAGCGTTGGCTGGCGTCGCGACTTCAACGCGAGCCGTCTGTCGCTTCCTCGGCTTCGTGCAGTTTCTCTTCCTGGGCCCGAATCGCTTCGAGCTGCTGGCGGAGGGCGGCCTTTTCCGCTTCGAACAGATCGAACTGGGCCTGCATTTGTTCTGCCGCCGCGGCCTTACGGGCGTCCGCTTCGGCCTGTATCTCCTGGGCCCGCCGCTGGAGGGCCTGCAGGGCCGCCTCACGCGCCTTTAGCGCGGCCTCGAGCTGAGACGCAACGGCTTTCGCCGGCTGAACCTTCGCCGGCGCAGCCGGCAGCGGCTTGCGAACCGGCGTCGGCGGCAGATAGGCGCGGCGATGCGGGCCGTATTCGACGCCGATGGCTCCGCGCGGGTAGACCAAATCCTCACGCATTGGGCGGCTGGCCGCCTGCAGCGCCTGGAGCGTGCGAACGTCCGCAATGCCGGTCGGCGGCAGGCCCCGCGACTTCTGGAACTGCTTGACAGCCTCCTCGGTGAGCGGGCCGAAGTCGCCGTCTACATCCAGCGGCCGGGGAAGCGGGATATCGTCCTTCACGCCGTTCAGCAAGGATTGCAGGCGACTGACCTCGGCGCCGGCGTCGCCCGACTTCAACGCGCCGGCCTCAGCCGCTTCGCGGGCCTCGCGGACGCGCTGGGCGTTCAGTTCGCAGAGCTTGACCTCGGCCTTGAGCAGCCCGGCCTCGGCCTCCAGCGCCAGGATTTCGTCTTCAGGCGCCGCCGCCATGCCGCTGTCGGTTTGCTCTTTGAGGCGCGCCGCCTTCTTTTCGGCGGCCCGTGCCTTCGTCTTGAGCGCGTCGGCCTTGAGGGCCCAATACTCGCCCTCCAGCTTGAGCATCTCGAGGCTGGTTTCTTCACCGCGCGGCAGATCGGCGCGGGTTATCGACGTCGCGCCGCGTAGCGGCGACTGGACCGGGTAGGGGGCGCCCACCGCCGGGATGAGCACCTCCACCAAGTCGGCGCTGGCGGGCGTCGCCACCAGGACGTCGCCCAGCGGCGGAGCCGGGGCGGAGGCCGGTTCGGCGGCGGGCGGCGGGCCAGCGGCCGCTGCTGGCGGCTGGCCCTCGGCTGCAGGCTGCGCTGAAGCCGGTTCAATGGCGACTTCCGCCGCCTGGGCGGGGTCGTCGTCGGCTTCGGCGCCGGCCTGGGCGGTCAACAGGACGGCGCCGAGGCCGCCGGAGGCGAGCGGACCTTCCGCGGTCGCGACGGTCAGCGATCCGGCGACCAGGCAGGCGGCAACGAGTCCCAGGGCTGGTTTGGCGGCAGCGGCGATCGACATGGCAACGAGTCCTTTTTCAGCGAGGGAGCAGGCCGCCGCCTGTGCGGCGACCGTGGATTGAGCCGCGCCGCCGAGCTTCCAGGCGAACGCGGCGGCCAGCGACGACATGGCGGCCACCAGCGATGGGGCAATCGTGGCGTGGGCCGCGCCCATCGACGCCGAGATGACGCCCATCGTGGCCGAGAGCGTAACGCCGCGGCGAACCAGCCGGCTCCGCAGGATCCGCGTCCCGCGGCTCAGCCGGCCTTTGACGGTTTGCGAAGTGACGCCCAGTTCCTCGGCCGCCTGGCGGCGCGTGCGGCCTTCGAGGTAGCAGAGCACCAGCGGCTCGCGGTACTGCGGCGGCAAGGCGTGGAGCTCTTCGAGCAGCGTGAGGCACTGTTCGCTCCGCTCGACGGCGGCCAGTTGGTCCACGAGCGACGGCGGCTCGTCGACGAGCGGCGTTTCCGGCCGGCGGCTGCGGCGACTGCGGGCCAATAGCGCCGTACGGAAAGCGACGCGGTACAGCCAGCCCGCGGCGCTGTCGGCGCCGCGAATTGAGTTGGCCTTGCGGGCCAGGATCAGGAAGGTGGCTTGGAAGGCGTCTTCGACGTCTTCGCGCTGGCGGAGGATTTGGGAGCAGACGCCCCAGACCATCGCGGCATGGCTCTGGACGATCTCGGCGAAGGCGGCCTGATCGCGGTGGCGGTAGAACCGCATTAGGCGTTCGCCGTCGGTGGGGGCGATGGCGGCGTGCGCGGCGGTGCGAGCGGCGTCGGCCGCCGCCGGGGGCGCCAAGCCGCAAGCGGCGGGTGGGTCGTGGTCGTACATGGCGTCTCTGGAAGGCATAGAGTACGCCGGGACGTCGACCGGACCGAGAATTTTCTCCGGCCAGCCTATTTTCGTTTGCACCAGGCGTGGACGACTCGACTAGCGGCGTCTACGGGCGTCGAGGCTTCGATCACCTTCACGACTTCGTCGGCCGACATGCCGCGATCCAGCATTTCCCGCTTCAGGCTGGCCTCCGACCGGCGCCGGTGGGCGGAGTCGATGGCGCTGTAAAGGATGCCCGCCAGGGTGATGACGACGCCCGTGAGGCAGCCGATGGCGGTCAAGATCACGATAAACCGCTGGTTCTGGTCCAGGCCGAAGAACTGCTCGGACCACCAGTTTTCCACGCTGGCCGATGTGACGGCCAGCACAGCATTGGCAAGTAAAGCCATGGGTCGCCTCGCCTGAGGGGGGTGTTACGAGAATTCTTCAACTGACTTTGGATTCGGACCGGCTGCGGACGACGCGTTCGATCTCGTCGGCCGACATGCCGCGGTCGACCAGCTCGCGTTTGAACTCGAGCTCCTGCCGGTGGCAGGCGAACTTGCGAATCTCCTTGAAGGCCGCGGTGACAATGCCGGCGAAGGAACAGATCAGCACGACCCAGACGATCATGTTGAATGGCGCCGGAATGCCCGAAATCGAGTGGAGTAGACTACTCATCGCAACGCCCTCTGCGGCAACTGGTTTGACCGCACCGCCCGCGCGGATGTTGCGGCCACGGTCATCATAAGCCGCTGCCGCCCCACGGTGATACTTCGCCAGCCGAGGGCGATCTTGGTGGAAATCTGCCGGTTAATGGATTGGCAATGTCGACAGCGTCGGGCAAGTCCGGCGGGCGTGCCTAATTCTTGGGCTACGGCTGCCCGCGGCTGATTGACGGGCTGTTGTAAGCCGTTTACTGTGAAGCTGTTGTAGAAAATCGGCGTCCTGCCGCCATGCTGGCGGGGATGCACCTCTCGTTGCAATCGCCATGGCTGATCAAGCGCAAAAACCGTGGTCCGGCGTCTTCGACCAGCAGACCGATCCGCGGGTCGAGCGATTCACCGAAAGCATCAGCTTCGACCACCGGCTCTACCGGCAGGACATTCACGGCTCGATCGCCCATGCCCGCATGCTCCATGAGACGGGCATGCTCACCGCCCAGGAGCGGGACGAGATCGTCGCCACGCTGGAAGCCATCGGTGAAGAAATCGCGGCCGGCCAGTTCCAGTTCCGTCTGGAGCTGGAAGACGTTCATATGAACATCGAGCGGGCGCTGGTCGAGCGGATCGGCGACGTCGGCCGCAAGCTTCACACCGGCCGCAGCCGCAACGACCAGGTTTCGACCGACTTTCGGCTGTGGGTTCGCGAGGCGATTGACCGCACGGACCGGTTGTTGGCCGACTTGCAGCGGGCGTTTGTCGATCGTTGCGACCGGGATCATGGCGTCATCCTGCCGGGGTACACCCACCTGCAGCGGGCCCAGCCGGTGCTGGCGAACCATTATTGGCTGGCGTACTGCGAGAAGTTTCAGCGGGATCGGAGCCGGCTGTGCGATTGCCGGCGCCGGGTGAACCAGTTGCCGCTCGGCGCCGCCGCGCTGGCCGGCACGAGCATTCCCATCAACCGCCGCCACGTGGCCCAGCAACTCGGCTTCGAGGGGCTTCTGGCCAACAGCCTCGACTCGTCGAGCGACCGCGATTTCGCGATCGAATTCGTCTTTGCACTGGCAATGGTCGCCGAGCACCTGAGCACCTGGGCCGAGGAATGGATTCTCTGGTCGACCGTGGAGTTCCGCTTTCTGCGGTTGCCGCATGCGTACTGCACCGGCTCGTCGATCATGCCGCAGAAGATCAACCCCGACGTGCTGGAGCTTATTCGCGGCAAGACCGCCCGCGTCGTGGGCAATTTGCAGGCCCTGCTGGTGCTGGTGAAGGGGTTGCCGCTGGCCTACAACCGCGATCTGCAGGAAGACAAGCCGCGGGTGTTCGACTCGGCCGACACGGTCGAGGCATGCCTGGAACTGGCGGCGGCCGTGGTCGCCGGGGCCGAGCTGAACCGGCCCGCGATTCACGAAAAACTGGAACGGGGCTACCTGGACGCGACGACGCTCATGGAGCACCTCGTCAAGCAAGGCGTGCCGCAGCGCTCCGCCCACGAAATCATCGGCAAGCTGGTGGCCACTGCGATGAAGCGGGACGTGCCGCTGGCCAAGCTCGAGCTGGCGGAGTTCACGGCGGCGCACGAGGCGCTCGACGAGTCCGTCTTCGACGTGCTCGGCGTCGAGCAGGCCGTCATGGCCTTCACCAGCGAAGGCTCCACCTCGCCGGCCGAGGTGGCGAAGCAGACGGCCCTGTGGAAACAGCGGCTGAAGGACCATGACCGGGGGTGCGGTTCCTGAGGGCCAGTCCTGCCGCTGGCCGGCCGTGCGCGGTGGATCGGGACGGTCCGCAAGGGACGCGCGTCATCGACGGCCGCCGCCAAAAGCGATTCATTGAACGCATCGATCGACAACGAGCAGCACCGATAAACCTCATGTTGCGACACATTCGTCTTTTGGAGCGGCTGGCGTGGGCCATTGCGGTGGGCCTCGCCGTGGCTGCGTGGGCTGGCGCCGCGGCGGCCCAGGACAACCCGTTCGAGCTGGGCGACGATACGGCCGGGGCGGCTGAGGTTCCGCCGGACGGCGTGGCGGAGCCAGCGGCGGGCGCCCCGGATGAATCGGACGGCGACGAGCCGCTCGGCGGCGAAGCCCCGCCGGCTGGGCTCGGCCCGCCCGCTGCGCCGGCGGCCGCCGGACCGGCGCTGGCGGATTTCGCCCGGCGAGACCCTACGCTCGCGGCGGTGCTGGCCCTGCCGCGCGAGACGCCCGCCGCGAAGTTCCAGGCCGTGTTGACGCTCGTCAACATGGGCCGCCACGACGTCGCGGCCCTGTTGCTCCCGGAACTGCTCGCGATGCAACTGGATGACGCCCAGCGAGCGGCGCTGGTGCGCCAGTTCGGCTCAGCGTCGATGATGAAGATGATCCGGCTCGACGCGGCGACGCGACCGGACGAACCCGCCTCGCCGCTGGCGGGGCTGCGGGATTTCGCCCAGAAGTGCCTGGATGCGGCGGCGGCCCAAGCCCGCGATCCCGCGCGAGTGGCTTCGCTCGTGGCGCAGCTCAACGCCGCGACGCCGGAGGAGCGTTACGCCGCGCGGGTCGATCTGCACGAATCGGGCGAGGTGGGAATCATCGCCTGCTTCGTGGCGCTCGCGCAAGCGGAAACGCCCGAAGCCCGCGAGAACATCATGGCCGGGCTGGCGGCCCTGCGGCCGGCGGTCGATGAACCGCTCATCGCCGTACTGGCCGACGCCGACGGGCCGTTGCAGCGCGACGTCGCGACGCTGGCCGGACGGATGCGCATGTCCGTGGCCGTACCGTGGCTGTCGGCGATCGCCGTCTCGCCGGGCGATGCGGCCGATGCGGCCCGGGGGGCGTTGGCGACCGTCGGACTGCCGGCGCCCACTGCCGCGGAAGTGGAGCAATTGCTGCGGCAGAAAATCGCCGACGTGAAGTCGGAGCCGCTCAAGACGATCGACGAGGGGACCGTCGGCCTGTGGTGGTCGTGGGACCCGGCGACAAAACGGCTGACCGTCCGGGAGTTCGCGCCGAAACAACTGCGGACGCTCACGGCGGCGCGGTGGAGCCGCGCCCTGACTCGGATCGGCGGCTCGGCCGCTGCGGATGACGCGCGGCAGGCAGTCATTTACGAACTGGAGGAGGCGGCGTTGCTGGGTCGCCCCGTGACGCCCGCGATCCAGCAAGCGCTCTCCGGGATGAGCCCCGGCGGGCTGATGGAGGCGTTGGGCGAGGCGCTTGCGGCCGACCTTCGACCGGCGGCGCTGGGACTGATCGCCGAGTTAGCCGCTCGCGGCGATGCGACGGTACTGGCCACGTCGAGCGGCCGGCCTACGCCGCTGGCGGCTGCCCTGGCCAGTCCGGTGCGCGAGATCCGCTTCGCTGCACTGTCGGCGATTACGCGGCTGGCCCCGGCGACCTCGTTTCCCGGTTCCAGCCAGGTGGCTGAATCGCTGTGGTATTTCGCCGCCGGGGCGGGGCCGCCGACGGCGGTGACCGCCGCGGCGGACGTCATCGCGGCCAGCGACTGGGCCGGTCAACTGCGGGCGGCCAAGTTCGAGGCCGTGGCCGTGCGGACAGGCCGCGAGGCAATGCTGGCGGCGGTGGATCCGGCGATGTGCTCGCGGCTGGCGGTCGTGGTCCTGGACAGCGACATCGGACAGCCGCTGGTGGGCGAAGTGATTTACCAATTGCATGCCAACCAGCGCACTGCCGGCGTGCCGGTGCTGGTCTGCTGCAGCGGGCCGCGACTGGCGGCGGCGGAGCGCATCGCGGCGAGCGATCCGCTCGTGTTGGCGGTTCCGCGCCCGCACCGCGAGGGGGACCTGGCGTCGCTGGTGGAGCAGGCGCGGGCGCTGGCCGGGCGGCCGCTTCCACCCAACGAGCAGCGCACGGCCGAGGCCGCCCAGGCGATCGACTGGATTGCGTCGCTGCTGGCTTCGGGCGGGCCCTATGACGAGCTGCACCGCGAGGCGGGATTGTTGACCCGCACCCTGTGGGTTCCGGAATTGACCGCGTCGTCGCTCAAGGCGCTGGCGGCCTTGGGGACCAGCGACAGCCAGGCGGCGCTAGTCGATTACGCCAGCGGCGAGGCGGCGCCGGCCGAAATGCGCCGCGCCGCGGCCGCAGCGTTCGCCGCCAGCGTGCAGCGGTTCGGCTTGCGGCTGACGCGCGACGAAGTGCTGCGGCAGTACGACCGCTACAACGCCAGTGAAACTGCCGACGTCCAGACGCAGCAGTTGCTGGGGCAGATTCTGGACGTGATTGAACGCAAGCCGCCGGCGCCGTGAGACGCCCCGGGCGCTCCGCGCGGCCGGCGAGGCGTCGGCTGCGGACGAGCCGGCGCCGTAGGGGGGCCGGCCGGCGCGCGGCTGGCAGTTTGCCTGAGCATGGATTTACATGGCTACGATTCGGCTGGCTCAACATGACGATGCACCCGCGGCGCCGCTGCCGGGTATCATCGGCAGCAGCCCGGCCATGGCGGAGGTGTACCGGACGACGCGGCAAGTCGCCCGCAGCAGCGCCTCGGTGCTGCTGCTGGGCGAAACCGGCACGGGCAAGGAGCTGATCGCCCACGCGATTCATCACCTGAGCGACCGCCGCGACCGGCCGTTCGTCCGCGTCAACTGCGGCGCGCTCAGCGAAAGCCTGTTGGAGAGCGAGCTGTTCGGCCACGTGCGGGGGGCGTTCACCGGGGCCATCGACAATCGCACCGGCCGGTTCGAAGCGGCGCACCAAGGAACCATTTTTCTCGACGAGATCAATTCGACGACGCTCCACTTGCAGGTGAAGTTGCTGCGGGTGTTGCAGGAGCGAGAGTTCGAGCGCGTGGGGGATACCCGCACCGTGCGGGTCGATACGCGGATCATCGCCGCCAGCAACCGGGATCTGCTGGAGCTGGCGCTGGCCGGGTCGTTCCGCGAGGACCTGTACTACCGGCTGAACGTCGTGCCGATCTTTTTGCCGCCGCTCCGCGAGCGGACCGAGGACGTGCCGACGCTCGTGACGCATTTTCTGAATTACTACAATGAAAAGAACGATCGTTACGTCGCCCATATCGACCCGCGGGCAATCGAGGCCTTGCAGCGTTACGCCTGGCCGGGCAATGTCCGCGAACTGCAGAATTACGTCGAACGGGCGGTGGTGATGGCCCCTGGCGACGAATTCACGTTCGAGCTGCTGCCCGAGGCGGTCCGCACGGGCCGGCAGTCGAAATCGCTGGGCCCGCGGGCGATGACCTTCGAAGAACTGACCGAAGAGCTGGTCGTGCAGGGGCTCAGCGCCGCCGGCGCCGAGGCGGACGACCTGCACAGCCGAATCGTCAACAGCGTGGAGCGGGA
The DNA here is from genome assembly GCA_003576855.1 of Planctomycetota bacterium. Taxonomy (GTDB): domain Bacteria; phylum Planctomycetota; class Planctomycetia; order Pirellulales; family Lacipirellulaceae; genus Lacipirellula. The sequence goes on from QEVI01000043.1 coordinate 18,275, forward strand.
GGTCATTTCCCAAGTGATGGCGATGTGCGACAGCGTGCAGATCAAGGCGGCGGCCCGGCTGGGGATCAACCGCAATACGCTGCACAAGAAGCTCAAAGAGTACGGCCTCGACGGGGATGAACCGTAAGCGGCGGCGCCGCGAGCGACCGGCGACCGCCGGCCATCCGCGCGTGGGCGCCGGCTTAAATGCAGCATGACCAAGCTTCCATGACGTCCGGCATCAATATGTTGTGCTTCACCGGGTGCTACGCCATTGCGCTGGCCCTGGAAGCGCTGGGGCTGTGGAAGCGCCCGCCGGGGCGGCGGCTGGCGACCGTCGCGGCGATGCTGATCGGCATGGTCGCTCACACGTGGTATCTGGCCGATCGCGCCGGGCAGGCGCCGTGGGCGCCGCTGGCCAGCCAGCACGATTGGTGCCTGGCGGCGGCGTGGACCCTGTCGCTGGTGTACCTGGGGTTCGTGCTGTACTATCCGCGGGCTTCAAGCGGGCTGTTCTTGCTGCCGGTGGTCTTGGGGCTAATTGCGGCGGCGCGGTGGTCGAGCCGCGAGCCGATCGCGACGTTCCAAGCCCCGCGGGTGTGGGGCCAACTGCACGGCGTCTTTCTGATGCTCGGCGCCGTCGCGGTGCTGGTGGGCTTTGTCGCCGGACTGATGTACCTCGTGCAAAGCCACTGGCTGAAGCACAAGCGGCCCATCGGCGAGCGGCTGCGACTGCCGAGCCTCGAATGGCTGGAACGGATCAACGGCCGATCCCTGGCCGGGGCGACGATCCTCATCGCGATGGGATTCGTCACCGGAGTGCTGACGCACCTGGCGCAGCGCGACGGCGAGTTTCGCTGGAGCGACCCGGTCGTGCTGAGCCTCAGCGGGATGTTGTCGTGGCTGGTGGCGGCCGAGTGTTTTCGCCTGGCGTACCCGGCGGCCCGCCGCGGGCGAAAGGTCGCCTACCTGACGCTGGCGGGATTCGTCTTTTTGCTGATCACGCTCAGCGCGTTCATGCGCGACGGCGCGGCGCACGGGGCGCCGCGGACCAAGGCGAAAGCCGCTGGCGGCGCGCCTAAAGCGTCCGCGATCGCCGCCGCCGGCGGCGCCCCGCGGACCGGAGGCCCGCCATGAACCTGCTGATGGTCGGGTGCAATCATCGCGCGGCCGGCGTGGACATTCGCCAGCAACTGGCCTTTGGCGCCCAGCAGACCAGCGACGCCCTGCAGCGGTGGCGCGCGCGCTTCGCGGACACGGAGCTAGCGCTGCTTTCGACCTGCAACCGCGTCGAGCTGTACGCCGTCGGCGCCGCGCCGGACGCCGCGCCTCAGCCGGATGAATTAGTCGATGCGATGCTCAGTTACCACGGACTGCCGGCCCGCCGCATGGAAGGGCGACTCGTGTCGCTCGCGCAGCGGGACGCGGTTCTGCACCTGTTTCGCGTGGCGGCGAGCCTCGACAGCATGGTGGTCGGCGAGCCGCAAATACTGTCGCAAGTCAAGGAAGCCTACCAGCGAGCGGTGGAGAGCGGCTCGGCGGGGCCGGGTCTGCACGAGTTGTTTCAAGCGGCGATGCGGGCAGCCCGGCGGGTCCACAACGAGACCCGCCTCCACCGGCATCGCGTGAGCATTCCGAGCGTGGCCATCGCCGATTTCGCCACGCGGGTGTTCGAGCGGTTCGACGACAAGCGGGTGCTGCTCATCGGCGCCGGCGAGATGGCCGAGGAGACGCTCCGCTATCTGAAGGACGCCGGCGCCCGCCGCATCCGCGTGGTGAATCGAAGCTGGGACCGGGCGGCCGCGCTGGCGGAGGCCTGGGGCGGGGCGGCGGCGCCGTGGGAAGAGCTTTGGGAGGAACTGGCGGCGGCGGACCTGGTCATCGGCGCCGCGTCCGTGCAGCAGCCGCTGGTGACCGCCGCCGAGTTCCAGCAAGTCGTGGCGCGGAAGCGACAGCAGCGGCCGCTGTTTGTTCTGGACCTGGCGGCGCCGCGGAATTTCGACGCCGACGTCGGCGAGCAACTCGGCGTGTATCTCTACTCGCTCGACGACCTGGCGCATGCCTGCGAGCGGAATCGCGCCGCGCGTGCGGCCGAACTCCCCTCGGCCGAGAAGATCGTCCTGGCGGAGACGGACGCCTTCATGGCGGCGGCCCATCACCGCCTGGCCGGGCCGGTCATCACCGGGCTGCGGCGCAATCTCGAAGAACCCAAGCGGGCCGAGCTGGAGCGGCTGTTCCGGCGGCTGCCGCAGCTCGACCAGCGGGCCCGCGGCGAGATCGAACTGTTCGCCGATCGGCTCGTGAACAAGCTGCTGCACCCGCCGATGGAATCGCTGCGCGACGCCTCGCAGGAGGGGCCGCCGCACGGGCTGCTCGATGCGCTGCGGCGGTTGTTCCGGCTGGAGGACTGAGTGCCGGTGGGGGTGGGCGCTGTTGTCCCCCGGGCGAGCCCGGGGGCTAAATAAAGCACGGCGGCTAAATCATGAGAACGGGGCGGCGGGGCTTACTCCCACTCGTCGTCGTCGGAGTCGTAGGCCAGTTCGTCGGACTCCTCTTCGTCCTCGTCGTCTTCGTACTCGTAGTCGTCGTCTTCCTCGTCAGAGTCGAGGTCATCGTCGTCGACTTCTTCCCATTCTTCTTCTTCGTCGGCGTCTTCGTCGACGCCGTCGTCCTCCAGTTCTTCTTCGTCTTCGTCTTCGTATTCGTACTCGTACTCATCGTCGTCCTCGTCTCCGTCCTCGTCCTCGTCTTCATAGTCGTAGTCGTCATCCTCGTCGTCGTCACGGGCGGCGACGAGGATCGACCAGGGCGCCCATGGCGCCAGCTCGTCGTCCTGCGGCGCGGAGTCGCCGGGGGAGGCGAGAGAACCGAGAGTCATCATTTGAGAGCGCACGATAAATACTCCTAAGCCAACTGAGTCGCGCCGGGGAACTTGCCAAACGTTCCTCAGGCCGCCGCGGCGGCCTCGCGCGTCGTCGCGTTACGAATTTGATCCACCGGCGGCAGTTCTTCCAAGCGGCGTAGACCAAAAACCTGCAAAAACTTTCGCGTCGTGCCGTAGAGAAACGGCCGTCCTAGCTCTTCGCTTCGACCGACAATACGCAAAAAGTCGCGTTCCATCAACACGCGCAGGATTTCACCGCACTGAACGCCCCGGATCGCCTCGATTTCGGCTCGGGTCGCCGGTTGCCGGTACGCGGCCACGGCCAGCGTTTCCAGCGCCGGCGCCGAAAGCCGCACTTCGCCGGCCGGAGGGTGTACTTTCGCAATCCAGTCGGCCAATTGCGGTCGCGTCAGCAGTTGCACGCCATGGGCCACCTCGACCGGCTGCAGGGCGCTGCCGCGCTTGCGCAGTCGCCGGGCCAGTTCGCGCACCAGGGCCCGGGCCTCGGTGCCATCGGCCAGATCGGCCAGCGCGGCCAGTTTTCTTGAGGGAAGCGGTTCGCGGGCGAGCAGGAGGATCGCTTCGACGCGAGCCAGCTTCGCCGCCGTCGTGTCCGCGCTGGAGGTGGGCGCCGGGACGATGGTCGCCGGCGCGCCGATTTGGCGCAGTAGCGCCGCGGGCCGGACCCCCAGCGCGCTCCA
>QEVI01000044.1 GCA_003576855.1 Planctomycetota bacterium
AAGGCGCAACCCTTGCGAATCAGCCCGCTTGGGCTATGCAGACCTTGTTCAATCGCGTGAAGTATCATTTCGATCTGGCGACGCTCGGCTGCTAGGGGGCTGGCCGGGTATGAAGGCGCCACGGCTCGGCGCACGCTAGTGGCATTGTAAGCAGCCTGCGTCGCCGGTCCGGACGCCTCGCATCCGCGCAGGCCGAGTCCGACGGAGATAGCCGCCGTTCAACCGGAATAATCGGCTAACACGCCCCCTGCCGGGTCATGGCAAGGACCTGATCCACCATCGCCGGCAGTTCTCGCTGGGCGTCCTGTTCCAGTTCACGCCACCGGCGCAGCGCTGCACGACGGGCCGATTCGTAGGCGCCGGGCGACTCCATCCAGTGTTTGATCCTCTGCGCAGCGAGCGTCACGAAGTCCTCATGCGCATGGACGACCAGGCCGCAGTCGTCGCGGACAATCCAGGGGACGCAACCCCGCGAACGAGCAATGACCGGGCAGCCGACCGAGAGCGCTTCGGTCAGTACGATGCCCCACGACTCGTTGCGGTACTTGGTGGGAAACAGAAACGCATCGACATCGGCGTAAAACCGGCCTTTGTCCGGGCCATAGATCGGACCGCGGTAGTCGACGCGATCGGGCCAAGCCGCCATGAGTTCGTCGATCATGCGGCGCTCGGCGCCGCCCATGCACGGTCCGGCGAGCACCAGTCGTACGTCGCGGCCTGCGCTGGCGAGCTGAGCGAACGTAGCGATGGCCTCGGGCAGGCCTTTTTCAAGCGTGATATTGCTGAGGAAGCCGAGCGTGAAGCCATCGTGTTTCGACCGTTCCGACGCAGCAAGCTGCTGGGACACGATGGTCGGCGGCACGAAAACGAATCTGGCTCGCGTTCGGTACTGGGCAAGCAAGTGATCGCGCATCAGGCGGCAATGAACGACATGAGCGCCGCCGGCGCCGACGAGGCGGTTGAGCAACGCGGCGCGCCAGTTGCGACGGTCGATGTACGAATATGCGTGGTGATGCGCGACAAGCCGATAGCCTAAAGCACGGGCCAGCGCTGCCATGGCCAGGTCATAATACAGGCCAAATCCGGAGCTCACGGCGAAGTACAGAACGTCGCCTGGCGCACGGCCTCGCCGCAGCAATCGCAGCAACGTGCTCAGGACCGCGCGACCTCGCGCCAGTCGCCACCGCCAGCCTTTCAGCGGCTTACCAGGCGACCAGTTGAAAACGGTTATCGGCGCTCGTTTTTGCAAGGCGCCGACGACGACAGCCGTCATGGCCGTCATGCCGGTGACCGGCGGCGGCAACGTGCCGGCGAAGACCACAGGCGCACGCTGCGGAGCGTCGCCGACGGGCGGCGCAATCACGTCGGACTCACCGTGGCAGGCCGGCGCGTCGTTCATGGCGCTCACGGTCTTGCGGAATGCTGGCATTCCGTCGAAAGCGATGCGCGGCGCAGGGCGTCGTAAAGGCGCTCGGCCTCGGCCAAGCGCGAAGCGAACCGCGGAGACTCTAGTTCGGCGGCGAACGCTTGTTTTTGCTGCGACCGCTGTTCGGACGGCCGGGCGACGTGCGTTGCACGGACTTCTCGTCCGCCGGCAAAGAACCGCTCAATGGAATCGATCTGCCGGTAGCAGGCCTCGACGTTTTCCTCGGTATGGTCGAATTCGACGAACTGCGATCCAAACCGCTGGTTGACGCGCCTGATGACGGCGCCGAAATCGGACGTGACCTCGTGAAAGTCGGCGATGATCACGTCGTCAACCAGCGCCAGCAAGCCGCGGTGAAAGTCTACGTATTCGTCGAGCGCCCAGCCGATATCCGCCGACTCCTTGCGAATCACGTAGGACAGGATCGCTTCGGACGGACGGCGAATCAGCACGAGCGTGGGAATCCGCCGCCGCACGCCGCGTCGCACCTGGCTCAGCGAGTGAATGTGATGCGCGATGGGAACGTCTCGCGGCTGCGCCATGCGGAACGCAACGACGGCGAACGTGTTGGCGCAGCGCGGGTAGCCTTCGATGACGATTTCCGTATCGACGGACACGGCCAGCTTGCGGTACTTGGGAACGATCCAACGAAGCGCCCAGTTGCACAGGGGACTGCGGCGAATAGCTCGTCGCACGGGCTGACGAAGGTCAGGCATCGATAGGGCTCGACTTGTAACGCGGCTGCCGTCGCTCAGCGGGTGCGCCGGAGGCTTTGGAACAGCTCGATGTATTTGCGACCGATTTCCGCCTCGTCGCACATCGCGGCGACGTGTTCTCTGGCGCGTATGGAGGCCCGACCGCCGGTCGATTGATCCTCAATCGCCCACTCGATGCCGGCGGCTAGCTCATCGGCGGAGTAGGGCGACGCCAGGTATCCGTTTTCGCGATGGCGAATCATGTCGGGCATTCCGCCCACGTTAAAAGCCACGCATGGCGTGCCGCAGGCCAGCGATTCGAGCACCGTCTGCGGCAAGTTGTCGATCCGCGACGGGACCGCCATGACGTCGGCCGCGCTGTACAACATCGCCAGGCTGTATTCGTCCGCCAGCATGCCTACCGCGTGATACGGCACGCTTAGATCGTCGAAGCGATCATCGGGCCGATTGCCGAACACCACCAGGTCGACGGGGACCTTAAGCCTGGCCAGCCCCTCGGTCAGCAAATCGAAGCCTTTGCGGCGGTCTTTCAGCGCTCCAACGGCGCCGAACAGCACCAGCTTCCGCTCCGGCGGCAGTCCGAATAGCCGCCGCGCCGCCGCCTTGTCCTGCGGCTGAAAGATGCGCAGGTCCAGCGGGTAGGGCATGACGCCGTGCCTTGCCGCGGAAAGCAATCGGCTGTGTCGCGCCAGGTCGGATATCCAGCGACTTGCCCCGAGGACGGTCATGTTGGCGACGTTCCAATGCTTCCTCTTCGCCTCCCACAGGCGGCGGTCGAGATCCGGGCCGCGCTGGTTCGCCGGCCGATTCCGCCGGGTGTAGCCGTCGCTGAGCCTGGTCTGGTCGTCGGTGTAGTGCTCGGCGCCGGAAAACGGCCACATGTCGTGGAGCAGCCACACGACGGGCCCCGGCAGCCGGCCGATCTCGCGGCAACTCAAGAAACCTTGGCCGAGGAAGTGGAGCATCACCACGTCGTACTCAGCCGGCCGCACATATCGTCGCAGCGACAAGGTGGAGGCTGGATTGAACGAGCGTTGTAAACCGTCGTCGGTCTTGAGCCGTTTGCCGTAGAGGCGGTCCAAGAGCGGGAGCACTTGGAAGTAGAACCGGCCGAACAGATCGGTGCGGACGCCGACCGTGGGATCCTTGCTGGTCTTGCTGCGGACGAACATCCGCGAGTCCAGCCCCGCACGGAGCAGGCATCGATGAACGCGGTAGGCCGCTCGCGCGGCCCCTCCGGCGAGATCGTGCGTGGATAGGTGCAGCACTTTCATCGAAAGGATCGCCGCCGACCAACAGGGCACGCGCGGGCATCATGGCATGTTGGCTGCAAAACTCGAGAGACAGTCAACTCCGCACCCGGCGCAAAAACTGCTTGAGCCGGCGCCAATTAAGAGCCATCGGCCAGTAAATCCAAGGAACGAAACGAAGCGGCGCCGCGTGAAACAGGAATTGACGTTCTGACCTTAGCCGCCACATTGGCCGGACGGCGGACCAAACGGCGCGTCCTTCTTGCCGGTACCCACACTGATAGAGCCGCCGGAGCAGCCGTGCCTGGCGGCGCGGGGGAAGCTCGGCCGCGCGGGCGACGAGCAGTTGAGTTACGTCGCGAGCCATGGGGCCGCGGAACGCGGCGTCGAGAATCGGCGCCGCATAGGAGTAATAGTCGGGCCGGGCCTCCATGGCATTCAGTTCCGACGTTGTGGTTTTTTGCCACACGGGAGGTTCAAACTGGAACACGCGCAGCACGGCGCCCCGGCTGGCCCATTGGGCGATCAGTACTCCATCGGCAAAGAGCGACTCCTCGTTAAAGTAGCCGTATTCGGCGAATCGCTCTCTGCGATATGCCGAACCGCTGGGCGAGTGCCCGTCCATGATCACGGTGAACGCCAAGGTCTTGAGCGGTTCGTTGGATCCGGGCTGCAGCGCCAGCGGATGTTCGCCCAATGGATATTGGGCGTTGCACACGATGTCCGCGGGAGGCGAACTGCGCAGTTCTGCGGCCAGGCGGCGCAAATAGTCGGGCGGGTATTGGTCGTCGCTGTGCAGAAACGCGACCCACTCGCCTTGAGCGGACCTGACGCAACGATTGTGATTGGCGTACATGCTCACCGTCGTTGAGAACCGCAGATTGCGAATCCGCGGATCGTCGAACGAGCCGATGACCGATTGCGTGTCATCTGTGGACGCATTATCGACGACGACCAGTTCGTAATCATCAAAACACTGCGCAAGCACGCTGCGGATCGCGTCGCCCAAACACCGTCCTCGGTTGAACGTGGGCAGGCACACCGACATAAAGGGTCGCGCTGGAGGTCCGACGCCGTAGTGCGTTTCTGTGAATGGACCGGGTGCGGCGCTCACGTCGATCCCAGGCGGTAGCCTAGCTTTGTGACGGCAAACTTAAGAAAGCGATGTCGCTCGGTCTGCGAAAGTGCTCGCAGCCACACAAAGGCGGCAAGATTCAGTCCGCACCAAAACGTTACGATCGTCAGGCGAGGCCACGGGGCGTCCGGCATGGCGCTGACAGCCATCATCGCGCCCAGCGGCGCGGCCACCCCCGCGCTCAGCCCGCCAATTGGCAGCAGCACGGTCCGGCAATACGTCCGCAGGCTTAACCGCAAGCGGTAATGAGCGCGCAGCACGACGTACCAGTTATTCGTCAGCAGTTGCGCGAGGCAGCCGCCCACGGCGACTCCGAGCAGCCCCAGCGGCTCAATCAGCGACCAGGTGAACGCCAGATTCAAGAACCCGGCGCCCAGCGCCCACAGGGCGAAAGCCTCGTCCTCCGTAGCACGCGAGGCAAACGAGAAAACGACGTGCTGCGCTTCGAGCGTGAGCATCACGCAGAATAACATCAGAATCGGAAACCCAATGAAATGGCCATGGCCTAGCCAAAGCTCAAACAACTGCGGCGAGCCGAACAGCAGCGCGGCCGACCCGCAGATCATAGTTCCCATGGCCACGTTCAGGTTGCGTGCCAATAGCTGATGTACGCGTTCCACTTCTCCTGCATGCCAGAGTTGGCTGTAGAAGACGCTGGACGCCGTCGAGAACGACATGGCGATGATGTACAGATTACTGACGGCGGCGTAAGCCGCCTGATAATTCGGCAATGCCTCGGCCCCTTTGAACGAGGCGATAAAATACTGGTTGGTGCGCAGGATGAGAAACGCGCCCAGCGCCGTAAGCCACGTTCTGATCGCTGGCGACAACATCGACCGGAATTCGCTTTGCGACCAACAGCCGACAAGCGTGCTCACTTGCGGCTCGCGCCAGCGCAAGTAGGCGATGGTCGCCTGTCTCGCGGCCAAACCGGCGACACAGTCGGTCACGGCAAGGCCGATAAGCCCTCCGCCGCAGAGCACGACGATGACCTTCACGACCAATCCTGCGATCTGGAACCCGACGGTGATGAATCCGGCCCCGCCCACGTATCCCAGGCCGCCGAGTAGGCAAAGCCAGAAGCCGCCCCAGGTATTGATTGCGTATCCAACGCAGATGAGGGCCCACGCGAAAAACACCTCGGAAAGCGACAATCGCGTTAATTCGAGCGAGCCTAAGAATGCGGCTCCGCTGCCTCCAGCAAGCAGCAGCACAAGCAGCGCGACATAGCGATAGAGGATTCGTCCCGTGCCTGCAAGGTCCGAAATCCGTCGTCGGCTTTCCTCGTTCAGCTCGATGTCGACGGAGCCGCCGCTGGCGCCCTTGGCGAAGGCAATGCGCCGCGTCAGCGTTGGGCCGAATCCCAAATCCATCAGTCCCAGGAACATCGACGACTGGCCAATAATCCACCAGATGCCGATTTCTTCCGGGCTCAACGATCGAAACATCACCGGAATGAGGGTAAGGTTCAATACAATCTGCGCAAAACGTCCTCCATAATTGGCCAGGACGGCGAGAAGAATACGTCTATTGAGCGACATGGCGTCGAGTGTGCGCAAAGCCGCGGCGGCAGCATTGACCGCTACGGGTATTCGTTGCGGCGAGAGACTTGAGCCTGGATGTCAAGCAGCGGGCGACGTTCACACTACATGACGTCGTAGCAGCGGCACATAGCGCATGACTTCGCCAACCCGGTACGGAAGTGCGCCAAACACGAGGTGGCCGGCAGCGTTCCATCTTCGCCACCAACGCTCCGCGAACGCCCGGACCGTTTCGGGTTGGCCGGCGCCGACATTTTCAACGATGACACGTCCAGGCTCCATGGCTTCGCCGCACGCCGCTAGAAGCGTCGCCGCGACTTGCTCGACGGGGCAGAAATCGCGAACCTGCTCCCCCGGCGTCATCGGAAGATCGTCGCCGGACAGGGCGACGCGGCGAAGCGTTGGCCAAAGCCGCTGCTCGTGCTCGCCCTCGCCGAAGACGTGGAACACGCGATGAATCGAAAGGCGAGCCTGCGTCTCAACGGCGAACGCGATGAACGCCGCCGATGCGGCGGCCTTCGACGCCGGATACGACAACGTTGGCTCCAAGGGTGCGTCGGGCGGTATGAACTCGTAACGCTCGCCGGATCGACCGTACTCGAAGCACGAACCGGCGACGACAAACCGGTCGATTCCAACCCGGCGGGCGACGCGAAACAGCCCCAGCGGCGCCGTTAGATTCCAGTAAAGGCAGTTCTCCAGCGTGTCGTAGGGCGGGTTGGCCGTGTGTGCGGCCAGGTGGACAATCGCGTCGCAACCGGCGACGTCCCGCTGGGCGACGTCGAGCATCGACTTCTCGACCCACTGCGGTTCCGCGTCGAGCGGGATCCGCGGCCGGCTGCTGCTCGTGCGGCGAAGTCCCAACACTTCGTGGCCGGCGCTTAACGCCTGGTTTACAAAGTGAGAGCCGATAAAGCCCGTGGCGCCAGTGACGAACAGTCGCATCGTGCTGCGGCCGGCTGCTGGCTGTTAGAAGGGAGACCGGAACTCCGCAAGCCGCGGATGCCCTTGATCGCGGGCCGACACGAGCAGTTGCTCGACCGGCAGCGGCCAATCGAAACCGAAGCTATCCCACCGGACGCCGGCGTCGTGAGCAGGGGCGTGCTCGCGGTCAGTCTTGTACGCGACGCACGTACCGTCTTCCAAGCTTAGGAAGCCGTGCGCCAAGCCGCGCGGAATCCAGATGATTTGCTGGCCGGTCCCATGCAGCTCGACGCTGCAGTGGCGGCCGTACGTATCGCTGCCGGCGCGGAGATCCAGCAGTACATCGAGAGCGCGGCCCTGCAGGCAACTGACCAGTTTCGCGTGCTCGAACGGCGGCGTCTGGAAGTGCATGCCGCGCAACACGCCGCGAGAAGAAACCGAGTAGAACTCCTCGCGAAGCTCAAATCGCAAACCGTGCTCCGACAGTTGTTCGGCGTGAAAGCTCTTGATGAACCGGCCGCGAACGTCCTCATGCACGATCGGGTCGATCAAGTACGCGCCGCGAAGCGGCAGCGGCGTGATGTTCAGCGCCGCACTCACCGCGCGGACGCCTCGCGGACGAACTCGCGGATCGTCTGGATGACGTAATCGAGCATGGGCTGCGTGAGCCCGGGATAGACGCCGATAAATAGCGTCGCGTTCATAATCGCGTCGGCGCCGGCCATGTCGCCGACCGTTCGCACGGCATCGGGGCGGTCCTTTCTGAGCTCCACGAACGCCGGTTGGCGGAGCAGGTTTCCTCCGAACAGCATGCGGTTGCCGATTTTGCGTTCGTCCAGCCGCTTGGCGAGGGCCGTGCGCGTAAAAGGCGCCTTGTCGCGGACTGACATCTTGAAGCCGAACCACGAGCACTCCGTGCGGCAGCCGGACGAGTCCCAGGCAAACGACCCATCCGGGCGCCAGGTCGTGGCGTGCGTCGGCAAAGCGAATTCGAAGACATCCTCGAATTCCGCGAGCCCCGCTCGCAGGTACTGCCAGTTCGCCTGCCGCGCCGCGATGAACGACGGCAGCTTGTCAAGCTGGATCCTTCCGATGGCGGCTTGCACGTCGAGCGGCTTCAGATTGTATCCCAGGTGGCTGTAGATGTACTTGTGATCGTAGCCTTCCGGCAGGTCGCCAAGCTGCCAGACGAATCGCTTGCCGCAAGTGTTGTCCTTGCCGGAGGCGCACCAGCAGTCGCGACCCCAATCGCGAAAGCTTTCAACGAGCGTCTTCAAGCGGGCCTGGCGAACGATATTCACCGCGCCGCCTTCGCCCATCGTAATGTGGTGCGGCGGGTAAAAGCTTTGCGTCGATAAATCGCCCCAACTGCCGGTATACCGCGTCAGCGACCCGTCCGAGTTGTTGGCCCCGTCGGAGTAGTCGGCCGCTAATCGATGACCGGCCGGCAGCGTATAGCTGCAACCCAGGGCGTCGCAATTGTCCTCCACGAGCCAAAGATTGTGTTCGCGGCAGAATTCGAGGGTCGTCGCCAGATCAAAAGGATTGCCCAAGGCGTGGGCCATCATCACGGCCTTCGTTTTGCCGGGACGATACGCGTCGAACAATTGATCGCAACGGGCGTTGCCTGTGACCGGGTCGGCGTCGACGAACACAACCGTCGCGCCGCACTGCACAATCGGCGCGACCGTCGTGGGAAATCCAGCGGCGACCGTGATGACTTCGTCGCCGGGCATCACACGGCGCTCTGGGGGCAGCTTCGGGCTGGTGAGCGCCGCAATCGCCAGCAGGTTGGCGCTGGAACCGGAGTTGACCGCCAATGACTTGCGGACGCCCAGGAACTCGGCTAGCGACCGCTCGAATCGCTCGCCCTCCGGGCCGAGGGTCAACCAGAAATCGAGCGTCGCATCGACGGCGGCAACCACCTCTTCCTCGGTGAAGACCCGCCCGGCGTACGGAACCGGCGTCTGGCCAGGGATGAACTCCGGCGCCCGGTCGTCGTCGGCGGGCCGATTCTGCCGATGAACGCGCGACGAGTACTCGCGGCTGAGCCGCAAGATCTCTGCGCGCAGCGCCTCGGTGGAATGAGTGCTCAAGTCGCTTGGGTCCATGCATTTCCGGCGGCCTGCGCCGCCGTTTCATAATCCGCTATCTGTCGCGCGGTAAACTCGACCAGGTCCTCGGCACGCGCCTCGGCGGCATACCACTGGGCCGTCCGCGCCACGGTCTCGGCGAAGTTCCACGACGGCCGCCAGCCGAGCACGTGATGGGCCTTGTCGATCGCAAGGTTTAGTTTGCCGGCTTCATGCACGGCCGCTGGATCGGAACAATCGCGCCACGTTCCGGCGCAATGTTTCAAGAGCTCATCGACGAGCTGCGCGACGGTGCGATTGCTTGCCAGTTCGGGACCGAAGTTGAAGGCATGGCAGAGGTCTTTCGCATCGGGGCGTCCGAGGCGCCCAGGCGCCGCCATCGTCGCGGCCAGCCACAGGTAGCCCGACAGCGGTTCCAGCACGTGTTGCCAGGGCCGCGTCGCCACTTTGTTGCGGACCGGTATCGGCTCGCCCCGTCGGAGCGCTCGAATGCAATCGGGAACGATGCGGTCACGCGACCAGTCTCCGCCGCCGATCACGTTGCCGGCACGGGCGCTGGCCAGTCGCGTCGTTTCGCACGCGGAAAAAAATGAGCGGCGATAGGCGGACGCCGCGATTTCCGCACAGGCCTTCGACGCGCTGTAGGGATCGTGTCCGCCGAGCGGATCGTCTTCGCGGTAGCCCCATAGGTGTTCGCGGTTCTCGTAACACTTGTCGGTCGTCACGACCACGACGACGCAACGTCGGCCTTGAACGCGAATCGCCTCCAGCAGGTTGACGACGCCTTGCACGTTGACAGCGAACGTCTCGGCCGGCGACTCGTAGGAAGGTCGTACCAGCGGCTGCGCGGCCAAGTGGAACACGAAGTCGGGTTTGGCCTCCTCGACCGCGGAGGCCAGCGCGGCTGCGTCCCGCACGTCGGCGCGGCGATCGACGGCGAGGTAACGATCCAGTTGCAACTGGTCGAACAGCCGCTGGTCGTCGTCCGGCGGCAGGGCGAAGCCGAACGCCTCCGCACCGCAATTGGCCAGCCAAAAGGCGAGCCAACTCCCCTTAAATCCCGTGTGGCCGGTGATGAACACGCGCTTGCCGCCATAAGTGCGCGCAAAAGCGCTGGCCCGCAGCCGTGCGTCTGCACCGGACGGCCGGAAATGGGTTACTTTCTCCACGGCGCTCGGCCTTCCATCCACAGAGCTTCCAGTTCGCGCTTGTCGCGGAGCGTATCCATGGGCCGCCAGAATCCGTCGTGCTTGTACGCAGCCAGCTCGCCGTCGCGCGCCAGGTCCTCCAGCGGTTGCCGCTCCCAGGTGGTGGCGTCGCCGCCGCGAATGTATTCGATCGAGCGCGGCTCGAGGACGAAAAAGCCGCCGTTGATCCACGCGCCGTCGCCGGCGGGCTTCTCTTGGAAGCTGCGCACCTGGTTCTTGGCGTCGATGCCCAGCGCGCCGTATCTGCCGGGCGGTTGAACGGCGGTGACAGTCGCCAATCGCCGGTGCTGCCGATGAAAGGCGACGAGTTCGGCGATATTCACGTCGCTGACTCCGTCGCCGTAGGTGAAACAAAACGTTTCGTCGTCGAGATACTTGGCGACCCGCCTGAGGCGTCCGCCGGTTTGCGTCTCTTCGCCGGTGTCCACGACGGTGACGCGCCACGGTTCGGAGCGGCGCTCATGGACCTCTACGGCGTTGCGGGATAAGTCGAACGTTACGTCCGAGTTGTGCAAGAAGTAGTTGGCGAAGTACTCCTTGATGACGTATCCCTTGTAGCCGGCGCACACGATGAAGTCGTTAATGCCGTGCGCCGAGTATGAGCGCATGATGTGCCACAGTATCGGTTTGCCGCCGATTTCGATCATCGGCTTCGGCTTGACGTCCGTCTCCTCGCTGAGTCGCGTTCCCAAACCGCCGGCGAGTATTACAACTTTCATCTCGGTCAGCTCGTCTCGTTTTGGCGCCCGGCCCACGGACGCCGTTAAGCATGCAGCGGGTACGGTTCAGCGTCCGTCGCGGGTTGAGTTCAAGCAATGGGCGCCGCGCGCGGTGAAGCGGCGAAAAGGAACGCCTTGATCCATTGACGCCAGTAGTGGCTTATGACCCTTGCTCTTGGCAGTGCACGCCGGAGCGCCATGCTCATTTCCAACGGTCATTAGCTGCCAAACCGCAGTCAGTTGGCCGGCGGAGACGCCTGCGCGCACTCCGTCCCCCTCGGTGCACAACAGCACGGATGCGCCGCCAGGAAAGCGGACGCCAATGGCGTGCACGACCGTCGCCTCGATTCTCCCCGTGGGGCTGATGTATCTTACTACATCCTGGGCGCCCAGCTAGGCACGCGGGGCGAGCAGCCACGGGCCCGACGGCGTGGCCGGCCAACCGTAATGCGCGGCGCGTTCGGCCCTGTTGCCTTCGAACAATGACTCGCGAAGGATGCTTTCCCGCCGGCGCAGCGTCCAGCGAATCCGCAGTGCGTCCGTCTATACGGCTGGTTGCCATCCGGGATAGACCATGGCTGCGCGGCTGGCGACTTGCACGGCCTTCAATTCACGAATCTTTTCGTTGGCGTAGCAGATAAACACGCACGCGGCCGGGATGCCGAGGCGCTGCGCTCCGCTAAACGGGCTGAACAGCAGATGCCACGCGCACTGCGTCACGATGAACGTCAGGATTGGCGTTACCGCCATATAGGGACTCACGAACGCTTGCCACAGCAGCACCCGGGCTATGTGCCAACTGAGGAGCAGAAAAAACGCGAGCCCCAGCAGCCCGCCTTCCAGCCATCCCTGAAGGATTTGCGAATGCGCGATGATCAGATCTTCCTGCGACGCGCCGCGCAACGTCGGAACGCCCTTCGCTTTTACCACGAGTTTGTCACGCTGCCGAGCGAGCTCCGGATCGCGAGGCCAGGAGCCGTAGCCGATAATCGGCGACTCCTTCACCGCCGACCAGGCGACCGTCGCCGAAGCCAGCCGCGTGGCATTAGAATTCCGGAACCGCTTCGAGTAACCATACCGGTCGCCGAAGTACTGAATCACGTATATCGCCGCAACCAGCAGGAAGGCCACCAGGACGCCTGCCGCGATCATGGAGGTCTTGCTGACCGGCGTCGCCAACGACCGGCCCCCGGCGCTCCGCCGCGCGGCCAGCGCCGAGACGCCGGCCGCCACCATGCACAACAGTGCGACAGATCGGGTATCCAGCACAATGCTCGTCATCGCCAAGCCGATGAGCGTGGCGACCGATACCCATGGGCTAAAACGCCGGACCGCGATCAGCGCGACCGTACACACGGCCCCGCTGGCATAAAACTTCCAATAGAATACTGGACCGAGAAACCCGCCGGCAATAAAGGGAGTCGCACACGCGCCCACGGAAAGGCCGACGAGAAAGGAAAGCACGAGCGACAGGTTTTTGGACCCAAGCCACGCCAGCGTGGCGAACGACGCGCCCATGGCGATCCACCGCGACCAGCCGCGCACGTAATCGCTCGACGGGGTTCCCCGCACGAGGTCGCTAAGCAGGTATCCCAGCCAACTGACCGCCATGGCGGCGAGCAGCATGCGAGCCGTTTTGCCGTACTGCCCCGAAAGGCCCAGCAACAGCAGCACGACCACCGGCGCCAGCGCGATCAGAAATAGCTCGCCAATGAACAACCGGCCGACCGCCTGGATCGGTATGCCCGATGCGACGCCGACCAGGAACGTACCGAGCCCGGCCTGGGTGAAGATCCTGGAACGGCCCGCGTCAAGGCGCGCCAAGGCCGCGGCGGGATGCTGATGCGAAAAGGCGACTGCACTCATCGGCTGCAAGCCTCAGATCGTTGTTCGATCGCGCTGGAGTCGCCGCGGCGACGGTGTGGCGGTACGACGAGTCCGCCGCATCCCCGCCGGCGGACGCGCAGCGTGGAACTCTATAGTATAGTTTGCCCCGCGCCGGCGTCGCGGATTCGGCACGCGATGAACGAATCATTTCCTCGCGACCAGCGGAATCAAGCCGGGGCGCCGGGCCGCGCCAGGTTGCTTTCAGTGTTTATGACGGGATTCTCCAGCGACGAGGGCCATTGCTAATCGCGTTCTTCGGGGCGGTGCAGCGCGCGTTCTGGTGTACGCAATAACACCAATCGGCTCGGCTAGAGGAGTTCGGCCGCGGCAGAGTCGGGGCACGCAAGCGGATGACGCATTGGTGGTTTGGCCACGATTGCCGGCTGTGTCGAGGCTGGCTTGCTGACGTTTCATTAGCGCAGTGGGCCCTAATCTCCACGCCTGTCCGCACGCCTTGCCCCGCTCGATCCCCTTGGCGTTGCCGTTGTCACAGGTTGGTGACGTGTGCGGATTCGCGCAATTGCGCACGATAATCCCGCAATTTGGGTAGTCCTACTAGAAGGCATTGGAATAAATTTGCCCGGTGTGGTACAGATTGGGAGCTTCCTGATCAGGACGGTAGACGACATGAAGTCGCCGGCGCCGGCCCTGACGATTGGGAAAACTTGTTAATCGCCGTTGGCGCTGCGTCCGGGGGGACGGCAGCGCTACCACATCCAAAAGCGTCGATAGGCGCCTCCAGCCGCAAGTTCACGCGGCAGTCATCGTGCGGACAAGGAAGCGTCGGCACAGGATGGCTCGGAGTGCGTCCGTCTCATCGCTTGACCGGCAGCGATTGCTCATCACGACCGTAATCGCACGTCACACTCCGTATTTGACATCTGTGTAAGGCTATCGAATTAAGGATTAATCGAATGTTCGGCAAGCGCGATACCAAGGCGGCATCTTCGAAACGCAACAATTTGAGCTTCGAATCGCTGGAATCACGACAGGTGATGTCGGCGACCCCGATAGTGCAAGAGCCGCTGGCGGTTCTAACGTCGCAGTTGCAATTGGAAGCTATCGACCAGACTGCGACGATCGCGTCGGCGACGGCCGCTGCGCTTTCCACCGAGGAATGGGTGCAGTCGCTCTCGGAAGCGCAGTTCAACCTCCTGCGACCGGAGCACGTGCAGTACCTCGCCCCGACGCAGCTACAGTCGATGCACAAGCCCGAGTACTTCAAGCTATGGGCTCCGGAAACCCGCGCGGCGCTAACCGCGCCGCAAGTTCGGTTGTTGAACATCGGCGAGCTGGGCATCGGGCAGCTCACCAGCCAGCAGATCGCCTGGCTGAGCACGTCTCAAGTTCAGCAGGCGGCGTTTTTCGAGTTTCACCTGTTGACGCCCGCGCAGATTCCGAGCTTGACCGCGGCGCAAGTGCAGTCGATCCCGCATGCCGGCTATTTAGCGTCCTGGTCGGCGCCCGCCCGCGCCGCGCTTACCGCAGCGCAGGTCAAGAACCTCAACATTGCAACGATTGGCATCAGCCAGTTGACGCCCCAGCAAATCGGGGCGCTAACCGTCCCGCAAGTGCAAGCGGTACGGTTTCACGAGTTCGAGCTGTTGCTGCCCAGCCAAATCCCGAGCTTGACGCTGGCTCAGGTCCGATCAATTCCGCACGCCGGGTATTTTAGGCAGTGGTCGACGGCTGCGAGGGCGGCCCTCACGGCGCCGCAGGTGCAGAACCTGAACATCGCCACCATCGGCATTGGCCATTTGACCAGCCAGCAGATCGGCTGGCTAACGGCGCAGCAGGTGAAGACCGTGGGCTTCTACCAACTGCACCTTTTGCACCCTGGACAGATTCCGACATTAACCGTGGCGCAGGTGGCTTCCGTTCCGCATGGCGGTTACTTCAAGCTGTGGTCGTCCGCGGCGCGGGCCGCGCTAACAGCGCCGCAAGTGCACGCGCTTAGAATACCCACCATCGGCATCGGATTGCTCACCACGCAGCAGATCGGGTGGCTTTCGGTCCCGCAGATACAATTGGTGAACTTCAGCCAGTTTCAATTGCTGCACGCCAGCCAAATTCCGCATCTGACGTTGTCGCAGGTGCAGTCGATCGAGCATCGGGGGTATTTTCAGGCATGGTCGGCGGCCGCTCGGGCGGCGCTGACTGCCCCGCAGGTGCAGAACCTGAAAATCGCGACGATCGGCATCGGTTTGCTCACCGACCAGCAAATCGCGTGGCTTACGGTTCCGCAGATTCAACTCGTCGACTTCTATGAGTTCCAGCGGCTGTTACCCAGCCAGATTCCGTCGCTGACGGCCGCCCAAGTGCAGTCGATCAGGCACATGGGGTATTTCGAGTCCTGGTCTGCCGATGCTCGCGCCGCGCTCTTGCCGTGGCAAGTCAAGCTGTTGGACATTCCCAGCTTGGGCATCCGGCTGTTGACCAGCAGTCAGATTCAGCAGTTGACCGCGCAGCAGGTTCAGTCGATTACGTACTGGGATATACCGTGGCTTAGCTCCAGTCAGATACCGTTGTTGACCAAGGACCAAATCACGTCGATCCCCACCGGCGCGTTTCTGCGCGATTTGCCCGTTGCGTTACAGCGGGCGTTGACGCGGGAGCAACTGCTAGCATTGCCGTTGGAGATCTTCGCCGAGTACGGCGTCGAGCCAGCGGCGCCTTCGCATTACCATTACGCCGAAACAACGCCCATCGGCGACGATGGGTTGCTGACGAACGCTCACATCGTCGAAGAGTCGGACAAGGTCTTTGCCCTAGTTCCTCGCGAAGCGGCCACGCACGTTACCGTAGGCAGCGGCGCCTGGTCCGATCCGCGGATTTGGCGCAACGGCGTCGTGCCCGGCGCGGGAGCCAAGGTGCTGATTGCCGAAGGAACCACCGTCCTCTTCGACGCTTTTATGAACACGGCGGTCGATACGGTGCGCATCGATGGAACGCTCAGCTTCGCCGCCAATCGAACTACACAGCTCAAGGCGGATACCATCGTCGTATTTACGACAGGCAAGTTGCACATCGGCACGGCGGTCAACCCCATCCAGGACGGCGTGACCGCAAAGATCCTGATTGCCGACAACGACGCCATCGACGCCGTCTGGGATCCTTACCGCTTCAGCCGCGGCATTGTCAGCCGCGGCGAAGTGCGGATGTACGGCCGCTCCGTCACGCCCTACGCGAACCTGTCGGTCGATCCCAAGGCGGGAGACACCAAGCTGTACCTTAGCGCCGCACCCGCCAATTGGCGCGTGGGCGATAGGCTGGTGATCGCCGGTACGGATGATCGAGCCATGAACGCCGGCGCCGAAGAGCGCGTGATTCGCGCGATTCAGGGCAACGTCGTCACGATTGACGCGTTGCGCTTGAATCACGACGCCCCGGACGGCGTCGGGGCCTCGGTTCAGGTGGCCAACTTGACGCGCAACGTGGTACTGGCGGCCGAAGACGACTCGGTCATCACCGAGCGGCCTCACATGATGTTCTTGCACAACCCGAACGTGGTGCTGCAGAACATCGGAGTATACGGCTTCGGTCGCACGGACAAGAGCCAGCGCATCAACGATCCCGTTGTGGTCAACGGCGTGGTGCAGCCCGGCACGGGCACGAACGTTCGCGCCCGTTACGCGATTCACTTCCATCACACCGGCGTCAATCCGTCCTTTGCGCCGGCCGTCGTCCGGGGGAGCGTCGTGGAAGGCAGCCCTGGTTGGGGATATGTCAATCACAGCAGCAACGTCGCCATGGAGGACAACGTTGCATACCAGGTGTTCGGATCGGCGTTCGTCGGCGAGGACGGCAATGAAATCGGCGCCATGCGACGGAATCTGGCCATCAGCACGCTGGGCGCCTACGGTGACATCGAAGCGCGCGTTGACATCCACGACTTTGGCTATACCGGTCACGGCTTCTGGCTACAGGGCCCAGGCATTGAAGTGGTGGACAACATCGCGGCCGGGAGCCGCGGAGCGGCGTATGTCCTGTATATGTCCTCGACGAAGAACCTGTTTGACGCGATCAACCTCGACGATCCGTCACTGGCAGCCGGCCACATGGCCGTCCCTGTCGGAAGCGTTCCCTTCAAGCGATTTGAAGGGAACGTGGCTTATGCCGCCAACACGGGCTTGGACGTCTGGCGGCACATGGCGACTATGACTGACCGTTACGGCGTCATCGATAGCTTCACGGCGTGGAACACCTGGAGTATCGGCGTGGACGTTCATTACAGCGGTCGATTGATGATTCGCAACGCTCGGCTGATCGGAGACGGCGACGGCTTGGCGCATATCGGCGTAAGAACGAACTTCCTGACTAAGGATGTGATAATCGAAGACTCCGAGGTCCGCGGCTTCGACATTGGCGTCGTGCCGCCGGTTCGAGGCGAAAACGCCGTCAACGGCGGTTTTATCGAAGCCGCTACCGGCGTGTACGTGGAAAAGGGGCATGCCGAAGGCCGGACGCTGCAGATTGCCGGCGTCCTCTTTGAAGCACTCAGCGCCGCCCGGCTCGACGGGCGCACGCCGTACGTCATCTATCTGACGGGTCCGTACGACTTCGAGCCCTCCCCGGCCCGCAAGACATCCTCGCTGTTTACCGAAGATGTGATTACGTATCAGCCCTTCGCCAGCGATACGGCGTTGCGGCTGTACTATTTGGAGCAGATGCCCAGCTTCGTGCCGTTCCCTGCCGCCACGGCCGCGGGGTATGTTCCCGAGCAGTATCTCAACAAGACCAATCAGCAGTTGTTCGATCTTTATGGAATCGTCTACCGCGGCGGCATGACGCCCGAGAACTCGTTCAGCATCTCGCTGATCAACGGCCGAGCGACGATGTAATACGTCGAGCAGAAGCGAGCTTGCGGCGACCACCGCGGGGCGTTCAACCTGAACGCCCCGCGACGCGCCCGCGAAGCAGCCGTTCGCGAACCCAACGCGGATTGCCCAGGTATTTGAGGACCAGGTAACCCCACCGCAGGAGGTGATCGTACCAGGCCCAAGCGCGGCCCAGCTTCGCCTCCAGCAGCTTGCGCCAGTCTTGGGCCAGGATCAGGGAATTGCGCCGCTGCGCCGTGACGGTCGTCGTATGCAGCCGGTAGCCGCTCAGCATGGCGTCGCACCGCGCAAACTTGGCGCCCTGCGCATACATGTCGACGAATAGTTCGGTGTCCCAATCAAGCCGATTGGCGACGTTAAAGCCGCTGGTTCGATTGAAGGCGCGGCGTCGAAAGAACGTCGAGGGCTGCATCAGATTCGCCGCCCGGTGCAGGACGCGGTTCGGCCGGAACGGGTCCGAATAGCTTTCCCGCAAAACCTGTCCTCGTCCGTCAATGATCTGACAGTGGCCGGAGATGACGTCGACGTCCGGCCGCCGGGCGAATGCCTCGACGACCGTGTGCAAGGCGCCTGGCAGCAAGACATCGTCGGCGTTGAGATAGCCGTAGATTTCGCCGTCGGCCCGCGCGAAGCCCTTGTTCAAGCCGTCGCCCGGGCCCCGGTCCGGCTCGAATACTTTCACCGAAATGCGCTCTGCGTAGCTGTCGATGATTTCCCGACTGCCGTCCGTTGAGCCGGGATCGACGACGATGTACTGCAGGTTGGGATACCCTTGTCCCAAGACGGAGTCGATGGCAGCCCGCAGATACTCGGCCTGATTAAACGAAATCGTGACGATGCTGATGCGTGGCGGCTTCATCGGCGCCGATCTCGGGCGGTGATCGCAGCAAGAGACCCGTCGCGCACGAGCGGACTACGGGATCTCTGCATGTCCCCGTCCCCGTTTGCCACAGGCCTTGTAATCTGGCGCCCGCGGGTCCGTCGTCGCGGCGCGTCGCACGGGCAAATGCTGGACTAAACGGGCGTCTGTGTATTATATAGAGAAGTTACGGAACTTCTTCAGGCGGGGCTAGTGCATTGCCGGCGCCGCACCATCAGTTGCCCGCTGTAACCGGCGCCAGCCGCAGGATCGGCAGGCCCCGCTGGCTTGGGGGAGGCGTCAGCACCGGCGGCGGTCACGCCTCGCGAGCGGCTGACGGAACTGCAGGGCACTTAGTTCTCCATTGAACTGACGGCGCACCATTGCTGGGGAAACTGCATTGAGACTTCTACGCGGCGTCGTGTGGGGAATCGTCCTGGCCGTTCTCACCTCGCCTGTGGCGACAGCCAGCGGTTCGCCCAACATCATCTTTCTGCTCGCTGATGATATGGGCTTCGGCGACCTGGGCGTCAACGGGCAAAACGCCCGCGCCGCGGCTGGGCTTCCGGCCATTGCGACGCCGAACATCGACGCGCTGGCCGCCAAGAGCCTTTCGTTCACCCGCATGTACAGCACGCCGCTTTGTTCGCCCTCGCGAGCCTCGATGCTCACGGGTTTTGAAATCCACAATCTTAAACGCGATTCGACCGATAGCACCGAAGGCCTCCGGGCCGGAGAGCAGGACAAGACCTGGGCGCAAATGCTGCAACAGCACGGCTATAAAACCGCCATGTACGGCAAGTGGCACCTGGGCGGCGTCGATTGGCCCGGCGGCGCACTGGGCGTCTATGACTACAACGCGATTCCCACGCAAAAGGGGTTCGAAGTGGTGTACGGCCACATGGCCGGCGGGTATCGCACGGTGAACCTGTGGGAAAACGACGGCAGCGGCGGACTGAAGCTTTCGCCCAACCAGTACACGCCGAGCTGGCCCGGTCCCGGGTTGCCGTACAAGTTCACCGAAGATGCGCAGACCGACCGCGTCGTCAAGCTGATCGAGGATTCGGCCAGCGTCGATCCCAGGCCGTTCGCCGCGTACGTCGCATTCCAGGCGCCGCACGAACCGTTCCACATGGTCGATCTGGGCGATTACGCCGACGAGACGTGGCCGCTCGTGCAGCGGCAATACGCCGCGCTCATGGCGAACCTCGACCAAAACGTCGGTCGGATTATCGCCGCCGTGGAAGATCCTAACGGCGACGGCGATAAGTCCGACAGCATCGCCGCCAACACCATCATCATGTTTGGCAGCGATAACGGTCCCCTATGGAACCACTCCAACGGGTACAGGACCGAGGATTTTAACAGCAACGGCCCCTTCCGCGGCGAGAAGTCCAATACGCTCGAAGGCGGCATCCGCACGCCGTTCTTCGTCCGCTGGGACGGCGTTGCCGCCCCTGGCGTCAACGACGAGCACGTGGGGAGCTACGCCGACATCTTCCCGACGTTCGCGGAATTGATGGGGGTCAAACCGCCGGTCGGCGTAGACGGCGTCTCCATGCTCGCTTCCATCACCGGCCAGGGCCGCGTCCGGCAACAGGATGCCCATCTGTGGACCGCGCGGTTCGACTTCAACGCCCAGGCGGGATGGGCGATCCAAATGGGCGACTGGAAACTGATCCGCCGGCCCGCCAATGCATCCAGCCAACTTTATCACATCTCCGAGGACCCCTACGAAACGACGAACCTCGCCGCGACGCGCACCGACATTCGCGATGCACTGGCCGCCGTGGCCGAGCTCGAGGGCGTCGGCGAAGAGCCGTTCTTCGCTACCGGCAACCATGCATCGCCGGTCAACATCTATTACACCCAGTACAAAACCTGGGCTCCGCAAGACGGGTCCACCACGTTCAATCTGGCCAGCAACTGGGCAGGCGGCACGCAATTCAACCGCACCAACGATCCTGAATCGCTGTATTGGAACACGGGTCCGAAGAAGAACTGGCTGGCGACCGTCGCCAATACGACCGGCGGATTCCGGAATTCCTTCGTGCTGAACAACATGAAGGTGATGGCGCTGGACATCCAGGGCGGCGCTGGCGTGATGCAGGTCTCGGTGCTCGAAGGCGCCCGGCTCGACGCCTACAACGGCGTGCGGGTTGGCGACGACGGTATTTTCCGGCTGGTCAGCGGCACGCTGGCCACTGCCCGCGAGGTGGACGTCGAAGCGGGCGGTTCGCTGGCCGGCGCAGGGACGATTACCGGCTACCAGAGCATCGTCGCCGGAATACCGGAGTTCCAAGGCAAGAACCTGCTGACGCCGGAGGTCGTCAACGCTGGCCTGGTCGATCCCTACGGCGATACGGCGGCGGGCCTGATCACCATCGACGGCGACTTCTGGCAACTGGCATCCGGTCAATTCCGCGTCGATGTCATGGGCGGCGGCGGCGTCGCCGGCGTCGATTACGACAAGCTCATCGTCGCCGGCGCCGCGACCTTGAGCGGCTCCATTTACATTGACGTTAGCGACGGCTTCACGCCGGCCGACGGCCAGTTGTTCCCTGTCCTCTCCGCCGCCAGCCTGAGCCTCGCGAACCTGCAACTCGCCGGTCCCGATGCGGGCTTGTTCAACCTTTCTGTGCTGGGCGGAGCCGACCTCGTGTTGACCGTCGGCCCGCCGCCATCAGGCGATTTCGACGGCAATGGAGTCGTCGACGGCGACGACCTGCTCGCTTGGAAGCAAAGCTATGGCCAGGCCCCCGGCGGCGCCGATGGCAACCACGACGGCCGCGTGGATGGCGGGGACTTCCTGTTGTGGCAACAGCAGCTTGGCAACGGCACGGCCGCACTAGGGGCAGCTTCACGAGCCGTGCCGGAGCCGACCGCCATGGTCTTGGCCTTGGGCATTCTGCCGTTGGTCGCCGCTGCCCGCCGCTCGCGCCGCGCACCATTTGGGCGTTCTTAAGGCCCGCACGCGGAGCCGATCCCTCCGTCAATGCACTTCCACATCCACCGGACGAGAGCGGAGGACGGTTCGTCCGTCCTGTTCCTGCACGGCCTGGAGCGTGATCGTGCCCTTACCGAGCTTCGAGGCCGCGATAATCGCCTTTCCGCCGCTGGGGGGCACGGTCGCGATTTTTCGCCCGTTGTGGATCACGACCGAATCACGGCCGGTCGTCGAGACGACGCTGACGGTGAGCATTCCGCCGACCGGCGTCCGCTTC
>QEVI01000380.1 GCA_003576855.1 Planctomycetota bacterium
AACAATTACAGATGGCCAGCGACCCGCTGGACGCGCGCGATGAGCGGCGACTCGTGAAGTATGTCGAGCGGCAGGTCGGTGACCACCTGCGCGAAATCAAGGCCCGCGGGTTCGCGCGGGTGATCGGCACGTCGGGCACGATGACCAGCTCCGTCACCGCGGAGGGGGCGAGCGACGAGCCGGTGAACAGCGCGTCGTACAACTTGGCGCTCGCCTGTTGCCACTCGCTCGCGGCCAGCTCGTCGGCGCTAAGCGCGTGATTGGCGTCGACGTTGCCCAAATCGCGCAGATATTGCGCCACCAGCGGCGCGAGCCGGTTGCTCGGTCCGCAGTTCCACGAGGTGGACGCCTTGGCCGTCAGCAGCGCGGCCAGCAATCCGTCGGGCGTATCGTGGAAGACCAACAGGGCCTGGCCGGGCCGCAGTTTCTTTTGCAGTTCCAAGGCCGGGAAAAACGGCGGAAAGGAGATCTCGGCGGGCACGCGCGACGCCGCCACGGGCCCAAGCTGCCGCTCGCGGGCGGCGATCGACGCCGCGTAGTCCCCCCACAGTTGCGCCGTGCGACGCTCGCCCGATTCATTGAGCGGCGGGCGCCACGCTTCGTCCAGTTGCGAGCGCAACTGGCGCTCGGTCGCCAGCGCGTCGGCAAGCCCGGGGAAGCGGAGCAGCGCATCGCTTTGCTGCCGTCGCTGCTCGGCGGAGAGCCGATCCAGGGGCGCGGCCATCAGGTCGCGAACCGCATTGAGCCGGCCCCCCCACACCAGCGCGTTGTGAAATCGCCGCCGCTTGGCCCGCTCCGTAACTTCGACCGCATAGGCGAGGTTCTTGCGATCAATTGCCGTAATCAGCCAGCGGTGGAAGGCGGGCTCGTGGTTAGTCATCATCACGGCCGCCGATTCCAGCGGCCGCAGCACCGCGTCGGCGGGCGTCGGATCGCTCAGCAACTGTTCGTAGACGGGCGCGGCGACCCGCGTCGGCAGCGTCTGGGCATCGAACATCTCATTGGCCAGGGCGATTTGGAAATTGGCCAACGAGATCTTGGCCTGGCCCTCCAGCGCGGCGGTGAACGTCGCCGCCGCGGTCTCGCGACCTTGATGGAACTGCAGCCGCGCGTCCAGGTACATGGCGAAGTTGCCCAGCGCCCCCGTGCGGCCGTCGCCCAACAGCGACATGCCGGCCGCCAGCGCCGGCGCGGCGTTCTTCCAATCGCCGGAGCTCATCAGTTGGTCGGCCAGCGCGAGCTGGCAGCGTGCGGCGATGTAGTCGAACCGGTCGCGCTTCGCCGCCGCGACCGCCGCCGCCAGGGCGGGATCGACGTCGGTCACGTTCGCGGCGAGTCGATTCACCGCGCCCCAGCGGAACGAGTCGTCGATCGTGGCGATATCGCCATAGAGGTACGCCGAGTAGCCCGCCTCGCTGAACATCGCAGCGGCGGCGCCGTAGTTGCCGCCGACCAGGGCGATGCGGCCCTGTTCCAGCAGCGCTACGCCGGTGAGCGGATGATCGAACTGGCCGGCGGCCACCAGGCCGCGCTCGAGGAACTGCAGCGCTTGCTCGTGGTCGCCGACGCCGGCCAGCGCCAAACCGCGCAATACGTCGATCCAGGCATTCGACCAGTGATTGGGCGGCGCGCCGCCGCGGGCCAACGTTACCGCGAGGTTCTTGGAAATCGCATCGTGCGCGCCCAGCGGGCCCAGGATTTCGTTTCGCCGCCGGATCGCCAGCGCTAGCGCGCGGTTGATGGCCACGACGTCGATCGGCCACAACTGCGGCTGCAGGACCACGCCGCCCTGCTGGACGGCGGCGCTGTTGTCGAGCCGGCCCTGGGCGACAGCCACGGTCTCGGGAAATCGCCCCGGCGTGCCGCCGCGTTGGCTGGCGCCCCACGGGGCCTGCGTTCGCGCCAGCGCGGCGTCGACGGCCACCTGCGGCGCGAACTCGGCCCGCATCATCCACCGCGGGTAATCGAGGTACAGCGTGCAGGCGAAGTTGAACTGTTCGAGCGCTTGCTGCGGCTGCCCCCATTGGAAGTACGTCTCGCCCAGCATGGCGTGATAGCAGATCGAGTCCACCCAGCGCACTGTGGCGCCGGCGCTGAGCGTCTTGACGGCGCCGCGCAAGGCGCTGCTGAACGACCGCTGGGCATCCCGAAATTCGCCGCCGTAGAGCTGTTGGATGCCGGCGTAATAGGTCCGCGAGGGGATGGTGTCGCGAAACTGCGCCTGGGCCGTGCTGGCGCCAGCGAGCCACACGGCGCCAAACGCCGCCAGGCCTGCCAGCCGCAGCCTGTTAGCTGGTGCTTGCATGGTTTCTCTGCTCTGTGAAGATCCACCGGCGGGGCGCGTGCGCCCGGCCCGGGGAAACTTGCCGCGCAGACCCGGTGCGGGCGCGGATCGCGCTGTTGGCCATTGTAAGTCGCCGGGGCTGGATGCCCATCACCTGGCGCCAGCACGCGGCTTCCAGGCCGGCGGGAAAGGCGCCACGGGCTTCTCGACCGCTGCCGGCTGCTGGCGGTGCTGCCGCGGCCCGCCCGCCGCCGGAGGGCGCCGGCAATTGCCGCCAGGCCGCGGAAGCAACGCATGCTGGCGCCGCGCGGGGCTGCAATTTGTTTTGCCAATGTAAAAGTTTGCCGATCGGGCCGCCGATAACGTTTGTAGCGTCTGCCGTAGCCGCCCACCGCGGCGGCGGTCGGGACGCAGGGGCGGTCTGCCGGATCGTCCTCCCCAAGAAGACTTCTCGCAGGAGCTAGTCACTCGTGAAGACTGCCTCTTTTCGCGCATCGGGTCGATGGCAAGCGGCGGCGGCCGGGTTGCTGCTGGCGGCGTGCGTCGTTTCGACGGGTTGCCAGATCGACGTGGCGGGGCAGACGCTCCCCAGTCCGTATCACCTGACCGACGATGTGCAGTACTACGCTCCGGGACCGGAATTCAAGTTAGCCAACGAGGCCGCGGCCTTGGCCGAGCAACGGGCGTCTGAAATCAGCGAGCCGCAGGTCGGCGTCGTTCCGCCGCCGGCGGCGCGACCGCCGGTTCCGGCGCCGCCGGCCGCCGCTCCGCCTGCCGGCGTCGCGGCCCCAGCGCCGGCCCCGCCGGCGGCGCCCT
>QEVI01000045.1 GCA_003576855.1 Planctomycetota bacterium
ACCCATCGCCATCGCCGTCCTCCTTGTACGCCGCCAACTGCTGGGCCGCATTTTAAGCAGTCCGCACAATGATGGAATACTTCAACGGGCTGCTAGGCGGCGCATTGGAGTCCCCGACCACGCGGCGGCGACCTTCACGCCTCTTCCACCAGCCGCAGCTTGAGCCGTTCGCACAAGGCCCGCACGGGCTCGCGGAGGTCGCCGTAGAAGGACACCCGGCGCCAGCCCATGCGCCAGTTCTGCGTAAGCTTTTCGACGTCCCCTTTGACGTTGGCTTCCAGCTTGGTGCGGCAAGCCATGTCGCTGGGGTTGTTGCCGGCGGTCTTGGCCTGGTGGAACAGCGCCTCGCGCGTTTGCGGGTTGATCTCCAACGTCGTCGTCATGTAGTTGGCAGCAGCGACTGGATCGCCGCCCCCTTGCGGTCCTCCGAATGGCTGCGAATGCGGTACGGGCTGACCGCGCCGTCGGCGCCAAACGGCTTGGTCATCGCCACGCAATGGGCGTAGATGATCTGGTTCTTACAGTGGCATCGCAAGGCTTTGCGATCGCGGTTTGCAGCAACCGTGACCCACACGCTCGGCGTCACGGCGGGGCGAGTCGCGACAGGGCCGCGGCCAGGGCCTGAATCGCCGAGGCGACGTCTTCGAACCCTTCGTGCGTCTCCTGCTGGAGGTAACGGCCGTCGGTCGTTTGCCGCATGATCGTCAGCCGCCAGCGTGGCGGGGCTTCCGCCGGCGCCACAGCGCCGACCAGGCGGTCGTCAGCCGTGGCGTACCAGAGCGATTCCTCGTGCCGGCCGCCGGTGGCGCTCGCCGCCGCCTCGGCCAGCAGGCACTGCGCCGCCAATGGCGAGATGGGCCGGAACATGGTTCATCGCCGCACGCCGAGGCCTTCGACGGGGTCGCCGCCGGGCGGCGCATCGGCGAGCGTCTTCGCTTGGTCGGCTTACGTAACGTCAAGCCGATGTCCGACGAGTCAGGACTTCAGACGCTTATTACAACCTGCAACTGGCCCGCGTTGCACAGCGCGACTGCCGACCCGTATGGCATCGCGCCCGCGAGCCGGCAATATTTTAGCGCTCTGCCAAAAGCTTACGTAGCACTGTTTGCAGGATACCGCCATTGCGATAGTAATCCAGTTCCACCGGCGTGTCGATTCGGACCGTCACGGGGAACGTCAGGTGGGTGCACAACGGATCGCACGCGGCGCCGCTGCCCGCCGGGGGGGCGGCCGCGGGCAACTCCCGCCGGGCGACGATGTTCATTACCTGCCGGGGCTTGAGGCTGGCATCCAGCTCGGGGAACTCGAAAACCTCCTCGCCCGTAAGGCCCAGGGCCTGCCACGTCACGCCGGCCGGCAGTTCCAGCGGCAGCACGCCCATGCCGACGAGGTTGCTGCGATGAATCCGCTCGAAGCTCGCTGCGATGACCGCGCGGACGCCGAGCAGGAACGTTCCCTTGGCGGCCCAGTCGCGGCTGGAACCGGTGCCGTACTCGGCGCCGGCGAGCACCACCAAGGGGACGCCCTCGGCCTTGTACTTCATAGCCGCATCGTAGATGGACATGATCTGGCCGTCAGGCAGGTGGCGGGTGACGCCCCCCTCGGTCCCGGGCGCCAGGAAGTTGCGAATGCGGATGTTGGCGAACGTGCCGCGCGTCATCACGCGGTCATTGCCGCGACGGGCCCCGTAGCTGTTGAAGTCGGCCGGCTCGACGCCGTGCTCGATGAGGAACTTGCCGGCCGGGCTGGACTTGGCGATCGAGCCGGCGGGAGAGATGTGGTCGGTCGTCACCGAATCGCCCAGCGCGGCCAGGCAGCGGGCCGCTGGAATGGGCTGGATCGGCCCCGCTTCCGGCGTAAGATCGATCAAAAACGGCGGCTCCTGGATGTACGTGCTCGAGGGGTCCCATTGATACAGCTCGCCCTCCGCCACCGGCAGGGCGTTCCACTTTTCGTTCTTCTTCCAGACGTCGTCGTACTGCCGCTGAAACATCTCCGGCAAAACGCTGGCGTCGATGACCGCTTCGACTTCCTGGCGGGTCGGCCAGACGTCGCGCAGGTACACGGGCTGGCCGCCCGCGCCTTTGCCGAGCGGCTCGTGGAACAGGTTGACGTCGGTCGTGCCGGCAATCGCGTAGGCGACGACCAGCGGCGGGCTGGCCAGGTAGTTGGCCTTCACGTGGGGATTGATCCGCCCTTCGAAGTTGCGGTTCCCCGACAGCACGCCGGCGACGACCAGGTCGTGGCTCTGCACGGCGCCGGCGATTGCCTCCGGCAACGGACCGCTGTTGCCGATGCACGTGGTGCAGCCGTAGCCGACGGTATTGAACCCCAACTTGTCGAGGTAAGTTTGCAGACCGGCCTTTTGGAAATAGTCGGTCACGACGCGGCTGCCGGGGGCGAGGCTCGTCTTGACGTGCGGCGGCACGGCGAGGCCGCGCTCAACGGCCTTCTTGGCCAAGAGGCCGGCGGCAATCATCACCGAGGGGTTGCTCGTGTTGGTGCAGCTTGTGATGGCGGCGATGACCACGTCGCCGTGCTTCACGGCGAACTGCTTGCCGTCTTGCTGCACGCTGACGCCGGCGAAACCGGGATCCGGCGACGCGGCGCCGTTGGGAGGCTGCTTCTTGTACAGCTCGCCGACGTCCTTGCGCCACGTCGCCTTCATGGCGGACAACGGGATGCGGTCCTGCGGCCGTTTCGGGCCGGCCAGGCACGGCTCGACGGTGGAGAGGTCCAGTTCCACGATCGAGGTGAAGCTGGGCGGCGGCGCGGCATCGGTGCGGTACAGCCCCTGCTCCTTGGCGTAGCGCTCGACGAGCTCCACCTCCTGGGGCGTGCGGCCTGTGCGACTGAGGTAGCGCAGCGTTTCGTCGTCGATCGGGAAGAAGCCCATTGTTGCGCCATATTCGGGCGCCATGTTGCCAATCGTGGCGCGATCGGCCAGCGACATCGTCGACACGCCGTCGCCGAAGAACTCGACGAACTTGTTCACGACGCCATGCTTGCGAAGGACCTGCGTGACCGTCAGCACCAGGTCGGTCGCCGTCGCCCCGGCCGGCAGCGCGCCGGTGAGTTTCATGCCCACGACTTCGGGCATCAGCATATAGATGGGCTGACCGAGCATCACGCCCTCGGCCTCGATGCCGCCGACGCCCCAGCCGACGACGCCTAAGCCGTCGATCATGGTCGTATGGCTGTCGGTGCCCACGAGTGAATCGGGCAGCGCGACCGGCGGCGCGGCGGGCCCGGCGCCCTGTTCAGGGCGGAGAAAGACGCACTTGGCGAGGTATTCCAAGTTCACCTGGTGGACGATGCCCGTCCCCGGCGGGACGACGCGGAAGTTGTTGAACGCCAATTGGCCCCACCGCAGGAATTCGTATCGCTCGCGATTGCGAGAGAACTCCAGTTCGATGTTCAAGTCCAGCGCCTGGGCCGTTCCGAAGTGATCGACCTGCACGGAGTGATCGACGACCAGATCGACGGGCGTCAGCGGATTAATTTTCTTCGGGTCGCCGCCCAGCCGGCGCATCGCCGCCCGCATCGCCGCCAAGTCGACCACACACGGCACGCCGGTGAAGTCCTGCAGGACGACGCGCGCGGGCTTGAACGGGATTTCCACCCCGTCGCCGCCGGGGGCGATTGCGCCGCGGCTGGCCCCCCAGTTGGCGAGATTCTTGACGTCTTCTTCCGTAACCACGTAACCGTCGCAGTTTCGCAGGCACGATTCCAGGAGCACGCGGATCGAGAACGGCAGGGCCCCCACGTTCGTCAGGCCGAGCTGCTCGAGCCGCGCTAAGCGGTAGATGCCCGCCCTGCCGAATTTCGTGTCGAAGGTATCGCGAGCGCCAAACGGATCGTTCTGGAGAGCGGCGGAGGGCATAGCGGGCGGGGTCCTACGGCAAGCCGGTTCGGTATGAAGCGACGGGATTCGACGGCAGCAAAGCGGGCATTTTAGCGGGTTCGCGGCGGCATGTCTGGGGGGCGGCGGCCTTCGCTGGCACGCTACGTCGGGTAGCGGGGCAATCAGGTCGTTACATGGGCAAACGACAGTGGGAGGCGACGCCGACTTCGCGGAGCCGCCCTGCGCCGCCGCAGGGCCGCGAATCTCGCTGGAAACCTGCGTTCAGTTATCGCACAATAGGGGCCTTGAGCGCCCCGATCTTGTCGCGTCGGCGCATGGCGGTCGGGACAGCCCGCGGCGGCGACTACCCATCCATTTCCTTTTGTGTCCCTTTTTTGCTTTTCACGGGAGCGAGGATCACCATGCACCGCAGGCATTTCTTGGAGACGACGTTGGGGACCGCTGCCGCGGCGATGACGATCGGTCGGCACGCCCAGGCCGCGGCCAGTACCGACGACATCCGCGTCGCCCAGATCGGCTTCCGCGGCCAGGGACGCGGTCACCTGGAGAAGCTCGGCAAGCACATCGTCGCGCTGTGCGACGTGGACGAGAAAGTGCTCGACAAACAGGGCCAGCAGTACAAGGAAAAAGGCCAAAAGGTCGAGCTGTTCACGGACTTCCGCAAGCTGCTGCAGCGGAAGGATATCGACGCCGTGTCGATCGCCACGCCGAACCACACCCATGCGCTGATCACCGTGCTAGCCGCCCAGGCCGGCAAAGACGTGTACGTCGAGAAGCCCGCCTCGCACAATATCTGGGAAGGCCGGCAGATGGTCGCCGCCGCGCAGCGCTACGGCCGGATCATCCAGTGCGGCACGCAGTCGCGGTCCAGCCCCGCATTGAAGCAGGCGGCCGAGTTCGTCCAGAGCGGCGGACTGGGGGCGATCCGCTACGCCGTCGGCACCTGTTACAAGCACCGGCCGTCGATCGGCAAGAGCGAAACGGCGTTCCAGTTCCCCAGCCACATCCACCGCGATTTGTGGATCGGTCCGGCGGCCGACGAGCCGTTCTACCGCCCGGCGCGGAACTCGCAAGGCGGCGAGAACCCGCACTACGACTGGCATTGGGATTACAACACCGGCAACGGCGACCTGGGCAACCAAGGCATCCACCAAATGGACATCGCCCGCTGGTTTCTCGGCGAGCCGAACCTCGCGCCGCGGACCTTAAGCATCGGCGGCCGCCTGGGCTACGACGACGCCGGCAACACGGCCAATACGCAAATCACGTTGCACGCCTACGAGAAGGCGCCGCTGGTTTTCGAGGTCCGCGGTCTGCCGCGCTCGGCCTCCTCCGGAGAAATGGATCGGTACCGCGGTTCGCAGATCGGCGTGTTCGTCCAGTGCGAGAAGGGTTACGTCGTCATTCCCAGTTATTCCGAAGCGACGGCGTTCGACCATGAAGGACGCCAGGTGAAGCATTGGCAGCAAGGCGGCGACCACCACGACAACTGGCTCGAGGCCATAGCGGCCCGCGACCCCCAGAAGCTCAACGCCGAGATTGAAGTCGGCCATCGCTCCAGTGCGCTGTGCCACACGGCCAACGTGTCGTACCGCCTGGGCAAGAAGCTGCCCACGCCGGAGATTGCCGAGCGAATCGCCTACGACGAACTGCTCTCCGTGGCGTTCGACCGGATGCTGGGGCATCTGCGGGCCCATGGCGTGGCGGTCGATGGCAGCGAGCCGGTGCTCACCATGGGCGAGTGGCTTACCGTCGATCCGGCCACCGAGTCGTTCGTCGGCAACGACGCGGCCAACGAGCTGCGAACTCGCCAGTATCGCCAGCCGTTTGAAGTGCCCGACATCGAGCGCGAACTGGCGACGCAGGCGGCCGCGGCGAGTTGATTGGCGCCGCCCGCTTGTTCGGCACTAAGGACGCGTGTACCGCAAATTGGCCCCCGGTCGCAGACTGGGGGCTAAATTCTGCGCCCCCGCATCGGCTACACTGGCGGTTTTGCGTTTAACGCTCAACAGACCGATTCGCTGTTCAGAGAACCCGATCGCCATGCCCGAAGCTCCGACCGCGACGAAATACCGCAGCACGCCCTGGCCGATCGACACGATGCCGCCGGGCATCCCATACATCATCGGCAACGAGGCGGCCGAGCGATTCAGCTACTACGGCATGTCGGGAATCCTGTTCGCCTTCCTGACGGAGCACTTACGCAACAAGTCCGGAGCCGCCGCTCCGCTGAGCGCCGAAGAGGCGCGGGCCTGGACCCACTACTTCATCGCCGCGGTCTACGCCCTGCCCTTGGCGGGCGCCGTGCTCAGCGACTGGCTGCTGGGCAAATACCGCACCATCGTCAGCATCTCGCTGCTGTATTGCGCGGGCCATGCCGTGCTGGCGCTGGTCGATTTTCCGGCCGTGACGGGCGTTGAGCCGAAGCTGCTGCTCGGCTTGGGCCTGGCGCTGATTGCCCTGGGCTCGGGCGGCATCAAGCCCTGCGTTTCCGCGCATGTCGGCGACCAGTTCGGCAAGCAAAACGAGTACCTCATCCCTACGGTGTTCGGGTGGTTCTACTTTTCGATCAACGTGGGATCGGTGGCGTCGATGCTCCTGACCCCCTGGTTGCTGAAACACTATGGCCCCGGCTGGGCGTTCGGCGTACCGGGGGCGGTCATGGGACTGGCCACGCTGGTTTTCTGGCTGGGACGCCACAAGTACGTCCATATCCCTCCGGGCGGAAGCGCGTTCTTCGATGAGACGTTCAGCCCTGACGGGGTTCGGGCCATCGTGAATCTGATTCCGCTGTATTTGTTCGTCTTTCCGTTCTTCATGCTTTTCGATCAGACGCACTCGGCCTGGGTGGAGCAGGCCAAGAGCATGAACGGCGACTTCCTGCTGTTCACCGTGCTCCCGTCGCAGGTGCAAGCGGTCAATCCCGCGTTGATCCTGATCTTCATTCCCGCGTTCAGTTATGCCATCTATCCCTGGCTGGGGCGATGGTTCGTCGTGACGCCGCTGCGAAAGATAGGCATCGGGCTGTTCCTGGCGGCGGCGTCGTTCGCGATCATCGCATTGGCCCAGCACCGCATCGACGCGGGCGGGCGCCCCCACATGTGGTGGCAGGTGATGGCCTACATCGTGATAACGGCGGCCGAGGTGATGGTGTCCATCACGGCGCTGGAATTCTCATACACGCAAGCGCCGCGAAAAATGAAGTCGCTCATCATGGGCGTGTACCTGCTGGTCGCCATCGCCCTGGGCAACTTCCTTACGGCCCAGGTCAATGAATACCTCGACGAGCAGCGCAAAGCCGGCTCCCAGGTGTTGGAGGGCGCCAACTATTATTGGTTCTTTACTGGCATCATGCTTGCCGCGGCGCTGCTATTCGTCTTGTGGTCCCAGTTCTACCGCGGGCGGGTGTATATCCAGGGCGAGCAGTGACCGCAGCGCGCGCCTCGCGGGCCACTCCAGGACGCCACCCTGATGGTTCTGCTAGAGACATACCCGTATTTTCTCGCCAATCGCCCGGAGCAGCCCAACTCGGACTTGGCGGTCGCCGACAAGTTCACCGGTCAGCTCGCCGCGCGGGTCGCCCGGGCGGACGCCGCAGCGATCGATCGGGCAATCGGCGCCGCCGTCGAGGCCGCCGAGCCGATGGCCCGCATGCCGCCCTTCCAGCGGCAGGCCGTGCTGGAGCATTGCGTCGAGCGATTTCGCCAGCGGGCTGACGAACTGGCGTACTCGCTGTGCGTCGAAGCCGGCAAGCCGATTCGCGATAGCCGCGGCGAGGTCTCGCGGCTGATCGACACCTTCCGCTTGGCCGCCGGCGAGGCGATCCGCATCGGCGGCGAAGTGCTGAACCTCGAGGTTTCGACCCGGGCGCGCGGGTACTTCGGCATGTATCGCCGCGTGCCGATCGGGCCGTGCTCGTTCATTTCGCCGTTCAACTTCCCGCTGAACCTGGCGGCCCACAAAATCGCCCCGGCGATCGCCGCCGGCTGTCCCTTTGTGCTGAAGCCGGCCAGCCGCACTCCCCTCGGCGCGCTGCTGATCGGCGAGATACTGGCCGAAACCGATCTGCCGCCGGGCGCCTTTTCCATCTTGCCGTGCCATCGCGACGGGGCCGACCTGTTCACGACCGACGAGCGCCTCAAGCTGCTCAGCTTCACCGGTTCGCCGTCGGTCGGCTGGAGCCTGAAAGCCCGCGCGGGCAAGAAAAAGGTCGTGCTCGAGCTCGGCGGCAACGCCGCGTGCGTCGTCGACCAGGACGCCGACCTGGCCGACGCGGTCGAACGGATCGTCTTCGGCGCGTTCTACCAGTCGGGGCAAAGTTGCATCTCCGTGCAGCGGATCTTCGTTCACCAGCAGGTCTACGACGACTTCCGCGACCGTCTTGTCGCCGCAACGAGTCGGCTCAAGATGGGCGACCCGAAGCTGGAGGAAACCTTCATCGGCCCGATGATCGCTGTGTCCGAGGCCGAGCGGCTCCAGCAGTGGATCGATGCGGCGGTGGCCGCCGGAGCGCGGGTACTCTGCGGCGGTCGCCGCGAGGGCGCCATGCTCGAGGCGACGCTGCTGGAGCGCGTGCCGAAGGATCAGCCGCTGTGCATCGACGAGGCGTTCGGGCCAGTGGCCGTGCTCCAGCGGTTCAGCGACTTCGACGCGGCGCTGGCCGAGGTTAACGACAGCCGCTACGGCCTGCAGGCGGGGGTCTTTACGCGGGACGTATACAAAATCCAGCGGGCGTGGGAGCGGCTCCAAGTGGGCGGCGTCATCGTGGGCGACGTCCCAAGCTGGCGCGTCGATAACATGCCCTACGGCGGCGTGAAGGAGAGCGGCCTGGGCCGCGAAGGGGTCCGCTACGCGATCGAAGAGATGACCGAGCCGCGGCTGCTGGTGATTCGCGGTGATCAGTGATCGGTAATTAGCCGCGGCTCAACGAGCCGCCGGAGCGGCCTCGAACAGCTCTCAACCGCCCCCGTTCCGCTCTTGCTCCAGCGGCTCAATTGCGAACAAACCCGCCGCCGCGATATCAATTGGCCAGCGGCCGCTTTGCCGTGCACGGGGCGAAGCTGGGGCGCTAGGACTCGAACCTAGAATGGCAGAGTCAGAATCTGCAGTGTTGCCAATTACACTACGCCCCAAGACGCTGGCGAAGCGCTCAACGGTAGGCCGCTGAACGGCTTTCGTCAAGGGCGGCCGATTGGCGATAGCAGGCCGTCCGACCCCTCCCGCAGGTCGACCAAGAGCTACGGCACTTCCACCTTGGCCCAGAACGGGCGAAAGCGGTCGCCGCGGGTCCGCACGTCCTCCAGCAGCACCGCCGGGTCGGGATGCACGGCAGCGGCGTCTGTCGGCAGCTTTTTGCCGTTAAACGTAATCCGCAGCGGCTTGCTGAAGTCGACGATGTCGGGATTGAGCCAGATCGTCGTGCGGCCCGCGACTGTTTTGGCCGCGAGGCGGTTGTCCGGCTGCACGCGGCCGGCGACCTGGCCCGGCGTCGTTCGTCCGCCCCAATCGGTCGGATACACCATGAAGTTGGCCGGGAACTCCTCGCACTCCAGCCACCAGAAGAAATTGTCCCAAGGCCGCAGCGTGCTGCACGCGAATTCGGCCGGCGGGCCGCCCCGTTTCTTCAGTCCCATCCACTGCAGCAGGTGGAGGATTTCGTCATGGAACGGCTCGTGTCCGCGGCCCTGGTATTCCACGAGCGTGACGTCGTAGCGGTTGATCCGCAGGTACTTGTTCCAGACGGGGGCGTTTTCGGCGATGGTCCGGCCGTCGAGTTCCCCGGCCACGAAGTAGAACGGCACGTACTGGGCGTTGTCCCGGTAGAAGTTGATGTACTTCTGCTGCTGCTCGTGACGGGGAATGATGGGGATGACGCCGGCCCACAGATCCGGATGCGCCTGCCCCAGGTCCCAGGCCGCTTCGCCGCCGATGTCGTGCCCGGTCAGAAAGACGCGATCGGTATCCACGCTGAACCGCCGCACGGCGTCCCGCAGGCTAGTGAGCACGGCGATGTGCTCGCGGGCGGAGTACTCATACTCGTATTGGTGGGGCTTCTGCCACTGGACCGCGATGACGATGTAACCATGCCGCATTGCCTGGCCGCGTCGCGCCGGGGCGTCGCTGCCGCTGGCGGCGGCGGGCGTCCCCGCCCAGAAGTCCAGCTCGTTCTCCGGCGTGTTGTACGACCCGTTGAGGGCGACCAGCGTCGGAT
Organism: Planctomycetota bacterium; assembly: GCA_003576855.1. Lineage (GTDB taxonomy): Bacteria > Planctomycetota > Planctomycetia > Pirellulales > Lacipirellulaceae > Lacipirellula. The sequence goes on from QEVI01000045.1 coordinate 10,077, forward strand.
AGCGGCGATAGGGGTCGTACTCCGGCGGCAATTGGACGTGGTACACGAAGTCGCCGTCCTGCGTTTCGCCGGGAGCAGCTAGCTGAAGGTATCCGCCGGGCGTCGCGGCCTGCTTCGAGTCATGCCACGCCGGCTTCATGTGGGCGATTAGCTTGGCGAGTTGATCCACCGAGGCGCCTTCCATGCTGACGACCGAATCGAGAATCGGCTTGCGATCCTTGGCCAGCGGCTCGCGGAGATACCGCTGAACCGCGTCGCGAATCTTCACCAGCGAAATGGCGACCGGCAATTCCTGCTGGGCATCGTCCTTGCCCAGCAGCCAGCCGGTGAGGGCGAGCGCGGTCTTTTCTTCGGCGGTCAGCGACTGGTCGTCCAGAAGTTGGGCGAACGACGCCAGCCGATCGACGTTGTTGAAGCTCAGTTCGCGGACGACTTCTTCGGCAATGGGCGCCGCCAGTCCCCGGTGGTCGGCGTCGGCGATGCCGTTGACCGTCTGCTGCAGCGCCTTGCCGATCTGCTTGATGCGAGCGTCGGCCGCCTCGTACTGGCTCGTGATCTGGCGGACCTGCACGAGGGTCTCGCCGGCGACTTCCTCGGTGGGAAAATTATCCAGCAGCGCTTTGACCAACTTGTGCTGGCCAGCGCTGCGGCGCAGCTCCAGCTCGTCGAACAACTGCCGCGCCCCCGACTGGCGGAGCTGCGCCACCACGCTGTTCAGGTCCTTCATCTCGGGAAATTCCTCGATGATTCGCTCCAACTCGCGGCGGGCTTCGGCGAAGCGCTCGGCCTGCTGGTAGAACCGCACGGCCTGCAGACGCGCTTGCGGATCGTCTTGCGGAATGGCCTTGGCCAGAATCTTCGCCAGCGTGTCGGCGGGAATCGAGCTCGTCGCCAGGCTCATCTCCCATGCGATCGAACGCTCCGGGCCCTGCAGCGCCGACACCTTGGCATACCGCGGCGTCAGTTCCGTGATCCCCTGCACGACCGAGAGCCGATCGTCGCCAAGCTGCATCTCGTAGATGCGGCGCCCGAATTCATCGAACGGCGTCAGCGTCAGCGCCGGCCCCACGCTGACCAGCTTGGCGGCCCCTTGCGAAGGGGCTTGCCACGGTCGAATGACTACGGGCGCCTCCGGCGCTTGATCGACAATCTGCATCTGCGGATGACGCGGCACGTAAACCCGGCGAAGGTTGTCGTCGACGACCAGAATCGGCTTGGTGACGACCTCTCCTGCCTGGTTGCTCGCCTTTTCCGGCGTATCGGCGACGCCCGAGGTGAGCGCCACGGCCCCCGTCAGAACGCGCCCGTCCGGTAAACCCACCCGCTGGGCATGGACGATTGCCGGAAACGCCGCAACGCTCGCCGCGGCCAGGGCCAAGCTCGCCGCGCACTTCAATCGGATCGTGCTGCTAACCATATCTCCATTGTGGGCCGGCGGCCAAACGGGTCAAACGGCGGGCGAATCGTCGGCCGAGGCGGCCCGTATTGACACGCCCCACTCGTCCGGGAAGATGGGCGGCTGGCGCGGTTATAGGGGTTGCCTGACCGCCAAACACAGTCGCATGGCGATGGCCTGCGACAGGACGCCAGGACACGCCATGACGCTTCGCCGGGCCATTCGGCTGTTGGTCGCCCTGATTCTCGGCCTGCCGCTCGTCCACACGCTGCTGGCGTGGGTCGCTGGACTTCTGCGGGCGATGGGCGACGAATTGGCCGCGCATGCCTTGGGCCGGATCGGCGTCGGCGTCGGCGTCGGGTGGCTTGTCGCCCTGGTGGGACTGGTCGTCTGCCTGGGGCTGAAGGCATCGCTCGAGCCCGACTGCCGTGAAGCCGTCGATGAATTCGAGCCGCCTCTGTCTTAGCGTTCTTGATGCGACGGCTCTGACGGGCGACAGACAGCCCTGCGACGTTCTCGCAGCGCGATTCACTCGGTTTGCTCCCGCTGCGGTCGGGCACGGCCGCGTTGCGTCCGCGCCGCTCCGGCGGCACAATGGGCGCCATGCTGCATATTCATCGCGAAAGCCTGATCCACGACCCCATTCACGGCTACATTCCGTTCGTCTCGATCGCCGACGCCGGCGAGACCTCCGAGCGGATGCTGCTGGATCATCCCTGGCTGCAGCGGCTCCGGCAGATCCATCAACTGCAAACCGCCTGGTGGGTGTATCCGTCGGCCGAGCATACCCGTTTTCAACACGTCGTTGGCACGATGCACATGGCCAGCCGGGCCGTCGCCGCGCTCTACGACAGCTTGAAAGACGTGTGCCCCGACGCGCCCAGCCGCGGGTTCGTCGAATGCACGATGCGGCTGGCGGCGCTGCTGCACGACGTCGGGCACGGGCCGTTCGGCCACTTCTTCGACGCCCATTTCCTGACGGATTACCGCGCCCCCGACGGGTCGCGGTTGAACCACGAAAAGCTGGGCGGGCACATCATTCGTAGCGAGCTGGGCGAGCTGCTTCGCGGCGTTCGCCGGTGCCCCAGTCACGAACTCGCCGCGGGCGAGCAGATCGAACCCGATCAAATCGCCTGGCTCATCACCCGTCCGACCGAGCACGACCAGGCGGCCCATCCGCGCTGGCTGGCCTTGCTGCGGAGCCTGTTCTGCGGCCTGTACACCGTCGACAACATGGACTTCGTGCTCCGCGACGCCTTTATGTCGGGCTATAGCACCCGCGCCTACGATCTGGATCGGCTGCTACGGTACAGCTTTTTCAGCGAGCGGGGGCTTACGATTCACCATCGCGGACTCAATGCGCTGCTGCGGTTCATGCAAACCAAGAGCGAGTTGTTTCGGGCCGTCTATTTTCATCGCACCGTGCGGGCGATCGACAAAACCCTCGAAGGCCTGTTCCGCGATAGCAAGCGACTGCTGTTTCCGGGCAATCCGCTGGAGCACTTGAGCGAGTATCAGCGGTTCACCGAGTGGTCGTTGCTGGTCGGCGTCGCCCGCTGGCCGGCGAGCGACGATCCGCAGCAGCGCGAACTCGGCCTGCGGTGGCAGCGGCTGTTGCAACGACAAGTTGATTGGGAAACCGTGTACGAGCGGAACCTCACCTTCGCGGCGGGCGAGGCCGAGCAAACGAGCATCTTCAGCGATCCGGCGATCGTCGAACAGGCGATACGCGGGCTGCTGCCCGCGGAGGTCCACGGCGTCGAGATGCAGATCGACTTGCCGCGGCACATTTATCGACCGCACGAAGGAAAGGCGACCGCCCGGCAGAACTTCTTGTGCAGCCCCGGGGGCGCCACCCGGCGACTGGACGACGATCAGCTTTTCAGGCAGCTTCCCGTGGCGCACCGCATGTGCCGGGTCTACTTGCGCAAGTCGCCGCCCCGCGAGCACGTCGCGGCGATCGCCGCCGCGATGGACCAGCTCGTCGGCGGCGGCGGCGAAGACGACCTCACCAACATGTGAGCGACGCCGGCCTCTCGCCGAGGCGCGGAGGCGCAGAGACCGCCAGACGCTGGCCAAAACCGGCGTCCTGCGGCTCCGCAGCGCCTGCACGTCGGTAACACGAACTATTACAATAGAGGCTAATCCCACCCCGCCCGCTGCGTCTCTGCGCCTCCGCGAGAGACTGATCAAATGCTTCACGATCGCTACGAAAACCCGCTGGAAACGCGCTACGCTTCGGCCGAGATGAGCCAGTTGTGGAGCGCCCAGCGGAAGCACAGCACGTGGCGGCAGCTTTGGGTGTGGCTGGCCGAAGCCGAGGCGGAGTTGGGACTGCCGATCTCCAAGGCCCAGATCGATGAGCTCAAGGCGCACATTTACGACATCGACTTCGCCGCGGCCGATCGTTACGAGCGCGAGCTACGGCACGACGTGATGGCCCATGTCCACGCCTACGGCGACCAGTGCCCCGCGGCGCGGCCGATCATCCATCTCGGCGCCACTAGTTGCTACGTCACGGACAACGCCGATCTTATGCTCATGCGCGACGCGCTGCGCCTGGCATGCCGGCGGATCGCCGGCGCCATCGATGCGCTGGCGGCGTTCGCCGCCGAGCACCGCGACCTGCCGACGCTCAGCTTCACGCACCTGCAACCGGCGCAGCCGACGACCGTGGGCCGGCGGGCGTGTCTCTGGGCCTACGATTTGGCGCTCGACCTGGCGGAACTCGAACATCGGCTGTCGACGCTCCGCGCCCGCAGCGTCAAGGGAACGACCGGCACGCAGGCCAGCTTTCTGCATTTATTCAACGGCGATCACGCCAAGGTGCGGCAGCTCGAACGACGGGTCGCGCACAAGATGGGATTCGACGCGACCTACGCCGTCACCGGCCAGACGTACCCCCGCAAAATCGACGGGCAGGTGGTCGACGCCCTCGCCGGGATCGCCGCATCGGCCCACAAGGCGGCGACCGACTTGCGGATTCTGGCCCATCGCAAAGAAATCGAAGAGCCGTTCGAGAAGCAGCAAATCGGGTCCTCGGCCATGGCGTACAAGCGGAACCCCATGCGGTGCGAGCGGATTTGCGGGTTGGCCCGATTCGTGATGTGCCTGCAGACGAGCCCCGCGGCAACGCTCGCCACGCAATGGCTGGAGCGAACGCTCGACGATAGCTCGAACCGCCGCCTGGTGTTGCCGCAGGCCTTCTTGGCGGTTGACGCGCTGCTGCTGCTCTACCAGAACGTGGCCTCAGGGCTCGTGGTCTATCCGGAGGTTATCGCCCGGAATCTCCGCGAAGAGCTCCCCTTCATGGCGACGGAGAATATCCTCATGGCCGCGGTGGCGGCGGGCGGCGACCGCCAAGACCTCCACGAGCGGATTCGGCAGCACAGCCAGGCAGCCGCCGCGGAGGTCAAGCAGCGCGGACGCCCGAATGATCTTATCGAGCGGCTGTCGGCGGACGACGCCTTCCACGGCGTCGATCTGGCGCGTGCCACCGAACCGCTGAGCCTGACCGGACGCAGCGCGGCCCAAGTCGACGAGTTCATCGAGGAAGTCGTCAACCCGATTCGCGCTCGCTACGGCGACCACCAACAGACGCCGAGCGAGATCCGCGTCTAGCCGGGCCTGGCGCTGGGGCGAGTAGTAGACGGCGAACGCCGTTTGAATCAAGACCTTAGACCAGGTCCAGGGGGCTCTGCCGGCGGTGGCGCTTGGCGCTGCATTCCTTGCAGATGCCCGTCACGATTAGCCGGTGGCTGATCACCCGAAAGCGATGTTCCCGCGCCACCGCGTCCCGCAAGCGCTGCAGGTCGTCGCTCTGGAATTCGATCAGCTTGTCGCAGACCGTGCAGTGGAGGTGGTCGTGCTGCGGATACCCGTAGTCGTGTTCGTACACCGACCGGCCGTCGAGGTTCATGCGGCGCAGCAGGCCGGCCTCGACCAGTTCGTTGAGCGTGCGATATACGGTCGGCCGGCTTACCTTGTTGCCAAACCCTAGCCGGGCGACGTTCGCGATGAGCTCGTCGGCGTCGAAGTGGTCGTGCCGCTTGTAGATGTAGTCGACCAGCGCCCGCCGTTGCTGAGTGATCCTCTTGCCGCGGCTCTGCAGGTACTCGGAAAACCGTTCCTGCGGCGAGCTGGAGACCTGAACCTCGCCGAGTGCGAAGCCGGTTTGCATAGGGCTGGCTGGCCTTTCCAATCTCAATAAGCCACGAACCCGCCTGGGAGTTGAGACGCTCAACGACGAACGTCCTCAGAAAACTCCGAAAAGCAGTCGCAACACGCGACGATGCGGGTGGCTTATTGATTCTACGCGGCCCAGTCGCCAGTCTCAAGACGCGCCGCACGCAGTCGCCGCAACCGTCCGCGCTACCAAGCGACCATTGATACCAGCCGCCGGCCGGTGTGGCGGCCGCTTCTTGGGCTCGCTTGCCGAATGCTGCGGACCGCGGACGCCCTGAGGATTCGCCGCGGAAAGACTACCCGATTTCATCCAGCAGCCGTTCCACCGCGACGGCGATCTTGTCGGGCGTTTCGTAGGCGCCGGCGGCGATCTGACTGCGGATCCGGGCGACCAAATCGGGGCGAAACGTCTCCGTCTCCGAGGCCTGTAGCGCGGCTTCCGCGGCTGCAGAGATATTCACCTGGTCGGCCGGCCGATTCGTCGGCGCCGGGGCCGCGGTGCGATTCCAATGCGGACCTTGCAGCGATTGCGGACCGTGCAGGTGGGAAGGGCCGTAGATCTGCATGAGTGTGTCCCCTGACTTCTTCTCCGTCGCCCGCCCCTGGCGGAAGGCGGCGAGCCGCTGAAACTCTTAGGCGGCGAATCTTAGGATTTCAGTTTAGCAGTCTTTACCCGAACTTGCGTGACGAGGGCTGTGAAACCAGCGCGTCGGGTCTTGACAGCGTGAAACGATGGGCGAGCGTGTCGTCCGCTCAGCGCCTCGCGGCTGAGCGTCAGCAGTTCTAGCATCGACGGTCGGCATGCTGGCAGTCCACCGATTTCGGCCAACAACCGATCGCCGGGCGGGCAGCTTTTGTATCGCCTGCAGCGAGGGCGTGCGGTTGTGACAGTCAGTCCGTAAGGCCACGTTGCGTTTTCGCCACGCCCTGGCCGTCGGCTGTCGCGAGCGGCCCGTCATGCCGTGGCGCCGACCGTTATTACGTCGCTCGGAAGGGGTAAGTTCGACGGCGGCGGCGCTGCGGGACGTCCACCGCGTGCGGATCGTAGGGACGCGACCGCCAAGGCGTCAAGGTCGCCTCGGGGCGGCGCCAGCATGGGCGTCGGCGGGTTCCACAGCGGGCGGCGATGCGGCCAGCAAGTGGGGTTCGCCGCCCAACCTCTGCCGAGCCTGCAGGACGAGCTGCTCGACCGTGCGGCGACAGGCTTCCTCGGCCTCGCCGGGCGCGCGCTCGCCCACGCGAATCGGGTCGCCGACCTCCACGGCGACGTTCAGCCGCGCCAGCATTCCCAGGCGCTTCACGTGGGTCAGGAACGGCTGGCGCGAGTAGTACGCGGCTCGATCGCCGTAGGCGATGCCCAGAGGAATGATCTCGGCGCCGGCCCGCCGGGCGGCCTTGAAGGCCCCGGGCTTGAACTGTCGGACCTCGTCGCCGTCGAACGCGGTTCCCTCCGGAAACATGGCGATCCCCTCGCCTGCCGCCAGCACCTGCTCAATCTGCTTCAGCACCATCGCGCCGCTGCGACGCGATGTGCGATCGACGAAGAGCGTGCCGATGCGGCGGGCGCCCGCTCCGATGAGCGGCCAGTGGGCCAGGTCGTGCCGGCTAATGGCGTGCGCGGCCGCCAGCGACAAGATCACCGGGATATCGACGGCCGCCCGGTGGTTCATGACGAAGATGCGGCCGACGCCCTGCTCATCCCGACCGGGGTAGACCCGCCCGCTGCTTACATAGGGGCCGCGCGCGGCGATGCGGATCCCGAAGACGCGAAGCATGGCTCGCGCCCAGCGGGCCGTCCACTTGTTGATCAGTTCGATCCGCGGCGTGCGGCGGCGGGCGAGCGCGTCGACCTCCAGGCACGCCCAGCAGAAAAGCGTGCCGAGCACGAACGCAGCGATGCGCGCTGCCAGGCGGAAATAGGCAAACCAGCGGCGGATGGCAGTCGGCTCCTGAAGTCGATCGCGTCGGTAACGGCCGGCCCTGCCTCCTCGGGTCCGGCCGGCAGACACTACCACAACGTCCTCGATCTATACAACCTTGGTCTCGCTCGACGCCGGCGATTCGACCAGCAGTTGAATCTCGGTCAGGTACTTCTTGGGGTTTCCGCGGAAGATCATCCCCGGACCCTTGATATACACCTCGCGCGTAGGGAGCGTTACTTCGTAGCCGCGCTGCTTGGCGTACTGGAGCACGCGGGCATAGCTGCGACCCAGCTCCTCGTAAGGTCCGCGGTGCAACAGCGATACGCAATGCCCCCCGGGCAGTTGACGGACGTTTACGCCTTCGGCCGTCACATGACGGCGGATGGGCATGCACGGCTCGAAGTCGGCGTCCTCCTCGCGGTATTCGCCGTCATAGTAAAGGCACAGCGGTTTGCCGGCGATGTACCGGCCCACGCGCTTTCCCAATTGGCTGAACCCTTGGCCGCAATCGCTGTATCGCCCCTTCATGCGAACGCCGGCCACGAGACTCGGTTCCAAGTCTTTTTCTTCCACTTGCAAAGTTTCAGCAGCCATTTTTTGTTCCTCCTGAGCGGATTGCTCGCGCTGGATGAGTTTGTCGACATCGGCCAGCGCGGCGGCGTATCGCTGCACCCGCTGAGCGAGCACCTCCCGTTGCCGAGTCAGGTACGCCAGCAGGTCCTCGTCGGCCGTGCAATCGGCGAGGATCGCCGCAATGTCGTCGAGCGTGAACTCCAGCCGGCGCAGGGCGGCGATGACGCGAGCCGTCTCGGCGCTGCGCAGATCGTAGTAGCGGTAGCCGGTCGCCGGATCGACCGCCGCGGGAACGATCAGCCCCTTCTCGTGGTAGAAGCGAAGCGTCTTGACCGGCAGCCCGGTGATCTTCGAGAACTCGCCGATGGTGAACATGCCGCGACTCGCTGGGCTGGCTCTGTCGCTAGCATAAAGCCTCCAGCAACTGGAGGGTCAAGCGAAATTTGCGGCAAACGGCGACCCGGCCTTCGCGGCTTCCCGAAGTTACTCATGGCGGAGGGCTTCGATGGGGTCGAGCCGGGCCGCACGCACCGCCGGGTAGACGCCGAACGCCACGCCGACGATCACGGAAATCGCGAACGCCAGCGGTATCGACCACGAGACGAGCATCGGCTCCACTTCGCGCACCAGTTGCGGGAGCACCGCCATTTGCTCCGGGAACCACTTCTCCAGCAGCGAACGAGCCAGCACCGACAAGGGCCGGCACAGCAGGCCGCCGACGATGCCCAGCACGCCGCCGACGACCGACAGGACGACGCTCTCCGCCAGGAACTGCTGCGTGATGTCGCGGCGCTTGGCCCCCAGCGCGCGGCGGATGCCAATCTCCCGCGTACGCTCGGTGACCGTGGCCAGCATGATGTTCATGATCCCGATGCCCCCGACGACCAGCGACACCGCGGCGATCAGCCCCAAGAACAGCATGAACATCAGCCGCGTCGTTTGGGCCTGTTGCAGCAGTTCCATGGGCACCGTAATGCCGTAGTCGGCCATCGTATGGTAGCGGGCGATCGTGTCGCGGATGACTTCGGCCGTCGGCATCACCAGCTCGCGGTTGGACACTTGCGCAGTGATCTGGCTCAATTCCTTGAGGTCTCGCTGAAACTGCCCCGGCTTGGTCACCACTTCCATGTCGCCCATGCGGCGTTCCATGGTGGTGATCGGGATGTACACGTCGTGCGAGAAGTCCTCGGCGGCCAACGATCCGCCCACGCCGGAGGTCGGCGCCCGCGGCTTGCACACGCCGACGACCGTGAAGAAGTACTCGTCGACGAGGATGTCTTTGCCCAGCGGATCCTCGTAGGGAAACAGCCGGTCGGCGACCTCCGCGGCCAGCACGCAGTAGTTGCGATCGTTGATCAGATCGGCGTCGCTAATGAACCGGCCGCGATCGACCGTCAGCCGCGTCACCTCGGCGTAATCGGGCGTGCAGCCGACGCACCGCCCTTCGAGCTTGCGCGTGGCGAAGCGGAATTCGCGCGTGACTTCGCGAATCGGTATCGCCTTGTCGATCGTCGGCACCGTCGCCAGGAGTCGCACGTAGTCGTCGCGCGTCAGGCCGTAGCCGCCGTCTTGCACTTCATCGGCCGTCGGCTTGATCGTCCGCACGATGATGTTCGTGGCGCCGAGGCTCGCGATTTGCTGCTCGGCGGCGCGGCCGATGCCTTCGCCAATCGACAGCAGCCAGATGACGCCCGCGACGCCGATGAAAATGCCCAGCACCGTCAGCGCGGAGCGCAACGGGTGAAGCAGCAGGCTCTTCACGCTGAGCTTCAGGGTTCGCCACCAGCGGGTCACGGTGCGGTCCGCCTTTCGTCGAACTGGACGATGCCGTCGCGGAGCATGATCGTGCGGGCCGTCCGCGCGGCGACCTCGGTTTCGTGCGTCACGAGGATAATCGTGCGTCCTTCGCCGTTGAGCCGTCCGAGCAGGTCGAGAATCTCTTCGGTGGTCGCCGAATCCAAGTTGCCGGTCGGTTCGTCGGCCAACATGAACCGCGGGTTGTTAACCAGGCTGCGGGCGATGGCCACGCGCTGCTGCTGGCCGCCGGAGAGTTGCGCCGGTCGATGATCGAGCCGCTGGCCGAGGCCCACGAGCCTGGCCAACTCGATGCATCGCTCGCGGGCCGACGCGCTGATGCCGCCGCTGTAATACAGCGGCATCTCGATGTTCTCCACCACGGTGAGCGCCGGCAGCAAGTTGAACGACTGGAACACGAAGCCGATGCGGGTGGCGCGGGTCTCGGAAAGCTGGTCGTCGTTCATCCGCGCGACGTCCTCGCCGCCGAGGAAGTAACTGCCCGCCGTCGGCCGATCGAGACAGCCGAGCAAGTTGAGCAGCGTGCTCTTGCCCGAACCGGACGGCCCCATGATGGAGATGTAATCCCCTTCCGGCACATCGAACGATACGCCGCGCAGCGCGTGGACGGTCTCGCCGGAAAGGACGTAGTCCTTTCTCAAGTCGCGAATCGAGGCGGCGAGCGTGGCGACGGCGGACACCGGGTGCGCACTGTATGGGGAACGTGGCGGGTTTGGGGCAGTTCGCCGTCCGCGGCTGTTTTCCAGACGGGCGCCGCAGTCGCAGGCGGTGCGGCGGCGCACGAACGCTGCGACGAATGCCGCGCCTCAGCCGGCGGTCGTCGGCGACTCGGTCGCGCTTGCTTCCGCGGCCGGCTTCTCCGCCGCCTTCGTCGCCACGGCCGCGTCTTCGGCGGCCTTCGGCGGCGGCGAGTCGATGCGAACCACCTGCTGCTTCTTTTCCGGCGGGAGCTTCGGCAAGCTCACTTGATTGAGAAACGCCCGCGGGTTCATCGAGACGCGGTCGCCTTCCTGAAGTCCTTCCTCAATCACGAAGAACTTGTCGTTCGTCGGCCCGCAACGCAGCGGCCGGGCATCCCACTTGCCTGCGTTGAAGACGAAGGCGTAATACTGCTTGCCGTGCGCGTAAATCGCTTGAACCGGCGCCTGGATGGCGTTGGAAATGTCGGCGCAGCGAATCGTCACCGACGCCGTCATCCCCGAGCGCAAATCGGGCGCGGGATCGTCGATCGTAACGTACGCCTTGTACTCCTTGATGTTGGCCTTGCGCCACCCGCTTGGCTCGGCGTACTGGTTGACCTTCTCCACGGTCCCGCGGAGGATTGTGCCGCCCGTGCCGACCGGCGCGATCGTGGCCGGCATGCCGGGCCGGATATACTGGATCAGCGATTCGTTGACGTTCAGCGAAACCCGCATCTTGGCGGGATCGGGGAGCCGAATAATGGCCTGGCGCTCGCGGATGACGGCGCCTTCCTTGACGACGAACTCGTCGCCGCCCCAATTCTCGCGATTGTGCGCGTACGTCACCGTCCCGTCTTTCGGGGCGACGATCGTGCATTTGGCGACCTGGTCGTCGATCTCCTTGAGCTTTGCCAGCGCTAGCTCGTGGCTGTTCTTGTCCGCCTCCCATTTCGCCTTGGCGATAACGATGTCGCTCTCAAGCTGCTTGAGCATCTTCGCCTTGGTGTACTCGGACTTCTCCACGGCGAACTTGTCGGCTTCAAGCTGCAGTTGGTTGACGTAGCCCTTCGACGCGAGCTTCTTGCTGTACTCGTAATACTCCTTCGCGCGGTTGAGGTTCTCCTCGGCGACGAACACTTCGCTTTCGATCGTCTGCCGTTCTTGCACGTACGTGCCGTCGAGGTACTCCTCCTTGGCAATCAGCGCCGTCTCGTAGACGTTGCGCGATTCGACCGCCAGGGCGGCCGCGGTATTCACGGCGATCTGCTGCGCGGTCTGCTCCTCGCGCAGGGCCGAAGAATCGAGTTCGACGAGAAAGTCGCCCTTCTTGACGACCGTCCCCTCGGGGACGATCCGCAAGATGTTCACGCCCGCGGTGTTCTTGGCCTTCACCTCGGAGATGACTTCCGTGACGCCCGAAGACTCCACTTCCCCCCGTTCAGTGACGGTCAGGGCGAAGTTATCCCGCGCCACCTGGTGGAGCACCAGGTTGTAGCCGGGGGGGCGCGAATCGGTCTTGGACCACCACCACCAGCCGGAGGCCAGCGCCACAACCAGGACCGATGCAACGGCCCATAGTACGAACCCGCCCCGTCGCGGCCGACGCCTAGCGCGGGCGGGATGCAGTCCCCTGGCGGATCTATGCCTGATGTTCATAGGCCTCAAGCACGGCTCGATCGGACGGGAAGCTCGGCTCCTCGAGCGCCATTATAGCGCGCTTCGACCGCTGCGGTCACTCGGAACTTCGCGGGGCCGCTGAATTATTTAACCCCGCGGCGCACCAAAGGTTCCGTCGAGCGCCGAGCGCTTGCTGCGGAAACTCGCCCCAGAGCGCCGCCCCTAGTGAACGGTCTGGCTGGCGTCGCCGCCTGGTCCGGCCGCGCCGGCAGTCCCCGCTTCGCCGCCGCCGCGGGTTCGCTGCGGCTTGCTGATCGGCAGTTCGGCGTAAGCCCGGATGATCGTTTCACCGGCGGCGGCGTCCTCGATCGCGCCCGCCAGGACGGCCGGCCGATCGCCGCCCGACTCGCTTTGCGGAGGCGCCGGCAGCGGCTCGGGCGGGGGGGCAGCCGATTCGGGAAACCGCAACGGCAGCGGCTCGATCAGCTCGCCGGTCGGCCCGCTTCCCTGCGGCTGGGCGAGGGGCGCGAACAGGTCGTTGGCGTTGCACAGCGTCTGGCGGATCTCCTCGGCCGAGGCGACGTACGCCGACAGGGGCACGTCATGGTCGCGCCGCAAGCCGGCGGCGTCGAGCTCCATGATCCCCAGGTCGTGATCGAGCGCCAGCCGCTGCACCTCGTAATTCACCCAGACGCTCAGGAAGTCGTTCTGCACGTTGAGCAGGTCGGACAGCGACTGGACCAGGTCGCGGGCCGTCGTGTTGTTGAACTGGGCCGAAGCAGTCGCGCCGGCGGCCGCGGGCTGCGGCGGCTGCGAGAGCCGCAACTGCGTCAGGTCGACCTGTGAAATGGCCACCAGCACCGCCGCGCGGCGAAGCTCGAAATTGATTTCGTTCAGCCGCGCCTGCCGCAGCGTGGCCCGCAGGCTTTGCGACACTCGATCGCGAAACTGGTAATAGGCCCGCCGCGCTTGTTGATACTCGATGAGCGATTGGCGGTAGATGTTCCGCTCGGCGACGCGCGCCAGCGGCGCGTCCCATTGAAGGCCCAATCGCAGGCTGCCGCGAGTGTCGCGGAAGCGGAAGGGGTTGTCTCCCACGTTGCCGATGTCGCCGCTGAAGATCAGGTTCAGATCGCTGAGCAGGTCGTTGGCGTTGAAGTAGATCAGTCGCCACGAATCGACCAGCGACGCCCGCGCGTTCTGCCAGTCTTGGCGATAGGCGCTGGCAATGAGCAGCGCCTCTTCGTCGCTCAACTCGACCGGGTCAAACGTGATGGCCTCCAACCGCACGCCCGCCTGGACGAGCTTCAGCTCCAGCAGCCGGCCGGAAAGATCGGTCATCGCGTCCACCAAGGCGGAGACAAGCGCCGGCGCGTCGGCCGAGGCGGCCCGGTCGAGCTGCTCGAGCCGCGTCCAGATCTGCTCCAGTTGCGTCTTGAGCGAGTTGAAATCGTCGCGCCGCGCTTGCACGCGCGCGTCGAGCCGCGCGACGTCGAACAAGGCGGGATCGATCTCGGCGGCGTCCACTTCCTCGCGGGTCGCCAGCCGTTGCAGAATGTCGCGCCGCTTCGGCAACGCGGCCTCCAGGGCCTTGAAGTCCGCCTCGATCGCCGCGACGCGCTCGGCCACGACTGCCGGCAAGTCCTCGCTCGCCAGCAGCATTCGGTCGAGCGCCTGCGTAAACGACGGGTCGGCCGGATCGAGCGGATTGGCCTCATCCTGCAGGCGGGCGCGAAGCTCCCGCAAGCCGGCGAGCGCTGCGTTGACGCGCTCTTCCACCGCTTCGAGCTGCGGGTCGAGCAAGTTGAATTGGTCGAGCAGCGGATCGCGAATGGCGACGTCCAGCTCCGGCGGCAAGCCGAGCTCGATTTTAAAATTGTCGAGCGTCGTCTGGTATCCAGCCTCGGCCGTCAGGAGTTGGCTTTGGGCGTTGTAGAGCGCCTGCCGGGCCAGATCGACTTGAAATCGGTCGATGCGGCCGGCCTCGCTCGAAGCGAGCAACTGCTCGTAGCTGTCGCGGAGCGCAGCGACGTTCGACCGCTGGTTGCGAATCGTCTGGGCGTTCTGCAGCAGGCCGATGTAACCGCCGGCGCCGGCGGCCCCCGCGCCGCCAGTGAAGCCGCCGCCCCCGCCGAAGCCGAATCCCTGGCCGCCGCCAAAGCCGAAGGCGCCCACCCCGCCGAAGCCGCCGCCGCCGACGCCGGCGAAGCCCTGCAAGCCCGCGCCGCCGAACAGGCCGCCGCGGCGCGAAGGGCCCTGCCCGGCGTCGCGTCCGGTGACGATGTTCAAGTAAAAGCCGCGGCGGTAGCGCTCCATCTGTCGGACGTTGGCCAGTAGCGTTCGCTCCGACAGCGTAAGCCGCTCTAGGACTCGCGTCCGCCCGCCTGCTCGCAGCAGCGGTTGCACCAAGGAGAAGTCCAACAGCGTGTTGCTGCTGTAATCATTGGGGCCCGAGAACTGCCACACCAGCGAGTTCGCCATGCCGACGACCAGTTCGCCGCCCGTGGCCGTCAGGCGGTTGGCCCTCAGGCGATTTCCCGGCCTGAAGGGCGAGACCGTCAGCGTCGTCGAGGATTCGCCGTCAGCGGCCCAGAACACTTCTGAGCCGCCGAAAAACTGCGTGTCGAAGCGAAATCGCTCAAAACTCACGTCCAGCGCCGAAAGATAGATGTCTTCCAACTCCGACTGGTAGTCTGGGGAGTGGACCAGCGCTAGTTCCACGGCGCCCTCCAGGTCGATGACGACCCGGCCGCTGGCGTCGCGCGGCAAATGCTGCTGCCAGTTCGGGTTTTCCGTGTAACGCGTTTTCGGCAGGCACTTCCAGCACTTCGACCCGCGCTTGCAGTCGACGCACTCCATGTAACGGCTCGACGTCGGATCGTCCGGCGGCATCGGCTCGATGTCCGGGTTATACGGATCGGCCATTCGCGACCGGGGATCGATCTCGATGCGGTACTCTTGCGGATCCGTGCCGAGAACGGCGGACTTCTGATCGGTAAGGCAATAGGCGTCGGCGTCTGCCTGCCGGCGGTAGAACGGCCGGCTGCAGCCGATCGTCGCCAGGAGCACCGCGACGGTTACGAAACGCGGCGTATTCATGCGGCCTCCTCCTGCGGAAGAGCCGCGGCGGCCACCACTCCCACGACGCGCGCGATCGTCTCGCCGCCCGCTTTTGTCAGGCGCCAAGCCTGGCGTCGCCGATCGCTAGCTCGGCTACATTCGATGAGGCCTTTTAGTCGCAGCCTTTCGACCAGCATGCTTACCTGCGCCGGCGAGGCGGCAAGCTGCACGGCCAGCGCCGACTGCTCGGCAGGCGCGCCGGCGCCTGAGTCGCCCAATTTGACGAGCGACCACAGCAGTCGAAACTCTGCTTCGCTCAGCCCGACGGGGCGCACCCACACGGCCAGCTCGCGCATCGCTAGCTTGCCAGCGACGGCCTGCCGGCAGGCTTGGTTGATCCGCTGCTCGGCGGGCGACGGGTGTGACATAGGCGTCGACGAGGTTGCGAAAAGGAGCGTTGCGACGATGAAGCGGCGCCACGTCGCAGGCTAGCGCCGCGGACTGCTTCACCTCCAAAAGATTCGGCAGCAAATCGTTCAGACTTGAACGATTTCGACGGCGCCGGCCGGTGCGGGGATCTTTGCCAGACGACCAAATTACTACCAGCTTCTGAATCGTCTCGCTTCCACACGCGGTGCATCTGAGTTGAGGCATGTGAGAATCGCGTGGCGGCCTGGGCGCTCGCAGGCGGCGGCGGCTCGGCAATGGCCGCCGCGCCAGCAGGAATGATTAAGCGGGCCGAGCAGCCAGGACACTGCACGGTTTTTCCCGCGTGGCGGCTGTCGACGCGAAGACTTCGCCCGCAGGTGCACGTCGAGACACTCCTGAGCAGACAAGTACCGGAGTGAACAACGACGATACCAGAACAACTGTATACGCCATGCGCCCTAATAGCCCAAGTTCGGGGCCAGCCAGCGCTCGATATCCTCGATGGTCATCCGCTTGCGGCGAGCGTAGTCCTCGACCTGTTCGCGGGAAATCCGATCGACGGCGAAGTACCGCGCCTGCGGATGCGCGAAGTACAGCCCGCTGACGCTGGCCGCTGGGTGCATCGCCAGCGAGTCGGTCAGCGTGATGCCGGCGGCTGCCGTCGCACCCAGCAGCTCGAAAATGGTCCGCTTTTCGGTATGATCGGGCTGAGCGGGGTACCCCGGCGCGGGGCGGATGCCGCGGTACTTTTCCTCGACAAGGTCCTCCGGCGACAGCCGCTCGCCCTCGCCGTAGCCCCAGTCGTGGCGGGCCTGGGCGTGCAGCCACTCGGCGAACGCCTCGGCCAGGCGGTCGGCCAGCGCCTTGGTCATGATCGCGTTGTAATCATCGTGGTCGGCATTGAACCGGGCGACCAGTTCATCGGCGCCGAGCCCGGCAGTGACGGCGAACGCGCCGATATGATCTTCGATCGGCTCGCCGCCGTCGTCCTTCGCGCCGAGCGGAGCGATGAAGTCGGCTAACGAGTAAAACGTCTGTTGCCCCTTGCGGCGCCACTGCTGCCGCAGGCCGTGCAGCCGCGCTCTCTCGCCGGTGCGCGTTCTGTCAGTGAACAGCACGATGTCTTCGCCGTCGCTGGCCGCCGGCCAAAAGCCGTACACGCCGCGAGCGGCCAGCAACTTCTCGTCGATGATGCGATCGAGCAACTGGTTCGCGTCGTCGAACAGCCGTCGCGCCTCGCGGCCGAGGTTCGGATCGTTGAAAATCCGCGGATACTTGCCTTTCATCTCCCACGTAAGAAAGAACGGCGACCAATCGATGAAGGGCCGAAGCTCGGTAAGGGAAATTCGCAAGGCGCGCGGCGCGACGCCGGAGCTCGCGCTCCCAACGACGTCTGGTAGATCGGTTCCCACGGCGCGGACGCCGAGGAACGCTGGCTGCGGGACATGGACCTTGGCCCAATCGCTGGTAAACCGCCGCGCCTTCGCCTCCTCGAACGGCGCCAGGTCGACGGCTTGCCGTTTGGCGTGCGAGGCGGCGAGTTGCCGCTGCAACTGGCGGTTTTCGGCGGCGAACTGCTCGCGGGCCTCGCGATTGATCAGCTTCTCGACGACGCCGACCGACCGCGAGGCGTCCAGCACGTGTACGACCTGGCCGTCGTAGGCCGGCGCGATCTTCACCGCGGTGTGTTTCGCGCTGGTCGTCGCCCCGCCAATGAGCAGCGGCAGCGTGAACCCGGCCCGCTGCATCTCGCGGGCGACGTGCACCATCTCGTCGAGGCTCGGCGTGATCAGCCCCGATAGCCCGATCACATCCACCGCCTCCTTGACCGCAGTCTCCAGGATCAGTTCGCAGGAGGCCATGACGCCCAGATCGATGGCCTGGAAGTTATTGCAGCCCAGCACGACGCCGACGATGTTCTTGCCGATATCGTGCACGTCGCCCTTGACCGTGGCCAGCAGCACCTTGGCTCGCGGCTGGCCGGCCTGCCCGCTGGCCGCCTTCTCGGCCTCCATGAACGGCGTGAGATAGGCCACCGCCTTCTTCATCACTCGCGCCGACTTGACCACCTGCGGCAGAAACATCTTGCCCTCGCCGAACAGATCGCCGACGACGCCCATCCCCTCCATCAACGGGCCTTCGATGATCGACAGGCACGAGGGGTACTTCCGGCGGGCTTCCTCCGCGTCCTCGTCGATGTATTTCACCACGCCCTTCAGCAGCGCATGCTTGAGCCGCTCTTCGACCGGCGCGGCTCGCCACGCGGCTTCCTCCGCTTCGCTGGCGGCGCCCTGCCCTTTCACCGTCTCGGCGTAGTCGACTAGCCGCTCCGTGGCGTCCGGGCGCCGGTTGAACAGGACATCTTCCACCAGTTCCTTGAGCCGCGGCTCGATGTCTTCATACACGGCAAGCTGGCCGGCGTTGACGATGCCCATGTCGAGCCCGGCTTGAATGGCGTGGTACAAGAACGCCGAGTGCATCGCCTCGCGCACGACGTCGTTGCCGCGGAACGAAAACGAGATGTTCGACACGCCGCCCGATACATACGCGCCGGGACACTGCTGCTTGATGAGCCGGATGGCCGTGATGAAGTTCACGGCGTAGTTGTTGTGCTCCTCGATGCCGGTGGCGACCGTGAGGATGTTCGGATCGAAGATAATGTCCGCGGGGGGGAAGCCAACCTCCTCGGTGAGCAGCTTGTAAGCCCGCTTGCAGATTTCCACTTTTGGCAACGCCTCGGCCGCCTGCCCCTGTTCGTCGAACGCCATCACGACGACCGCGGCGCCATACTGCCGGCACAGCCGCGCGCGGCGGAGGAACTCGGCTTCGCCGTCCTTGAGGCTGATCGAATTGACGATCGCCTTGCCCTGCACCGCCTTGAGCCCCGCTTCGATGACCGACCACCGGCTGCTGTCGATCATCACCGGCACGGCGGCGACGTCGTGCTCGCCGGCGATCAGGCGGAGGAATTTCGTCATCGCCGCTTCGCTGTCGAGCAGACCCTCGTCCATGTTGACGTCGATGACGTTGGCGCCGCTCTCGACCTGCTGGCGGGCGATCTCGATCGCCGCTTCGTAGTTCTCCTCCTTGATCAGCCGCGCAAACTTCCGCGAACCGGTGACGTTCGTCCGCTCGCCGATCATCAGAAAGTTGCTGTCGGGCCGCAACGTCATCGGCTCGGCGCCGCTCAAGCGCAGCCACTGGGGCCGACTGGTCCGCCGGTGCGGCTCGACGCCGGCCACCCGCCGCGCGATCGCCGCGATGTGGTCGGGCGTCGTGCCGCAGCAGCCGCCGAGGATGTTCACCCAGCCATTGTCGGCGTATTCGCCCACCTGCCGCGCCATGGCCTCCGGACCCAAGTCGAACTGGCCCATCTCGTTCGGCAGTCCGGCGTTCGGGTGGCAACTGATCCGGCAGGTGGCCACCTGGGCCAGCGCTTCGATGTGCGGCCGCATGACGTCCGGGCCCAGCGCGCAGTTCATCCCCACCGAGAGGAGCGGAAAGTGGCTGATGGAGTTCCAAAACGCCTCGATCGACTGGCCGGAGACGAAGGTCGCCCCCCCTTTGTCGAACGTGCCGGAGGCCATCACCGGCACGCGGGCGCCCGTCTCGTCGAAGTACCGCTGAATCGCGAACAGGCACGCCTTGAGGTTCAGCGTGTCGATGAACGTTTCGGGCATCAGGATGTCGACGCCCGCCTCGACCAGCGCGGCGACTTGCTGATAGTACGACTCGGCCATCTCATCGAACGTCGTGGCGCGGAACGCCGGGTCGTCGACCCGCGTGCTGATGGCGGTCTGCTTAGTCGTCGGACCGATCGACCCGGCGACCAGTCGCGGCCGGTCCGGCGTTTCCGCCATGACTTCGTCGCACGCGGCCCGGGCGCACGCCACTGCGGCGACGTTGATTTCGGCCGCCAGTTCGACCGGCAGAGCGAACTCCGTCATCCCCACCGGGCTGGCGCCAAAGGTGTTCGTCTCGATGATGTCCGCTCCGGCGAGCAAGTAGCGGCGATGGATCGCCGTGATGTCCCCCGGCCGCGTCAAACAGAGAATGTCCGGAAAGTTCTTGAGGTCCTTGTGATGTCCCGCGAACCGCTCGCCGCGCACCGCCCGTTCGTCGAGGCCGAGGGCCTGGATCTGCGTCCCCATGGCGCCGTCGAGCACCAGTATTCGCTCATCGAGCAGGGACTCCAGCAGTTCGGTCTTATCGGCGAGGTCGACGGCGGGCATGGCTGGCGCTCAACGGCGGGCAATGGGCGGGAGTAACGGCTCACGCCTATGATATCCGTCATCGAGCGGACTCGACAGGGAGCCGCCGGGTTCGGTCCAAGGGCCGCTTCCTAGCAGCGAGAATTCGCGTAGGCGCCCCGCTGCACCATGTAGTCCTCGGAGCGAGATGAATACACGACGCCCCCCCCAAAAAAAACCGCCGCGCTTCGCCTCGCGCGGCGGACGACTCTCGTTATTGCGACCGCAACCTCGACGGCGCCAGTTAGCGCCTTACGGCGCCCCATGTCGCCGAACTCGGATTGTTGTTGATCGCGCGCGGCGAATGAACGCCCCGCTCGTGGCGGCTGGCGACGTTTCGCTCGCTGCCGGCCGGCGCCCGGCTGACATTGGCGCCCCCCGCGGGCGTCGGGCCCACGGCGTCGCCGTACGACGGGGCGACATTTCCCGGTTCGCAAGGCGCTGGAGCTGAGTACGCCGGCTGCGCTTGGGGCAGTGGCTGCAGATGGCCGCCGCTGGCCGCAACGTCCGACCCGGCCGCCTCGGCCGGCTCGTCGACGCCGCGATAGCCCGCCGAGTAGGGTTGGCCCGGAGACGCGAGCCGCTGCTCGCTTTGCGGTTCGCCGGCTAGTTGCTGATCCGGGCTGGGTGCGGCCGACGGCGACGCTGGCGCCGCGTACGCATGCCACTGGCCGTCGCGATGATACATCCAGTTGTTGTTCGGCCCGTAGTACCACCACTGGCCGTTTTGGCGGGTGAATCGCCAGCGGGCTTGGGGACTGCGATCCATCGTGCTGGCCGCGCGTGCGCCGGCATCGGCGACGCCCGCGGCCAGGTTGGCCGTCCCTTGCACGGCGGCGCGAGCCCCCTCGGCCACAGCCTGGCCGGCGCGACTCAGGCCCTGGCCCGCGGGCCCGTCGGCCAGGGTGACGTCGCCTAAGATCATTCCAACAGCACATAGCACCCACGAAACAGGTTTCATCTTCCGCCTCCTCTGAGTTTGGAACGTACCGGCGCCAGCGCCCGGCCGGGCCCTGTCCCTGGTTCCCAGCGCAACCGCATGCCAGTACCGCTTAATGGCGTCCCGGCCTCGCTACGGCCGCAACCGACATGCCAACGAGCCGACCCGCGGCAAATCCGCCGGATGGCGGCTTCAGTCTGTTCGGCGGAAAACCAAACGCGTGCGGGCCTTACCCTCACTGCCGCAGCGCTCATCCTGTTCCCCGCGACATGCCGGCCTGAACGCTCGGCACGTCAGACGATCGGCCAGACTGGGCATGGATTGACCGCGACGCGGATGGCGCGGGCGCTTCGCCGGCCCGCCGCGCACAGGCCAAAAGGGGCGCCCGCGGCCGACGATTGAACGATCTTCACGCGTGCGGCGGTTGCCAGGCCAGCCGCCGCTAAAGTACAACGAACGCCGGACGCCGCTCGACCTGCGGGTCCTGGTCGCCGACTTCCGCCTTGCTTTCGGAAACTTGCCATGACCGTCCGATTTACCGTCGCCGCGTTGCGGCCCTTGGTCCGACACACTGGCTTCGGCTTGGCCGTGCTTGCCGCGTGCGGCTGGGGTTGCAGCAGCGGGCCGTCGCGCATCAAGCCGCCGAGCATCGACGCCGACGGCGCAGCCGCCGAGGCGATGGAGATGTACGACCAGGACGCCGACGGCGCCCTTGCCGGCGCCGAGCTGGACGCCTCGCCGGGCCTGAAGTCCGCGCAGGCTTCGTTCGACGCCAATCAGGACGGCAAGATCCAACAAGACGAAATCCAGCGGCGAATCGAAGCCTGGCAGGCCACCGGCATCGGCGTCATGTCGGTGAGCTTTCTGTTTACCATGGACGGCCAGCCGCTGCCGGGCGCGCAGGTGACGTTCGAGCCGGAGCCGTTCCTCGGCGATGAGATCAAAACGGCCGTGGGCGAAACGCTCATGTACGGCAGCGTGTCGCCCAGCATCCCGAAGGAAGAGCGCCCCTCGGCCGATATGCCGGCCGGCTTCCAGGTGGGTCTCTACCGGGTGCGCGTCTCGAAGAAGGTCGACGGCAAGGAAACGATTCCCGCCAGGTACAACGCCGAGACGACGCTCGGCCAGCAGGTTTCGCCCGACGACCCGGCGATCGCCAACCAAAAGGCGCGATTCGACCTCACGTGCAAATAACGCAACATGCAAGGAAGCTCAGGCAGGGACGGGCAGTCGTAGCCGGGGCCAGTTACGCCGACTCTTGCAGTCCTTAGTGCCCGGCGCCCGCGAATCACGCGAATAACCGCGAAAGGCCCGCATAACGGGCAGTTTCTGACTAGGCGACGGTGATCCGCGATTCACGGTCAACGCCGCGTATACCTCCACGTGTCGGACGCGTTCGCGTGTATCGCGGGCGCTCAATGGCGACAACGTGGAAGTCACCCGCCCGTTACGGGATCTGCGTGGGGTTGCCGTCCAGCCGGCTCGCCAGGCGGGCGTGGACCAGGTGATCGACGTCGTACGGAATGGTGTGGACCGATCCGTCGCAGAACACCATGTTGAAGCCGCTGGCATGGGCGCTGCCGAACTTGATTTCGGGGAAGCCGCCGGCGACGCCGGCTTGATCTTGCGCCGGCTGGCACGCCTCGATCGACCGCCCCGGATTCCACGCCCCGCGGTGGTTGTCCCACTCGTAGCCGTGGTACATCGACTGGTTCTCGCCCCAACTGAAGCCGGGCGTGCCCGAGCCGCCGGCCGAGCCCTCATAGCCGTCGACCACCAGCCATTTCTCGCCCACCATGTATGTGTTGCTGGCGCCGTCCTCGATGCGTTCCAGGGCGATTTCGCTGCGGTAGTAGCTGATGCCCGTCTGGTAATTACGGTGGGCGGGGTTCTCGCAGTGGCCTTCGAAAATGTGCCAACCCGGCGGAATCCGCGTGCTCTTCATCGCCGCGAAGCTATCCGGCCAGTACCAAGCGCCTTCCTCGGTCGAGGAGGCCGTGAAGTAGCTGTCGCCGGCGCTGGCCGCGTAGTCCGTCTTGACGATCCCCTCGTTCTGGGCGAGCGATACCAGGAACGAATAATCGCTCACCGTGCCGGAAAGGTTCGCTAGGTAGAGCCGCGCCGGCCGCCGCGTCGGGCAGTGCAGCCCGGCCAAGGGCGCCTTGTGCAGCGCGAGGCTGGCATCGCGGAACTGCGTCGAACCGGGCGTCGTGCCGACGCCCAGTTGCCGCAGGCTTTGCAGCTCCATGTACGACAGGATGTTGTACACCCACGAGCCCGGCTGACGCTTGCCATAACCGGCGTTCGGGTCGGCCGTCCAGCCCGCCCCCCAGCCGCCCGAGGGGAGGAACTTGTTAGCGCTTTCGTGATTAAGCCACGCCAGGCCGATCTGCTTGAGATTGTTCTGGCATTGCTGCCGTCGCGCCGCTTCGCGCGCCGCCTGCACGGCTGGAAGCAGCAGGGCGACCAGCACGCCAATGATGGCAATCACCACCAACAGCTCCACAAGCGTGAAACCATGTGGGGGCCGACGTCGCGGCACGGGCATCCTGCTAGTACGAGCGTCAGTCATAATTGGACCTCCGGCCACTGCGGCGGGCGAAAAGGCTGACGGCGACAAGACGCCGAGCGCACGGCGTCACAGCCCCTTTCATTTTGCGGGCCGACGCAGCAGCGGACAACCGCGCCGCGGCGTTAATTTTTCCCACTTGTGCGCAATCACTTCGACGGCAACGACGCAGCCCAGGCGAGCTAGGCGCTCGCCTGGGCCGCTCCACGTACCGCTGAACTTCCGCGCCGACGGGCCGCCGGCGCGCCGCGCGGGTCTACCGGCGGCGCTTCGCGGCCGCCAGCGCCAGGGCGGAAATCGCCCACAAGGCGCCGCTGGCCGGCTCCGGCACGACGCGCACATTATCAATCAGCGTGAACAACAAGTTCACGTCGTTGGCGTCCGTCGACGACGTGGCGTTGGTATCCGAATGGCCGAAGAAGATGTTGTTGCCGGTGGCCGCCGTGTCGTCGGCTACCGGTACCGTCGCAATCCGCACACCGTCGACGGTCCAGGTGACGCTCGCGCCCGACCGGTCGATCACGACCTGGTGCCATTCGAAGGCCGACGATCCGACCAGCGACGTTCCGGTCTGCTGCGCGAACAGGGCGGTCTGCGCCGCCGGCGGCGAGACGCTGCCGAAGCTGGCGTAGTACGGGTCGCTGGCATTGGAACTGCCGGCCTGGGTCCCGGCCGCGTAGACGCCCGAACCGTCCCCGTAGCGGGTCGGCGCCGTGGGGGAATACGCCCGCCAGTCGCTCGAGGAGTTGCCGTCGCCCGTGGCGGCGAACCAGATGCTGTCCTGCGTACCGCCCGGCCACTGGGGCACGGCGCCGCTGGTGCCAATGCCGAAGGTGGAAAGCTGCGTCGAGCCGCTGCCGCCGACCGGCGCCGGGCCGTTGTAATTCGACCACCAGTCGAACATCACCCGGTGATTGCCCGAAAAGCTCTTGCCGACGGGCGATACGCTCACGCCGCTGAAGACGCCGTTGGCCTGGTTGGCTTGCAGTTTCAGGCCGCGGGTGGTGCCGCCGGTGGAGTTCGGCGCCGACGGAATCCCGGCGGTGCTGTAGTCGAAGTGAAAGTTCGCCGCGGCGTCGGACGGCCCGTTGTTCACGACCCAATTGGCGGTGGGATCGACGTCGAAGTTCTCGCTGTACAAGACCGCGGCGCGGGCCGTCAGCGCAGCGGAGGCGGCGAGGGTGAGCGCGGCCGCCGCGGCCGCCAAGCAGAATTGTCTCATTAGGCAGGTCCTTTCTCAAATGAAGTTCGTCAACGTAGGAAAAACGGCAACCAAGAAAAGCGCGGGCCTGGCCCGCCGATTACTCCGCGGAAACTTACCGGCGGCGCCGGCGCGAGGCGGCGGCCAGCCCGGCGGCCGTCAGGACCGCCATGATCACCGTCGCCGGCTCGGGGACGGCCGAAACAGAGGCGGCCGGCGGCGTCGCGCCGAACTTGCCCTTCCACACCTCGAGGTCGGCCGCCGTGACGGCGTTGTCGCCGTTGGCGTCCCCTGTGGCGTTCGTGCCCGTCGGCCCGAAGCCGCGCTGCCAGACTAGGAAATCCTCGCCGTCCACATCGCCGTCATTGTCGAAGTCGGCGTCCTCGGCCGGCGCCGTGACGGTCGATACCTTCACGTTGTCGATCAGCGTGAACTGGACGTCGTCGTAGTAGGGATCCTGCGAAAGACCGCTGTTGATGTCGCTTTGTCCAAACAGGATGTTAGTGCCGCCGGTGGGCGTGATGAACTCAGCGGTCTCCACGGTGATCAACAGCGTGCCGTTGACCTTCCAGGTCACCGTCGTGCCGACTTTCGCGATCTCGACCTGATGCCAGGCAAAGCCAGCGGCGCCGTCGGCGGTGACGCCAAACTGCGTCTCTGGGAACAGGTTGGTCTGGGCCTCGGGCACCGTCGCGCCGCCGAAGGTATCCAGGTAAAGCTGCGCCGTGTTATTGCGGCTGCCGGCGTGGTACGTGGCGTGCTCATCTTCAGGCGCTACCGCAGGAAGCTGATAGCTGATGACGCGTTCCGAGGAATAGGCCCGATAGTCTGAACCCGTGCCGCCGTCGCCGCTGGCGGCGAACCAGACGCCGTCGCCGGCGCCGGCGTAATTGGCCACCGTGCCGCTGGTAAGAATGCCGAACTGCGACAGTTGCGTCGAGCCGTTCGCGCCAGCCTCCACGCCGGTCCCCTCGGCGCCGAGGAAGTTATGCCACCAATCGAACGTCAGCGCGTAGTCGCCGGTGAAGCTTTGCCCGTTGGGCGAAACGCTGAATCCGCCGAAGACGGCGTCGATGAGATTGGTCTGCAGCTTCATGCCCCGGGTCGTGCCGCCCGAATTAGGCGCCGAGGGGATGCCGACCGTACTGTAATCGAAGAAAAAGTCGGCGGCTTCGTCGGTCGGCCCGTCGTTGACCGTCCAGTTGGCCGTGGGATCGACCTCGAAGTTCTCCATGTAGAGAACCTGTCCCCAGGCCGGCGAGTTCCACAGGCCCGTCAGACTCAGCGCGACGGCGGCCATCGCAGATGCGTGCAGTTTCATCAGTTGGTCCTTTCCATGGTGAGTTGTCTAACGCATCGGAGTCAGCGGACGCGACCGAGGCGCAGCGGGCAGTAAAAGCCACACCATACCATTCAGACTGGTCGACGGCGAAATGTCAAGAAATCGGTTAGCGCGTCTTTTGCCGGCGGGGCGTGCGCGGTATGTAGCCCTCTAGCTCCCGCGAGAGTCGATTTCGCGGAGCGAGATGGCTACTTTGAGCCGCGACCCTGCTCGCTCAACGGCGCCGGGCCGCGAAGCCGGCCGCTGCAGCCGCCGCCAGCAACAACCCGGCGGCCGGCTCCGGCACGGCGGCGGCCACGGCCCCTGCAGGCGACGATCCGAATTGGGCTCGCCAGACCCCCAAATCAGCGGCATTTACCGAGCCGTCGTGGTTGGCGTCGCCGTTGTCGTTGTTGGTCTGGCCCGTGGCGTTGAGGTGGCGTTGCCACGTCAAAAAGTCGGCTCCGTCGACGTCGCCATCGCCGTCGAAGTCGGCGTCGTCGGCCACCTGGGTCGCCACCAGGTCAAAAATCGGCGGAGCGTGCTTGGCGAGGTTGGCCGAAACCGAGCCGGTGATCGCCTCGCGGTAGCCGACGTAAAACGTGCCGATGAGGTCGCTGTTCGTGGTGAAATTGAATGTCTGGTCGTCGAACCGCGCGGTCACCGCCCCGGTCGCGGGGTCGACGTCGATGCCCAGCCGGTGCCAGCCGGCGGGGGCGCCCTTCAGGTCGATGTCCTGGATGACGGTCCAATCCTGCGTGCCATCGCTGTTGCCGCCGTCGTTGAAGTCGACCAGTTGCAGGCGAATGAAGTCGTTGACGCCGCCGTTGGTCGAGTCCTCGAACCGCTGGAACAGCCAGCCGACGCCCGTGTTGCCGTTGCCTGGCGACGTGCCGACGCCGTTGATCACGCCGCGGGTGTCCGGATTGTTGAACAACCCGTTGGTCGTGCCGATGCCGTAAGTCGAGGTGTCCCACTCCTCGGCGCCGGGCAAGTTGATCGGGTTGGTGTCCAGATAGGCGTACAGATCGAAGCTCTCGACCGTCTCGCGGGAGTAGACGGCGTTGCCGCCGCCGCTTTCGTCCCAGGCGACGATCGCCTTGCCGCCCTGCGGGGAGGCGGGAATCGCCTTGGGGTTGAACGAATTGGCCACCCCCGGATCGATCGCCCGGGCGTTGATGAACGCAAAGTGGTACTGCGGCAACTCGGCGCCGACGGCCAGGCCGTCGACGTCGGGAATCGCGTGGCTGGCGCTGTGCGGCAGCTCGTTCGAGGCCCCGGGCGTCAGGGGTAGGATGCCGAAGTCACGGCCATTGTTGTTCGTGTCGCGGCCATCGCGGTAGCGGGCCAGCGACTGCGGCGTCGTGGTGTTGTACGACTGCAACTGCCCCCACCAGCCGCCCGCGGTTTGGTTGGTCGGCAGCGCCGGCGTGCCGCGGAACACGTCGTACGCCACCGCGTCGACCAGGTTCGACGAGGCGTCGAACAGTTGCATGACGCCGCCGACCAGGTCGGGATACAGCTCGTCGGTCGGCGCCAGGCCCTGGACGTAGTAGTCGGCGTTGGCGATGCCTCGCCCCTCGGCGGCGATGACGAAGTAGCCGCCGGCGGGAATCGACGAACCGGCGGGGATCGTGTCGGTGATCGGCGTGCCCGTGTCGTTCACCAGCGTCCAATTGCCGATATCCACCGCCGTGGCCCCGGCGTTGTAGAGCTCGACGAACTCCCGCGCGTCGGGGCTGACGGCCCCCGCCCCGGCGGTCCGCTCTTCCTTCACCAATTCGTTGATGACGACCTGCCCGCGGGCGGTCGCGCCGCACGCCAACGCCAGGACAACCGCCAAACCGCCGATGCGTGATGAAATCGCTCGAGGAAAGCTCATGAATCTGGTGCTCCTGAATGCCGACACAGCGTTGTGGGCCGCTAGTCGCCGCGGTGCGAGAAAGCGGCTTGAGTGGTCTGGAACGATTCGGTGACCAGGCGCCGCGTCGCCGCCGGCGACTACGCGCCTGTTGCCAGGGAAGAACGACACACGCTTTGCCCGCGGCGTCGCTGGCCTAAACGCAACGATCGCAGCGCACGCCGCCACAATGGGAAAATGGAAAAGTAAGCCCAGGCTGCTCACGCTTCCCCTGGAGGCGATCGCCTTTGCAACCGCGCAGGCTACTTGCGGTTAGCCTCAGCTTCTAGCTGGATATCATATCTGGCACGAGCGGAAATACTAAATCTTGGTGCGCAGATTTTGCTCGTTATTGCGCAGCTTGCCGCGGCCGTCGCTTGATCGGCAGCGGGGCGTTGCGGGGAAGACGGTCGTCCCGCTCGCTGCCGCGAGAGGGTTTTCGTCGCGACCTCCGCGGGACTGCATCTCGCAGGAGCGAGATGGCTACATTGGCGCCGCCGGCCGCGCGGGCTTAAAACGCCCGGGGAAGGCGCCACTGGGGCGCCAGTCGCTCAAGCGCGGCGTCCACGGCGCTGGTCACCGGCTCGGCTGGTCTTGGCCGCCGCCAGGGCGAGAGGGCGGCCATTGTGCTGGGCGCGGCCTGCACGGCGGCAGTCGCGCTCTCGGTGGCGACAGCCGAGAAGTTGGCCGCGTTTACATCAGCCGCCGTTGCAGGGACTTCCCGCTGGCCGGCGGCCTGGGCGGGCATCGCCAGCCAACCGGCGGCCGGATCGAGGGCTTCAGAGGCCGTTAAAGCCGCAATCGAAGCCTCGGCCGCGAACGAGCCGCCCGCCGGCGTCCCGAACTGCGACGCCCAGATCTCCAAATCGGCGTGATCGACCGCGTCGTTGTGATCGGCATCGCCGTCGGCTGCGCCGGGATTGGCCATGCCGAAGCCCCGTTGCCACGCGAGGAAGTCGGCCGCGTCCACCAGGCCGTCGTCGTCAAAATCGGCGCTGATCGGCCCAACCGGGGCCACGCCGAAGAAGTCGAGCACGCGCCCCATCACCGCCGAGCGATTGGCGGCGGCGGTGATCGTCTCGAACGGAAAGCCGAACATCACTACGTTGCCGCGGCCGGCCTGGCCGGGAACATCAATCGCCGCGCCGCCGACGCCGCCGCTGTAGGCAAGCGCAAGCTGGGCGCCGGCTTGCGGGCTGATGACGTCGGGAAATGCCACGTTGTACACCTGCGACGTCAGGCTCGAAAACTGCGGGCCGCTGGAGAAAACGATGTTCGGCAAGCCGGCAAAGATGCCGCCGGCCGCGGCCGACACGGTATACGTGCCGGCGTCGTCGGCGACGTAGTCTCCCTTCAGCGTCGTCTCGAAGAAGGTGCGGCCATTGTTCTGCTGGTCGAGGTCCCAGCCGATCTCCGCACCGGAGACGAACAAATCGCCGCCGGCGGCGACGAACTGCTCGACGAGGCTCTGCTCGGCGGCGCTGAACGTGTCGTCGGCAGTCGACTCGTTACCGAGGATCCACACGACGGCGTCGTAATCGCCGAGATTCACCGAGCCGCTGGCGATCGCTTCGTTGCTGGCGCTGGCGACATGAACGCCCGGCTTCGTCGCGTAAATGGCCGTGTGCACCTGTACGACGTAGTCGAAGCTGTTGTTGTAGCGCGACCAGACGCGATCGACCAGTCCGTCGCCCGTGTAGGCGTAGGGGTAGCGGAAGTTCTGCGTACGATCGAAGCGGTCGAAGCCGTTGACGATGAGCACCTGCTTCGCCCCGCCGCTGGGCAGCGCCGTAACGACCTCTGATCCGCGCGACTCGCCGCCGGCGTTCACCGCGACAACCTTGAAATAGTACGGCAGGAGCGGATCGTAACCGCTGAGCGTCGCCGTATGGACGCCGCCGCCGGCGACGTACGTGCCGCCGTCGAAGCCATACCCGTCGGTCGAGGCGTAGATGCGGAAG
Source organism: Planctomycetota bacterium (assembly GCA_003576855.1). Lineage (GTDB taxonomy): Bacteria > Planctomycetota > Planctomycetia > Pirellulales > Lacipirellulaceae > Lacipirellula. Next base: position 39,896 of record QEVI01000045.1, read on the forward strand.
CCGGTCGCCGCGCCGCCGCGAACGCCGGTCGGCCCGGCAGTCCACTGGAGCGTGACTTCCCCGCTGGCGTTGCTGACGACGCTTACGTGGGTCGGCGGCGCCGGCAGCGCCACGGGGCTTGTCAGGCCGCCCCAATGGTCGAAGTACTCCAGCGTCGCTTCGTACGTCGAGCGGCCGAGCTGATCGCGGACCTTCGGGTCGCGGAGCAGTTGAGCGTCCTGGGTTTGGTCGTGAAACGCGACTTCGATGATCGTCGCGTCGAATTCCGCGGACGGTCCTTCGTTGATTTCGCCGAACTCGCCGCTGTAAGTGTGCGTGGTCCGCGTGCCCCAGTTGTGCTCGAACTGGCCGTTGAGCGCCTGCATGTCCTGGTTGATCTGCCGGCCGGTATACAGCGCGAGGTCCGCCTGATGCGGGGTCTGTTCGCCGGCGTCGACGTCGATCAGTCCCACGGCGCCGCGGCCGCCGGCGGCGTTCGAGTGGAAGCCGATGTACACCGACGTGCCGAAGGGGTTCGCGTCGGCGTTCATGTGGGCGGCCATCAGCGTCGGGGCCGAAACGTTGCTCGTGCCGATGATCGACTCCGGCGCGACGCCCTGCCCCACGGCCCGCCACAACCACATCAGGGCGTTTTCATCTTCGCGAGGCGAACCGGAGACGCCGCCGGTGCCGATGCCGGCGTCGCTGTCGCGGACGTCGCCCATGCCGTTGCCGAAGCGGATCGCGTCGGCGATCACGACTTTGCCCGCGGCGCCCTCGTTGCTGATCTGCACCGATCCGAGTTGGGCCGAGGCGCCGCTATTGAAGTGGTACGTGCCGAGATAGACCCAACCGTTGCCCACCTTGCTGTGATCGACGCGAACGTGCGTCTGGCCGCCCGTGTGATTGACCTTGTAAAGCTGCGACGTGCGATTGCCGCCGAAGGCGGCCCACGCGTAGACGGGGTAGAAACCGGCTTGGGGAATGGTCGGCGTGTACGTGGCGACGGCGGTCTCCGCCGCGGACGTACTGGCGAAACGGTAACGGACCGCGTCGGCGACGGCGCCGTAGTCTTCGTCGTACCATCGGTTGCCCGCCGTGCTGTCGCTCCAGGCGCCGCTGTAGGCGACGCCGGCCGAGTCGTTGTCGAGCACGACTTCGTGTATTTGCCGACCGACCGGCCGCATGGGGACGATCGTCGCCCCGGCCCGCCACAGATAATCGACGTAGTAGGTCATCTGGTCCTGATTGCCAAACGCCTCCTCGATTTCCAGGCTGTCGCCGCGGCCGGTCCTCCAGCCCAGGCCGTTGACCCACTCGAAGCCGTGGCCGGCGGACGTGTAGACGATTTTGCCGGTGAGCGGACCGGTCGGCTGCGCGCCGATCGGCGTCAGCCCTGCGGCGGCCAGCGCGACCCGCGGCTCCAGGCTTTCGAAGGAGAACCGGCGGACGGCGCGGTGAGCTGCCCGCCGCCTGCCGGCTCGCGGTCCCTGTCGCCTGCCATGCGCCGCCCCATACCGTTGAAGAAATCCGCAAAACACCTCGAGCGAGCGTCGCATCGCTGGTGCATCTCCGCTGTTGTTCCGTGAGGGGCGCGGCCTCCGGGCCGGCTGCGCCGCAATTGCATTCTAGTCGGAAATGCGCCCAACGAAACGCTCCAGCGGGCCGACGCCGCAAGGCTGCGCACGCACGATACCCCCCTGCGCAAACCCAGTCCCCAAATAGCCGAGCCATCCTGGCTCGCGCCTGCGCAAGAACGACCCACATTCCCGCCAGACGCCAAAGCGAAGACGCGCCGGCCGGGACGGCCGGGCTATTT
>QEVI01000381.1 GCA_003576855.1 Planctomycetota bacterium
CACCAGCGCGATGGTGTGCAGTAGTTTGCTCAACCCGTGCAGGGCGAGGTAATGCGGCTGCAAGGGGAGCAGGACGTCGGCTGCCGCCGACAGGGCGTTGATGGTGAGGATGCCCAGCGACGGCGGGCAGTCGATGATCAAAAAGTCGAGCGGGGGCGAGCCGTCGAAGTCGCCCAGCGCGTCGCGGAGGATCAGCTCTCGCCCGACGACGCCGGCCAGTTCCACCTCGGCCGCCGCCAGGTCGATGTGGGACGGGGCCGCCCAAAGATTGCCTTCCACCGCTTGCCAGATGTCGGCTAGCCGCGCCTCGCCGGAAAGGAGATTGTACGTGTTGGGCGCGTCGTGCCGCCCACCGAGCCCCAGGTGGAGCGTGGCATGCGCTTGCGGATCGAGGTCGATGAGCCCCACGCGCTTGCCGCTGGCCGCCAGCGCAGCGCTGAGATTCACGGCGGTCGTCGTCTTGCCGACGCCCCCCTTCTGGTTGATTACCGCAATGGAATGCATGGTCGGTTCACGATTGGAGACGCTTCGGTCACAACGCACAGCGCCAGCCGGGGGGCGAAGTATAGGGGCGCCCCATGGGGGCCTCCAGAGCATTCGCCGTGGTTGCTACTGGTTGCTAGCGTGGCGGCTTGCCGCTGAGGAGCCCTTCGTCCGTGAAATACCGCCGCAGCGGGCCGGCCAGGCGAGGGCAGGGGAGCACATGGACGAGCGCCTCGGCGCCGCCGGCGCCCGGCGCGAGGCGGCCCAGTTCGTGCATGCCATCGGGCAGCAGTACGACGAGCGTCGCGTCGCCGCCGCTGAAGCGGAGGGCGTACTTCCACGGGCCGTTGGCGGCGAGCGTAGTCGTCCGCCGGCCGCTCCAATCGAAATGCGCGTCCTGCGTCAGCGCATGCCGCAGATGAGTGAGCCCTCGCCTGCCGGTGAGGTCATGCCGGGCGGCGACCGGTAGGCCGGCGACGGCGTCGGTCGCATCCTCGGCCGGCGATTCGGCGAGCACGACAAGCTCGACGCGGTCGGAATCGACCAGCAGCCGGGCGGCCTCAGGGCCCCAGAAGTCCGCCGCCCGCCGTGACGCCTCGAACCGGTACCACCAGGCCCCGCCGGACATCGCCAGCGCGACCCCTAGCGTAATCAGAATGACGAGCTTTCCGGAAACCTGCATCGTTTGCCCCGCTGCCCTGTCGGCACCGCCGGCGGTCCGGGGAAGATCGTCCCCGCGCCGCGCGGCTTTCGCCGGCCTCTCGGCCAAGTATACTGGCGGCTTGCGGTTTTCCTGTGCCCCCTGTTTCATGCTGAATGTCGATGGCCGACGCTTACGACCCCTACCGCGAAGCCCTGGTGATGGAAACTGAAACGGTCTGGCCGGACGACTACGCCAGCCTGCCGCCGGAGCAGCGGGCGGTCATCGCCGCCCGGCTCCACGAGAAGCCCTCCGAAGCCGCGCATTTGGAGTACGTCCGCGTTCACACGGGTTTCTGCCGCCGCATCGTCGTGACCGCCGACGATATCCAGCGGGTCTCGACGTGACCATCGGCCGATGGCCGCGAAGAGGCGCAAACGACGCGAAAACGCGTAATTCAAATAACGACGTGTTCACACCCCAACCGCCGCAGCTTGCTGCTTAGCGAGCCCCGCTGACCCCCCCTTGAACATATCCTTGTTGCGTCTCTTGCGCCTCTTCGCGGCCACATCCCTCACCAGCAACGGTGCGACGTGAGCGACATCCAGACCGTCCGCGTCGACCTGGCTGAACGCGGTTACGACATCGAGATTGGCAGCGGCACGCTCGGCGGTTTGCCGCAGTTCCTGCGGCGTCGCACCGATTCCGACCACGCGGTGATCATCACCGATTCGACCGTCGACGAGCTTTACGCCGACGACGCCGGCGACCTGTTGGTTGGCGAGGGTTGGGAGGTTAACGTCCTGGTCTGCGACCCCGGCGAGACGAGCAAGAGTACCGAGGTCGCCGACGACCTGTGGAACGCCTTGCTCGCCGAAGGAGCGGACCGCAAGTCGATCGTCGTCGCCATGGGCGGCGGCGTCGTGGGGGATCTGGCCGGCTTCGTGGCGGCCACGTTCGCCCGCGGCCTGGAGTTCTACCAGGTCCCCACCACGTTGCTGGCCCAGGTGGATAGCTCGGTGGGAGGCAAGGTGGGCGTGAACCTGCCCGGCGCCAAGAACATGGTGGGCGCCTTCTGGCAGCCCCGCGGCGTGCTGATCGACGTCGAGGCGCTCCATTCGCTCCCCGATCGCGAGTACCGCGCCGGCCTGGCCGAAGTCGTGAAGTACGGCGTCATCCTCGACGAGGCGCTGTTCGCCTACCTCGAACAGCACGTCGACGCAATCAACGGCAAAGACCCGGCCGTGCTGATGCACGTCGTCCAGCGCTGCTGCCGGCTCAAGGCGGACGTCGTCCAGCAGGACGAGCGGGAAACGACCGGCCTGCGGGCCGTGCTCAACTACGGCCATACCTACGGCCACGCCTTCGAAGCGCTCGGCCAGTACGAGGCGCTGCTCCACGGCGAAGCGGTCGCCGCGGGCATGCGCTGCGCGGCGAGGCTCGCGGCCCGCCTCGGCCGGATCGACGCTGCGACCGTCGCCCGCCAGGACGCGCTGCTCGACGCGCTGCGCCTCACGACTCCCGTACCGAAGGCCGACGGCCAGGAACTGGTGCGGCTGATGTACCGCGACAAGAAAGCCGCCGCCGGCAAGCTGCGGTTCGTCTTGCCGACGCGCATCGGCCACGTGGAGCTGGTGGGCGGCGTCCGCGAAGAAGATATTCTCGCCGCCCTCGAAAGCTAATGGCGTGCCTCCGTTCCGGCCCCTCATCCGCTCGACTCGCTGGTTTCGACTTCCATGAACGGTCCCTCCCGCACCGCGCCGTTGGGCGAGCTCGACGACGCCGCCCGCGCGGAAATCCTGCTGGCCCTCACGCCGGACGTCGGCCCGGTGCTGCGGAGCCGCCTGGTCGAGCGCTTCGGCGACGCGGCTTCCGTCTTCGCCGCCACGGACGCCGAGCTGCAGTTCGTTCCAGGCATCGGCCCGAAGATCGCCCGCCGCATCCTCGCCGCCCGCC
>QEVI01000046.1 GCA_003576855.1 Planctomycetota bacterium
CGAGTTGCTGAGCGGCGGCTACCTTTTCCCTCAACCTCTGTTCAGCCCGCAGCAACTCGATACCCGCCCGATCATGGGCATCCCACGCGGCGGCAGCCTCGGTGTGGCGTAGTGTGGTTTCGGCGGCGCCGGCCTTGCCGTTCGCGGCGTTGGCCGCGGCGGTCCTTTCCGCCAACAGTTTTTCAGCAGCCTGCTGGTGGCCGGCCGCTTGGGCCGCTGCCTCTTGGGCGATTTGTTTGAGCTGCGGATCAGTTTGCTCAGCAGCCGCCGTGGCGGCCGTCTTGGCCGCCGCCACCGCCGCCGCCAGCGTCTGCTCCGCTGCCGCCCGCTCGGCGGCAGCGGCCTCGGCAACCGAGCGGGCAATCGTCGCTTCGGCAGCATGAACGCGTCGCGTCGCCCCCCACGTGCCCAGTACCGCCTCCTCGAAGCGGCGCTCGGAGTCGAAATAACTGGCGGCCGCCCGTGCCGCGACGGCCCGGTCGTTCTCCAACTGCTGTTGGTAGGACAGGATTCGCGCGCTGCGGGCGGCGATGAGTTGCTGCAACTCGGCCTGCTCCGTGGTCAATTTGGCCGCCTCGTCCTCGAGAGCCTTCTTCTTTGCCGCGTCGGCTTCGCGCACCAATTCGTCGCCGACCGTCTTTGCCTCTTCTGCCGCCTGCCGGAGCATTTCCTGGGTTTCTAAGAGAAGCGATTCGGCGCGTCCATTGGTCTCCAACTGAGCCGTAACGATCGCCTCGGTTGCGGCCTTCGCCATATCGAGGGAATACCGAGCGTCATACGCCGCTTTCTCTTGTGCCTGTGCTTGCGTAAGCGCCGCGTGGGCCGCAGACAATTCGACCGCCAAATCTTCTGCTGCCAGTGTCGGAGTCGCTACGCCGCAGGCTGCCCAAGCGACCCCAAACAAAGTAACGATACTCCGACGGCGGGCCGCTACGCGGTTGGTTCGCCACATGGCACGCGCTCCCTGGAGAAAAGGCTCGCCTTTTGCAACTATGGCTATAAATTAGACCTGCTTTATCTAGTTTATTTAGCAGGCTTCCGCAAGCCACCTCGTGAAATATTTTATTTCTACCTAAAGATACTACGGTCGATATGTGTGACTACCACATGGTGAGGATTCTCGTCTCGTGGAAGTCAGCGGAATTGACGTACCACGGCCCGCGCGAAACGCGTTCAAGCTCGCTCAGGACGCAATCGCGGAGATACACACGGCCGTCGTGGCGAAACAGGCTTCGCGGCGCGACGACGCGCGACGAACGAACGCACGCGCCAGGGCGTGCGCCCTCGCCACGTTATCGCAGGCTTTTTGACTCTCAACTTTCAAGGCGTGCGGCAATCTCCAATGAACCAAAGAGTTGCCCCGATGCTGCTGCGCTTAGCCTCAGGATAATCAGAGCGGCCTCGGGCGGATGGCGCGTCGATCATTTCAACGCCGCCTGGACAATTGCGTCGGCGAGCGCCGTCATCCCTTTATCGCCGGGATGTCCCGCTACGGCGTCATTCGTCAGCGAGCGTTCCGCACCGGCACGATTAGCCGGGTCTCGGCCGAGAGCCCCGATGTCGACGAATCTCCCCCCCGCTTCCCGACAGGCCGTGCTGAGCACCTGGTCCTTGGCGGCATCGGCCCAGAAACAACTCCGCACCACTAACCGCGGGCGGCGTTTTGCCAGCGTGCAGCGGAGGATGCTTAGCACGGCGGCCTTGAATTGCGCTTTTTCGCTATCGCTCTCAAGTGTGGGAACGTTTTCGCCGACCGCCAGAACGATCAAGTCGGGATCGAACGCAAACGACTCCTTCAATTGCTGGTCCACGTCGTAGGTGGCATACTGGCGTTCGAAATCGGCAATGTTCTTCACCCTGATTTCTGGCTTGAACCCGGTGGACTCGGCCAACGCGCCGGCGACCAGGTGAACGTAGTCCCTGTCGGCCGAGCTGGCTGCCATGCCCCAGTTGCCGTTCCAACCGATCTCCGCCTTGGGCTCATGTAAAGTGATACTGTTGCCCAAAAACAGAATCCGGCGAATGGACGCGGGCTTGACTTCCAGCGGCGCCGTGACGGGGAACATCGAGATGCGAAACTTCGTGCAGCCGTACGGAACGAGCGCGATCCGCTCCGCAGACTGTCGATCGGTGACCGGCAGGAGCGGCAGTCGCGGGGCTTTCGGATCCGGACTCCAGCCCGCGGCGACCGCGTTCGTCCGCAGCTTCAACGGCCCTTCCAGCGGCCAGTTCCAGTGGTCCGGCATCGCCGAGCGCTCGACGGTCAAATCCGGTGCTTGCGCATCGAGCGCGAAGTTCCAGCGGGCCGATGGATCGGGCGTATTGGCGTCCGTTGTGTCGGGGATCGGCAGCGCAAACAACAGTGGGCCATAGGAAACGGCGGCGTACGGCACGCCTTGAGTGCTGTCCTGGTGCGGAATCGTCACCGGTCCCGCTTGGTTGACTCCCTCATACGGCGCGCCCCGCGCCGCGTCGCGCCCCGTGTCCAAGTGCGGGACCATCGGCAGGCGCAGTCGGACGACGTCTCCCCCGCGCCAAGTCCGCCGCACGCGCACAAACCCGTGCGGATTTCGTTGGACGGCAGCGGGTGAGCCGTTCACATTCAGCTCAGGCGAGGCACACCAACCCGGGATGCGAAGCTCGAGCGGGAACGCCGCCTCCCGCTCCATCTGAACGGAGATTTCGATCGTTTCATTGAAGGGGTAATCGGTCTTGCAAGCGAACACAACCGGCACTCGATCGGCAACCAGCGCGGTCACCTTGCAGGGACCATAGCACGTCGCCGCCAACCCATTGTCGTAAGTTGCCATCCACATGTGCGTGACGTACCACGGCAGAATGCGGTTGAGCGCGGCGGTGCAGCAGAGCGGCGAGTGCTTGGGTTGGTAGGTGCCGCCGTACGCCCGGGGACCGTGGGGAAAGTCGGGCGAGCCGTACGCGAAACGATTGGGGCTTTGGAAGTAGACGTGGGTTTTGAAATCGCGGGAGACGGTGGCCGGCCCCGCATTGAAGAACGCCCGTTCGGCTCGGTCGCCCATCCGGCCTTCGCCGGACACCGCGAGCAGGACGACTTGACTCCAAATGTACCCGGCCACGTCGCACGTCTCGCTTCCCCGGAACGCGCCTGTGGGACCGTAATACTCGTCCGAGACCGGCACGCCGTGCGGCTGCATGGCCACGCGTTCGAGCAAGTCGTGCCAACCGACGGCGGCCCGCAGATAACGGACGTCCCCAGTCCACAGGTAACCCACGGCCCAGGGGGTCGTGCACTCGATAAACGCCACGACGTGTTCGTTGTCGACGGTTGTGCCGGGCTTTAACTCGGGCGGCTGGCGGTAACGGCCAAGCGCCGGCAGCAGCGCGCCCTTTTCCTGTTTGAGTAGGCCGTCCAGCGCCTTGGCGATGCCAGGGTTGCCCGTCCAGCAATATGCGTCGAACGCCGGGCAGAGATTCGAGACGCTCTGGGAAATCGCGCGCAGACTATTGGGATCCGTTGCGTATGCGTTCTCCATCGCCTGGAGAATGTGTTTGTCGCCGGAACCTGCGTAGAACCCGCTCATCGCCCGGCCCAGCAACCCACAAGCCCAAAGCGACCACTCTCCGGCCGCGGTGTGGATGGACTCTCGATCAGCGGGATCGCTGCTTTTGAGCCACCAGAGAAAGAGCGGACTGTCCGAGTGCATATGATCGGCGACCGCGTACAGTCGCCGCCTGGCCTGGGCCACGAGCTCGTCGTCGTGCAGCGCGTAACCCAATCGGCCCAGTCCGTCAAACCAGTAGCCGCCCCCTTCGTATGGCCATGCGCCTTTGAACCACATCAGCCTCTCCCCGGTCATCTTGTGATCCGCCGCCCAGGCTCTTTGGAACTCGGCATCGCACTGATCCATGTGTCCCGTGAAGCCATCCCTCGCCGCCAAGCACCAATCACGCAGCCAACCGGCCGGTTCCACGGCTCCCGGAGGCAACGGCAAGAATGCCGGCCGCGTCGGCGGCTCGAAGGGCCGTGCGTAATTCGCTTGCGCCGCTCCACCGTTTTCGCTCGCGGTCCCGCCCGCGGCCGCGGGCGAGGCCGTTGCACTCGCCATACCGCACCAGATCGCGCAAAGAAGTCTTGGCCGCCAAAGTTTCATAAGATGTTCTCGCTTTTTCGGCAGTTCTCGGCGTGATCCATGCAAGGAGCGACGGCAATCCGGCTCGTTCGGCGACGCACGCTAATCTTTGGCGGAATCGCCTGGCCGCCGCCCCGTCAACTTTTCTCTCGCGTCGGGTCGGGAATCAAGCGCTCGTGGTCATCCATGATCTTTTTCCATGCCACCTACCGTTAGCGATATGCGGCCGCGCGGGGGGGGCAGCGACGACCGAGCCAGGAATCCGGCTGCGCCAAGCGCGGCGGCCGTACTCGAAGGGAGCAACTCGTCGGTTAATTCGGGACATGGTCGATTCTCCGAACGACGAGATACACGGCCGGTTATGGTGACCGCTACGGTGCGCGGTCAACTTGTGTGGGGACGTTTGTGCGGCACTCGCCGACGACGACCTTCGCGCCGGGCATATCGACTCGTGGAGCGGCCGTTGCCTTGTCGCGAGCCGCGCGGATGATGCCGAGCATCGCCTGGTAGTGCGGATCATCCGGCGACGACAGGCTCGCGACCGTTGCGCCCGACGTATCGGGCGCAACGATCCGCTGCATGGGAAACTGGTCGAGTGGAAGCACGGCGTGCGCGTAGCCATTCCACAGTAAGCGGACTCGCGGCCGGCTTGAGTCGACCGGCCGGTCGCGGCACAGGCCGAGTCCCAGCCCCGAATCGCCGGCCGCCAAAGGCGCCCGCAGAATGCGACTCTGTTCAGGCGTCTGCAAGTTAATCCAATCGGGCTCGAAGCGGGTGATCGGCCCGCCCACTGCGTGGCACCGCCCGCACCCGGCTGTTTGCATCGCCGCGCTGAGCTTCTGTCGAGCGGCGTTCCAAGCCGGCAGGGCATAGCCGTGCTCGGTGGTGTCCCACGTGCCGTAATACAAGCCGTTGGTGTCGATCCAGGCGAGGACCAGATCACGCTCGGCGCGGGTCAGGTTGGCGATCCGACCCTGGTGCCCGGCAAGAAGAAGCTCCGCCAGCGGCGCGGCACCGGAACCGTGACCGCGCGGCGGGAAGATTCGGGTCGACCAATGCGCCGTGCCGTTCATGCAGTCGATGCCCGCGATCCAGTAAGCCGTTAGTTGCGACTGCCGGCGGTTGACCAGGTTTTCGTAACTGATGTTGAAGTGTTCGGTCCACCCGCCCGACAAATCCAGTCCCGCGGCGATCCCTTCTTTTCCGCCGTGGCAGCTCACGCAATGCCGGTCCCACACCGGTTGGATCATGCGGGGATAGTCGATCGGGCCATGGCCCCAAGACTCCTTCTGCAACCGGCTGGGCTCGCGCGACAGCGCCAGGGCGCGTGCGCCATGGTTGGTCGGCGCTAGACTTTTGTGTTCATGGCAGCCAATGCATGAGCGGGTAACGCCGGGCGTCGCCTGCACGAACGTCCGCATGCTCTGAATCAGCCGCCCCTCGCGGTCGAGCGCCTGAAAATACAGCGCTTTGCCGGCGGGAACTTCAAAATACGCCGATCCGTCGGCCTCGACGGGCGCCACGCCCAAGAAGTTCTTCACGCTGAACGCTAAGGCGGCGCTGACCAAAAACGTCTGGTTGTATGGATTGGGCGAACCAGGACTGCCGCTCACCCGCGACGTTTCCTCGATTACCCGCAACTGCGCCACCTCGCCGCGACGCACGCCGGGCAGGCCAGCGTAAATGTTCTGCACGAAGAACCGCCCCGTCGCCGCCCGGCGGTCGGCCCGCGGCGTCGTTGTCGCGGGGAGTGGCCGGGGCTGGACCAGCATCGGCGAGTGCAGGCAAATCGCCGGATCGGAAAGCAGCACGGCGCGACGCCCGCTACGGTCCATCGCTTGAATCACGTTATGGGAGGCGCCGGACGGACGACCGCTATACAACACCAGGTCGTCGGACAGGGGCCACGGTTCGCACGACTCGCCAGTGTCGTGGGTCGGCTCGGCGGGATGTTCCAGGTTGGCGATCGCCGCGGGATTGTTCTTGCCGAGAAGCGGGTCGATCACGGCGACCGACCCTCGCGGCGGGCCGTTGTGCTTGGCCAACGTGCCGACGATGCGATGCGAGCCGGGAACGGGCCTGGCATCGAGAATCGCCTCGGGAAACACCATGTTGTTGGCGAACAGCGCCGTCTCCTCCGTGCCGTCGGCGTGTATCGTCCACAGCGACTGAATCGTCAGTGCGTTCTTATCCACATACTCCCAGCGGCCGAACAGAATGCGACCATCCGGCAGCACGCTGGGATCAAATTCATTGACGTTGTTGACGGAGATCGAATGCACGTCCGTACCGTCGGCATTCATCACGTGCAACACCGCCACGCCGGTGTTGTTGCACGGAACCAAGCCGCTTTGCCGGGTCGAGAGAAAGACGACCCGCCCGTCCGGCAATGCTGCCGGCGCCAGGTCGTGCTGGCCGCCGCCGCGGCCGTGGTAACCGACGCTGCCGATCGTTGGATCGGAAAGGCACTTCAGGTCGGTGCCGTCGATCGCCACACGATAGATCTTCGTGCTACCCTCCGGTTCGCCCTTGAAGCAGAACAGCACGTGCCGTGCGTCCCAAGTCAGCTCGGGATGGCTATAAACGCCGGACCCGGGCGAGCCGGGCGTGGTGGAATCAACCAGCGGCCGAATCTTCCAATCCACGCGCGGCGCACGTGGATTCTCCAACACGTAGATACCGCCGCCCCCCGGCGGCCACTTGTAGTACGTGTCGTAGATGTGGATGCCCGTGTACGAGTGCCGCTTAACGAACAACAGCGGCGCACCCAACCGGTCCAGAACGCGGCGCTCGAACTGCTGCTCGTCTTCCGCCCCGTGCGAGACGCTCGGCGCGACGAGCGCCGCGAGGAGCCAACTCGCGCACACTCCGACCCCGGCGCCCATGAGCGCCAAGCGGTTTCGCATCGCAACCCCCGGCCGTTGAGTGGACGGCATCTTGATGGGACCACTAAACTATCTATACTGAATCATCATTATATATTTTTACTCGGCCGTCAAGGCGGCCCGCCCTGGCCCGCGGCTTCCGCACGCGGCGACGGAGATACTCCGACAGGAACAACCCATGACCGCGCACGAAGGCCCCTGGCAGGGTTTGTACGAGGCGATCTTGCACGGCGACGCCGCCGCGGCTGCCGCAACGGTACAAACCGCGCTGGCCGCGGGGGTCGAACCGCAGGAACTGGTGACGGGCTACATGATCCCGTCGATGGGCGAAGTCGGCCGCCGGTTCGAAGCGGCGGAGTACTACGTGCCGGAACTGCTGATCGCGGCGCGGGCGATGAAGTCCGCGCTGGACCTGTTGCGGCCCTTGCTCGCCGAGCGGGGCGTCGAGCCGGTAGGGCGGGTAGTGATCGGCACCGTCAAGGGCGACCTGCACGACATCGGCAAGGGACTCGTGGCATCAATGCTCGAAGGAGGCGGGTTCGAAGTTACTGATCTGGGGATCGACGTGCCGGCGGAAAAGTTTCTCGCGGCCGCCGAGGAAAAACGTGCCGGGATCATCGCTCTGTCCGCCATGCTCACCACCACCATGACCGCCATGAAGTCGGTCATCGAGCTATTACGAAGCGCCGGGCAGCGCGAACGGTACAAGGTCATCGTCGGCGGCGCGCCCGTGACGGAACAGTTCGCTGCCGCCATCGGCGCCGACGGTTACAGCCACAACGCCAGCGGCGCCGTCGCCTTGGCCCGAGATCTCCTCGCCCTATGAACATTCCCGCAATCATCAAGGCCCGGCTCGCACGCTGGCTGGCAAAGGCGGAGTGGCCTGTCAAGTGGGCGATATTTGGCTGCCGGGCGTGCGGACAATGCGTGCTTCGCCAAACCGGTCTGGTTTGCCCAATGAATTGTCCCAAGGGCCTGCGCAACGGCCCCTGTGGCGGAACGCTGGCAGGGCGGTGCGAGGTCGATCCTCAGCGGGAGTGCGTGTGGGTGCAGATTGGACTGCGGCGCGACGCCCGAGGAACGACCGCCCCACCCACGCACGCGCCGCTGAACGAGGCGCTCATTGGGTCGTCCAGTATCTGGAACTGTTGTTCCGGGGCCGATCGGCCGACGCGCCGGCCGCTGCCGCCGCTCGCTGCGACCGCTGACGCGGGCGCCTGCTGCACCGCCAGCCGGTTGGAAGAGAGACTCCGCCGCGGACGGTTCGTGGTCACGGCTGAACTTTGCACACCCTCCACCGAGCAAGGCCTGGACCGCATGCGCGACCGGATTCGCGCCTTGGCCCAGATGGCCGACGCGATCAACGTGACGAGCAACCATGCAGGCGTCCCGCGTGTCGCGGCGCTGAGCCTGGCGCGTTGCGTCGGCGAGTACCAAGGGGAGGCGATCCTGCACTTATGCGGCCGGGATCTCGATCCGCGGAGCTATCTGGATGCGCTGGTCGGGCTTTCCGCCAACGAGGTGCATAACGTACTCTGCCTGACGGGCGATTGGCCGGCGCGCGCGGAGCCGAGCGCCGGCAACCGGACGCCGCCGCGGACGGCCCATTACTTTCCGCTCGAAGCGGCGCAGATGATCTATGAAGCGAGCCACCTTCGTCAGTTTGGCGCGAGTGCCCTGGCCGATTTGAACGCGCGGCCGGCGCCGCGATTGTGTGTCGGCGGGGCCATTAACCCCAGCTCCGTGCCCACGTCCGTCGTACTCGCCCGGCTGGCGCAAAAAATCGCCTGCGGCGTCGACTTTCTTCAAACCCAGGCCGTCTGCGACGCGCGTTTGTTCGGCCAGTGGTTTCAAGCGGTTCAGCAGGCGGGGCTGGCCACACGCGTCCCCATCTTGGCCTCCGTCCCGTTGATCGGCACGGCGCGGGGGCTGGAAGTCCTGCGCCGTCTGCCGGGCGTCCTACTTTCCGACGACGTCTACAATCGCCTCCGCACCAGCACCGACGTCGCCGTGGCCTGCCGCCGCTGGTCGACCGAGATTCTCGCCAACCTGGCCTCGATCCGGCATCTGGCCGGGTTCCACCTGTTGAATTTCGGCGCCGCGAACGAATTCATAGCCGAGTCGATCCAATTTGCCCGTAACTTGGCGGCTCAAAGTTCCCCCGTCGCCGTCGACCGTTGAAACCGCGAAGGATCTACCATGACCAAGACAGTACTGCGAGGACGCAAGCGGGAGGTCGAGCTGACGCCTGGCAAGCGGACGTACATCATCGGCGAGCGGTGTAACGCCCTGGGTTATCAAGCCGTCCGCGAGGCGGTCGAACGCGGCGACTGGGACTTGATCGCATCGCGCGCCGTGGCGCAGGTGGCTGCCGGAGCGGACGTGGTCAACGTCAACATGGTCGGGATGCAGGTCCCCGAGCGGGAAGCGCTCCCGCGCGCCGTCGAACGGATCGCCGCCGCCGTCGACGCGCCGCTATCGCTCGATTTCGGCGACCTGGCGGCGCTCGAGGCGGCGCTGGCGGTTGTGCCGGGCCGGGCGTTGGTTAACTCCGTTAATGGCGAGACCAAGAAGCTTGGTCCGACCTTGCAAGTCGCCCGGCGATACAACGCCGCGGTGATCGCGCTGTTGTGCGACGATCGCGGCATTCCGGACACGGCGGCGGGGCGGTTGCGCGTTGCCGAGGTCATCGCCCAGCGGGCCGATGCAGAGGGATTCGAGCTGGGTGACGTGGTGTTCGACGGGGTGTGCCTGGGCGTGGGAACCAATTCCACGGCCGGGCAAACAACGCTCGATACTTGCCGGTTGCTGCGGCAGCACCTCGGCGCCAACGTGATGCTCGGCGCCAGTAACGCCTCGTTCGGCCTGCCGCGACGGCGGACGCTCGATGCGGCGTATCTCGTCCTAGCAATCGGCGCCGGCATGACCATCGCCCTTACCGATCCCACGCTGCCGGCGTTGAAATGGTCGCTGTTGTCGGCGGACTGTTGCCTGGGGTACGACGCCCATGGGCTGCGCTACATACGCGCGTACCGTGAGTGGACCCGCGTGGAGACCGCACCATGAATCAGTTTCGCGGTGCGGATACCGGCGGCCCTTACACCGTGCTGTGCGATCACGTTTATGAACCGCTGGCGCAAGCCACACGGCCGCTCCGGTTCACCGTTCGTGCCGGGCGGATCGCCGACGTGGCGGACCTCGACGACGGCCCTCCGCCGGCCGGTGGGGACGTGTTGGACCTCCGTCGACACGTGCTGCTGCCCCTGTTGGTTGATACGCACGTCCACTTGCGGCTCGATCCCTGGCCGCTAGAACCGCGACTCCGGACGCAGCCCGAATTGCGCCCGATCGAGGAGGAACTCCCCGTCGTCCGCCGCCGCGCCGCCGAGGCGCTGGCGGCCGGCGTGGGGCTGGTCCGGGACCTGGGGGATCTCGGCGCCGCGAGCCTGGCCGCGGTTGAAGTCGCGCGGCACGATCGACGTATCGCCAAAGTGGCGGCGTGCGGGCCGGCGCTCTATCGGGCCGGCTGTTATGGACGTTGGTTGGGCCAACCGTTCGCAGACTCGGAGTCGTTGTGTGCCGGGATTCGCCGTTGGGCGGCCGATCCGCGGGTCAGCGTGATCAAGTTAATCCCCACCGGGATCGTCAACTTCAAGCGCGGCCGCGTGACCACGGCGCCCTTCGTCACGCCGGACGAATTGCAGGCGGCCGTCGACTTGGCTCACGAGTTGGGTAAACCCGTAGCTGCACACGCCAGCGGCGACGAGGGAATTCGCCTGGCTGTAGCTGCCGGCGTCGATTTCATCGAACACGGCTACTTGATGACACGTCCAACTCTAGACCTGCTCATCGAGCGGCAATTGACCTGGACGCCGACATTCGCGCCGGTTCACGTTCAGTGGCGATGTGCCGACCGCTGCGGCTGGAACGGAGACGTGCGCGGTCGGCTGCGACAGATACTGGATGACCACGCAGCGATGCTCCGAATCGCGCACGCGTCGGGCTGCCGAATCCTGGCCGGCTCCGATGCCGGGGCCCCGGGCGTTTCGCTGGGGGGCGGCCTGTGGCTGGAACTGGAGTTGATGCAGCAGGCCGGCATCCCGGCCGCCGATCTGTTGACAATGGTTACCTGGACCGCCAGCCAAGCATTGGGCACGGAATGCCCGTGGGGGCGGATCGCCGCCGGAGCGCCCGCCAGCTTCCTGGCTGTGGCGGGAAGAGTCGACCGCGACGTTCGGCTGCTTCGCGAAATCCGCTGGGTGGCGCGCGACGGCCGCATCGTGCCCGGCCGACCGCCGCGCATGTCCGCCGACCCGGCCGTGGACGATCAGGCTGGCGAGCCGGCGGTCGCGCCGTCGCCAGCGCACGCGGAGCCTCGGGCGTAGTCAACCATCGCCCAGATGTTTTCCGGCGGCGTGTCGCGGGGGATCTCGCAGCCCGCACCCACGATATACCGTGTGCCCGCCCGTCGATGGCATTCCGCGAAGGCGGCATGCACCTTTTCGGGTGTGCCATCGCGGAGCACGCGTACGGGGTCGACGTTGCCCAACAGGACCTGTTGGGGCCCCATGGCCTGCCGCGCGTGTTCGATTGGCGTGAAGTAATCCAGGTCGACAATCTCGCAGCCGAGGCGTCCCACCGCTTCGACCAGCCGCCGCGTGTCGCCACAGATGTGCAGGCGGACCGGCAAGCCGAGTGCGTGAAGCCCGGCCACGAGCTGCGCCTCGGAAGTCCAGACGAATTCCTCGTACCAACGCGGGCCGACGAGCGATGCCGCCGCGTCGCCGACGCCGATCAAGTCGATCCCGACCGCCGCCTGGGCCGCCGCGTAGCGCAATTCCAGGTCGACCGCAAAGGCGAACAGGTCGCGCACGAACGCGGGATCGTCGTAGAAATCGAGCATCAGCGCGTTGATCCCGCGCAAATTTGCGGCCTGCGCGCACGGTCCCTCCACCCAGCCCATCACTACCCGCTCTTGCCCGGCCCGCTCGCGCATCTGCTCCAGGCCGAGCACCGCCTGATGCATTCGTCCCCCGCCGAGCGGATCGGGAGGCTTCAGCGTCAACAAGCGGCGCTTGTCCGCGAGCAAGGCTTGGGCTTCCACCAGCGCGGCCGGCTAGTCGGCGTAATACTCCACTGCCGCCCCGCAGTCGGCCGCTTCCCGCGCCGGATCCGACATGCAGGACACACAATCCAAATCGAATAGTTCCGCCGTGCGGACTTGTGCTTCGACCAGCGTGCGGTAGTCGCGCACGTACTGGCCGTAGGAAACACCGACCTGGTCGGCGCAGAACATCATCACCACTGGCAGCAACGGCGGTCGGTCCACCGGTCGTCCGGCCAGACAATCCAGCACGCGTTGGCGGGCATTCATCGGCATGACGGTGGGCGAGCGCGACAGCCGCGGCTGCCGGCGACCTGCCGGGAGGCGAAGGTTGCAAATTGACAAGCCACGTAAGTATGCTAAAGTGGCGCTTCTTTGTCCAGTTGTCGGCCAACCGACTGCCCAACGCGACGCCTGAAGCCGGGAACTTTTGGCCGCCGCCTGTTTGTAACTGCTTCCCGCAGGTTCCGCCCAATGAATTCCCGCCAACGCGTCCTGGCAGCGCTGGACCGGCAACAGCCCGACCGCGTGCCCCTTGTGGAATGGGTGATCGACGACCACATCATTCAGGCGCTACGCCCGGGCAGCAGCTATCTGGACTTCAACGATTGGATCGGGCTGGACAATGTCGGTCTGAACCGCAGTTCGTGGTCCCGCGAGAACGTCGATTATGTCGACCGTGAGAAGGGCTTGTTCCGCGACATTTGGGGTGTGATCCGCGCGTTCGGTCCGGAGAGCACGCCATACCCCGTCGAAGGCCCGATCAAGACGCCTGACGACCTCCGCCGGTACCAGCCGCCCGACCCCGAGGCGCCCGGCGTGTTAGGCGACTTGCCGGCCATTGTCGCCCGTTACAAAGGCCAGAAAACAATCTGCGTCGTCAGCCGCGACGGTTTCTTTAACCCCAGCTATCTGCGCAACCAGGAAACATTCCTGATGGACATGATCGACCATCCGCGATTGGTCCACGAGTTGATCGATCTGGCGGTGAGCTACGACATGCGGGTGGCCGAGCGGATGGTGCACGCCGGCGCAGACGTAGTGGTGCTGGCCGACGATTACGCCGACAAGAATGGGCCGCTCATGTCGCCACGGCACTTCCGCGAGTTCATCCTGCCCGCTTTGCAGCGGGCCGTCGACAATGCCCACCGTGCCGGAGCGTACGTCGTCAAACACAGCGACGGCAATATCATGCCCTTGCTAGACATGATCGTGTCCACCGGCGTCGACGCCATCAATCCGCTCGAACCGGCCGCGGGCATGAACATCGCCGCCGTGAAAGAGAAGTACGGCGACCGTGTGGCGATCATCGGGAATATCGATTGTGGTGATCTGTTGTGCAATGCGCCGGCGGACGAAGTCGCGCGAGTGACGCGGGAGACGATCCGCGTGGCGGCGCCGGAGGGCGCCTTCTGCCTGGCCAGCTCCAACAGCATTCACAGCTCCGTGCGGCCAGAAAACTACCTGGCAATGGTCGAAACCAATCGCCGCTGGGGAGGCTACCCCTTGGCACTCGACCCAGCCATCCCATAGGACAACCGACGTCGATCGACTCCAGGTTCCCCGCCACGTCATGCAGGTGAATCTGAAAGGAAGCGAAAATACCCATCTGAAAAGTGCCGTCTGATTTCGGCTGAAGTTGTTGTGGCTTGTCTGGAAGTCAACCACAGCCGGGCCATGAAACGTCGCGACGACGTTCCCCGGATGCAAGTCCCGCAGCTGCGAAAACGCCGCCAATAGCCGATTGCACGCATCATGTGTCGCCCGCTCGCCGCCGACCCAGCGGGCCACGGTCCAATGCAGCTACGGCAAATACCACATTGAGTTGCAGACGGCGAGTTCGCGGGAAACGCGGCACCGCAGACAGACTTCGGCCGGCGGCATCCGCGGCGACCAGCGTTCGATGCAGACAGGGCCGAGTTTCCAGATGTCGCGGCTTTCGCCGCCGCCAGGAAGACGGGCAACGCGGATGAATTGCCAGACGCGCCGGGCGATCCGGACGCACCGGCGGACGGGGCGGTAGGCGGCACTCGGCAGGAACGCATCCGGCGGCCAGTCGATGACTTCGTAGTCGATGGTCTTCAGGCCGCGTTTCGTAACGACAACGTTGGACGGGTTGAGGTCGCGACCCCGGGGTGTCAGCACGCCAGTGCGTTGCATTCATCGAAGTCGGCTTGTCGACCTTCGATCCACGGACCAATTGACCAGTGCAGCCACGGCAAATACCAGCGCCAAGCGAAATCCGAATGCCGTCGACTGACCCGGCACTTGGCGCGAGCCATCGCGGGCGGAATCGCCGGCTGCCAACGCTTGACGCAGAACGGGCCGACCTTCCACACGTCTCGGTCATGCTAAGCAAAACCCGTCGCGATCCGACAAAACATTCTGGCGATTCTCGCCACGCCGCGTTTGCTGTTCTTCCGCCCGCATGGCTCATGGTGTCCTGTCGAGGCGCCGCTGTTCCGCTGAGTCTCGACGGACGACGTTGCGAGCCGCCAAGTAAGGGAGGAGCAACCATGTCCACGAATAAGACGACGAAGACCACCGCTGCGAAGAAGCCCGCCACCAAGAAGACCGCCAAGGCGCCGGCGAAGGCGAAGAAGCCGAAGCCCGACGGCAAAATGAGTGCGCTCGACGCCGCCGCGAAGGTCCTCGTCGAGTCAGGCGAACCGATGACTACCCGCGAGATGATCGAGGCAATGGCCACGAAGGAATCCTGGACCAGTCCGGCGGGAGCCACGCCTGACCACACGTTGTATTCAGCTTTGCTCAGAGAGGTCAACACGAAGGGCAAGGACACCCGGTTCGTGAAGACGGAGCGCGGTCAGTTCGCCGCCAAGAAGTAGCGCCCGCGCCGAGCGCCGCCCAAACGCCCCACGTTCGCCGCGTCGGGGCGTTTTCTACTGGTTGGCGTCGTTTGCCAACCTTCCTCGCCGGCCGCAACACGGCGCAAACGTCGCGGCGACGGCTCGTTTTGGTTCGTTCCCGCTTGACTTCCTCGCGCCCGTGGTGCTGATGGTGAAGTCGAACGCGGGCATCGCGCCCGCGACGATCTTTGGAAATCGAGAGGACGAACATGAGCAAGAAACGTATCGCATGTCCACGCGGCCGTAGCGTCTCGGTCGATGAGCCGGGCGTGCCGCAGCTTTGCCGAGCGTGCTGGGATCGGGCCGGCCAACGCATCCGCGTCGGCGCGAGCGTCGTATTCACCGAGGACGACACCAGCCGTGGCGTCGTCCGTAAGATCGTCGACGGCAACATCGCCGCCATCGGCTGCGACGAGTGTGGCGAAGCGTGGATACCGACAAGTTTGCTGGTGGCGGTGAAGACGTAGCTGCTTATGATCAACGCCCCGCGTCGTGTACGTTGGAGAGTTCGTTAGTCGGTCTGTCCACGCTGAGCCACTGATGCCACCAACGTGCGTCGCACGGCCAAAACACTGTATGTTCGCCGCCGGCTCGGCAGGTGATCTGGAGCGTCCGATCCCTCCGAGTGCGAACGCCGCGTAGGCGACGATGGTACTCAGTCCCTATCGCGCTTCCTCTGCGCGCGGTACTGCTTCTCGTAAACGCGGTGTATGCGCCGCTCCTGCTCCTTACGGTCGCGTGCGGCGCGGCCGTCGGTGCGGGCCTTGTCGTAAGCCAATTCGCGTCGCAACTTCAGGAAACTGTTATAGCGCGCCTGATCCAGCCGGCCCTCGGTCAGCGCCCGCAACACAGTGCAGCGCGGCTCGTGGACGTGGGAGCAGCGAAGGGGCAGTCCTCCGCGAGTCGGGTGACGTCGTCGAATGTGGCCCCGACGTCGGTTCCCTCGGCCCACAACTGCAGTTCGCGGATGCCGGGGCTGTCGATGAGCAGGCCGCCCATCGGCAGCGCCATCAGTTCGCGCCGCGGCGTCGTGTGCCGGCCGCGGTCGTCGTCGGCGCGCACTGGGCTGACCTCCTGGCGGTCCCGGCCGAACAACCTGTTCAGCAGCGTGGACTTGCCGACGCCGGACGACCCCAGCATGGCCGCAGTCCGCCCGCCGTGCAGATAGGGCGATAAGGCGTCGAGGCCGTCGCCGGTTTAAAGCGCTAATGGCGTGGACCGGTACATCTCTCAGCCGGGCGCGGAGGTCGGCGATGGTGGCGCCGGGCGAGGCACATAGGTCGCTCTTAGCTAGTAACGCGATAGGCTGGCATTCCGGTAAGGCGGCCGCGGCGAGGAAGCGCTCCAGGCGGCTTGGCTTGAGGTCGAGGTTGAGGGAGGTGACTAGGAATGGGACGTCGAGGTTGGCAGCCAGTAACTGCTCCTCACCAGACTCGCCGGCGGCCTTGCGCGAGAGCTTGTTGGTGCGCTCCAGTACCGCCTCAATCACCGCGGGGCTGGCGTCGGCCGAGACGCGTAGCGCAACCCAGTCGCCGACGGCGGGGAAGTCGGCCCGCCTTGCGGCGAGGTGGCGAAGCCGGCCGCTAACGGCGGCGACGCCTTCGCCGTATGGCCCGTAGTAATGGTATAGCCCCCGGTGTTCGACGCTGACACGGCCGGGTATTCACTCGGCCTCCGCGTGGTTCGCGAAGCGCTCGGACCAATCTTCGTTCCAGCCCCA
Source organism: Planctomycetota bacterium (assembly GCA_003576855.1). Lineage (GTDB taxonomy): Bacteria > Planctomycetota > Planctomycetia > Pirellulales > Lacipirellulaceae > Lacipirellula. Next base: position 16,686 of record QEVI01000046.1, read on the forward strand.
ACGTTTCAGATTTTCCAAGCGATCACTCCGCAACGGATTCGGTCGGTCCACCACAGGACAGCATAGCTCGGTGACAGGTTCGCTGAATTCGCAATCTGCTGCTCTCCGCGAATAGATTGCCAGTACCGGTTTCGTCTTCGACCGCCACATGCAGATACCCCGACGTGATGCTCACGTTGGCTTTGAGAAAGCGTGTCGCGACAAAGAACGTGCGACCCTGCTGATCGCTTGATGACGCATAGAACTCCCGTTCCATCGAAAGGGCGCTCCGTAGTACAGCATGCGTTCGGAACGAATAAAGAGCGCGACGTTCCACCGTACGATCGTGCCCTCGCAACTTGCAGGGTGCTGAGCGTTCAAGTTCCAGAGGATCGTTTGTCCGTCCTGGCCGCCCGTGGCTACGAGCGGTAAACGCGGATTCACGGCCACGCTGCTGACGATGAAGGCGTGCCCCTCGGGCAGCGAAGAATGTTCGCCGTTCATCACATCGTAAACATGACCGTCCGAATCGTCCCCCGCCGCCACCAGTCGCCGCCCTCCGTGGGTGCAGGTCTCCCACGGCGAGCGCCGCAAGCTCAGCCTGCTCAAGGACGCGGCCGGCCTGTTCCTGGACATCATCCGCCGCGACGCGGAGGACCAACTTTCGGTGGTGCAGTTTTCAGGGGACGCCGAAGGTATTTTCGGGGCGTTGGGCGCCTTGACGCCGCTCACGACCGGGAGCGTCGGCGACGCCCAATTGGAGATCAACGAGATTTTTGCCAACGGCGAAACAGACATCCGCACCGGACTGGAAATCGCTCTGATGAAGCTGCCAGCGCTGGCGCCCGGTGTCGAAGACGCCGACCGCCGTCGCGTCATCATCTTCTTTTCCGACGGCAAGAAGACCGACGGCGCCGACCCGGCTGATGGAACTTTCCTCGACCTGTTCCGCCAGCAAGACGTCCACATTTACTCGGTCGGCTTCGGCAACCGGGGGCGCGGCGGACGCTCGGGCATCGACGCCGAGCTTTTGACCACGCTCGCCGCAGCCGGCAGCGGCGGCTTCACCCATGTCGCGGACATTGACGGCGAGCTGAAAAAGTTTTTCACCCAGGCCGTCGCCACCGCGATCAACGGTTACCGTGTTCTCTGCGAGGACTTCGCACGGCAACTCCGGATTGAATGGGGGCGGAGCGAACATCGCGTACTGTGTGTTGTTTGTGGAGCGCGGTGTCGTCTATGTCGAAGCGCGCGCACCGCGAGCGCCGTACTCGCCCGGACTTCGATTGCGCCACGCCGCAGCGCGCACGACCGAACCGGGCGATTACTCATCCAGGGCCGGCCGCCGAAGATAGTGTGAGAACCACACCTCCCGAACGTACCGATTCAGAACGGCGGAACGTCGAGTCCACAGGACAAAGACTTCCGCCGCGTATCAGCCGCGCGACACGTCGTATGCCGCGCTACAGTCATCATTCAACGACACGCAACTTACCACATCGCCGGCGCGATGTCAACGAGGAATTTTACACTCCAAGAATTTCGCCGCGAATTTTTCGCGCGAGGCGAATCGCATGAGACTCGCGCGTTTTGGCTCACGCCCGCGGCGGCTCGATCGCTTGGAGCAACTCGTCGCGGATCGTTCGCAGCCGGCTTTCTTCGGTAATTTTCCGGCCGGCGGCGTCGGTGACGTAGAACACGTCGACGACCTGGTCGAGATACGTGCCGATCTTGGCGACGCCGACCGACAGGCCGAGCTCGAACAGCTTGCGGGTGATGGCGTAGAGCAGTCCGACACGGTCGTTGGCGATGACGTCGACGATCGTGAACTGGTCGGACGAGCTGGCGTCGACGTTGACCCGTTGTGGCGGCGCGTCGAGGTCGTGCGGTGTATCGTGCTTCTGCCAGAGCCGGCGGAATTTGGGCTGCTCGCTCGTCGGTACGAGCAGCGACGTTCGCAGGGCCGTGCAGACTTCTTCGAACCGGAACGCCGGCGGTTCGTCGGGATGATCGGGATCGGCGACGACGAACCGGTCGAGCACGAGTCCGCCCGCGAGCGTGTTGATCTGGGCCGTGAGAATCGCGAGGCCTTGGCTCGTGAGCGCGCCGGTCAGGCGATGGAACACGCCGGGGACGATTTGCTCGAACGTGGCGACGAGGTATTGCGTGACGCGGCGTTCGCGATCGTACTTTGCCCAGGCATCGACGATGCCCGGCGAAAGGCCGGTGAGGCGCGCGAGCTCTTCGGCGATCGTTCCCGGCGGCGAGCCGAGCAGGTAACTGCCGGGCAAGCGTTCGATCTGGTCGGCGAACCAAGGTTCGGCGCCGCGCGGACCGAGCGCCGCGCGGACCAATTCTCGCGCCCGCACCGTGCGATGTTGTGCGCGCGCGGCGGGTTCGTCGACGCCGAGGTGTTCGAGCGTGCGTTCGTAAAGCGTCGTGAACAGGTCGAGCTTCCAGTCGTTGAGCACGCCCGGGCCGACCGCCGCGAGATCGGCCGCGCTGTGCAAGTAAAGCATCTGAAGCGCCTCGGGTGTGCCGACTTCGACGGCAAGCGAAAGGACGGTCTGCTCGTCGTCGACGTCGCGCCACAGGGCCATGTGCGTCATCGACAGGTGCTTGTGGACGAGGAACTCGACGAGCCGGGCATCGTCTGCCGGAAGATCCAGCCGGCGGCACGTTTCGGCGGCGATCGTCCGCCCGACTTCGCTGTGGTCCTCGGGATAGCCCTTGCCGAGATCGTGCAGCAATAGCGCGAGGTGCAAAAGGTGCTTGCGTTTGAGCCGCGCGTAAACTTGACCGATTGGGCCGGGATGCGCGGCGAACTCCGTCGCCCGTTGCACCGCCAGAATGCAATGCTCGTCGACCGTGTACTGGTGGTATTGATTGAACTGAAGCAACCCGCGAGCATGTTCGAACGCGGGAACGATCTTTTCGAGCACGCCCAGTTCCATCAACCGGCGGAGCATTTCGCCGAGTCGCGACGGTTGGGCCAGAAGCGAGAGGAACCGCTCGCCGACCTCGGGCGTGATTTTGTCGGGAAGCTTCGGCAGCGCCTGCCGGACCGCGGTCCATGTGTCGTGCGAAATGCGTTTGTCGTAGCCGGCGGCCAGCGAGGTGAGGCGGAGGATTTCGGCCAGATCCGTGCGCAGTTTTTGCAAGCCGCGGGCGGTGGCCCAAATGTACGTCGGGCCCATGCGATAGTCGGTCGTGTTGTCGGCCCGGCTGCTGAACATCGGGCCGAAGACGCGGCTGAGACGCTCTTTCGGTTGGGCCTCGTTCACGAAGTTGCCGACGATGTACCGCACCTCGCGAGTGATTTGGAAATAATGCCGCATGAACTGCTCGGCCGGCAGCAATCCCGCGTCGCCGTGGAAGCCGTACAAGGGCGCGAGCCGGACCTGTTCGACGCGGTCGAGCGTGTCCTGTGCTTTACCGGCATGGAAATGGAGTTCGTTCCGCAGACGCAAGAGATATTCGGTGGCGCGGCGGAGCGTTTGCCGTTCTTCGCTGGAAAAAACGCCGAGGCGTTCGAGTTCTTCCGGTTCGGCAAAGCCGTAGCGCGATAATCCGATCCAGCGGAGCAGTTGGATGCCGCGGAGGCCGCCGCGCGAACGTTTCACGTTCGGCGCGAGCATGTACGACATTTCGCCGAACTTCCGGCGCTCTTCGAGCCGTGCCTGAGCGATGGCGGGAACGAATTTCTTCGCGCCGCGCTGAGCGAAATGTTGGAACCGCCGCACGAGTTGCGTGTAGAGCGTGACGCTGCCGGCGAGAAAGCGGGCTTCGACCAGCGACGTGAAGAGCGTGATGTCGCTGCCCGCCGCGTCGTGGGTCTGGTCAACAGTCCGGGCGGAGAATCCGAGTTCCAGGCCCGTGTCGCCGAGGTCTTGGACCAACCGGCGAGCGAGTTCGGGAACCGTTGCGGCGGCGGCCGGATCGTAAACGAGGAGCAGGTCGACGTCGGAGTAAGGCGCCACGTCGCGGCGGCCGTATCCGCCAAGCGGGGCGAGGGCGACCATCCGCCGCAGATCGGGATCGGCAAGGTCGGCGAGCGCTTCGTCCCAGACGTCGAGCACGATCGTATCGACCAGGTCGGCAAGCGACGCGCAAAGCGTGACGCCGCTTTCGCCCGCCGCGTGGCGCTCGCGGAGCCGCTCGCGGCCCGTGGCGAGGCGGGCTTTCGACGCGATGACGATCGGACGGAGCGACAACGTGACGGCCATCGGTCGTTACCACACGCTTTCATAACGGGCTACGGGTTCGTCGCGCGGCGCGATCGCTTTGAGCATCGGCATCAGGCCCATGCCGACAAGAAACCCGCCGACATGCGCCCACCACGCGACGCCGCCGGTGAGAACGTGCTCGCCAGCCAAGGCATCGAGCAGTTGCCCGCCGAACCACAAGCCCAGGACGATCATCGCCGGCAGTTCCACGATAATCGGAAACACGATCAGGACGAATACGCAGCGAATCCACGCGCGGGGAAACGTCACGATATACGCGCCCATCACGGCGGCGACCGCGCCGCTCGCGCCGATGACGGGCGTGTACATGGCGTCCGCCGGGATCATCGCCCAATGCGCGAGCGACGCGACGACGCCGCCGACGACATACAATACCATGAAGAGCACGTGGCCCAGGCGGTCTTCGATGTTGTTGCCGAAGAGCCACAAGAACCACATGTTACCGATTAGATGTAACCAGCCGGCGTGCAGAAACATCGTCGAAAAGAACGTGGCGACGACCTGCGAACGGATTGGCGGCAACAGATGGACCGGTTCGAGCTGCGGGAGCGGGCGGGGAGCGAAATGCAGCGGAACGGCGACGATTTTGTTCGGGTTCCAAAGCTGTTCGACCCGCGCCGGCACAAAGGCGCGCTACGCACAGTCCAATGATGGCGCACGTGACCAGCGGAAACCGCGACGTGGGATTGTCGTCGTGGAAGGGGAATAACATGCGCTCACGCGGATGCGGCGTCTTGGCGGGCTTCCGTTGCGCCCGGATTGGCGGGGAGCGGCACGCCTTTGATGACTCCCTCGACGACCATGGTATCGCGGACGAATCCCTGGAAATCGCAGACGATCATCCGCCCGCGGCGAACCCTCACCCCTCGCACGACGATTAGCAAGCGGTCGCCGGGAATGACCGGTTCGCGAAACCGCACTTCCTCCATTCCGCCGAATCCGACGACGGCCGCCCCGAGCAAGTCGTATTTGAGCGAAAAAAAGCTCGCCAGTTGAGCGGCGGCTTCGCACATGATGACGCCCGGCATCAGCGGCATGTTGGGCATGTGCCCGCGAACCCAAAACTCATCGTGGGTGATGTCCTTGTATCCCGCGCAGGTCATCGAAGGCGCGTCCTCGTAGACGATCGCCGTAAGCTGCTCCATCTCGTAACGCTGCGGATTGTAGCGGCGGATTTCGTCGATATCGCAAAGCACGCGGCTCAAATCGAGCGTCGTCGGATCGAGAATCAGTTCTTTGTTCGCCACGAGGGACTCCCGATGCGATGGCAGGCCGGAGGAAGCAGGGCGTGGGCATGCCGGAGGCTGGAGGCCGAACATTGCGGGATTGCCGAATTCTGTGGGAGGCGAATCCTTTCGCCGACAGCCGCTCGACAGTGAATTCGTCGGCGAAAGGATTCGCCTCTCACTATACCGGCGTCGGTTCCTATCAGGTCTTGACCATCCGCCGCTTGGCCTTACGGGCTTTGGCGTTTGCCGGGCGCTTGCCGTGGTTTGCTTTTTTGAGTTGACGGTGCGGTTTGGCCATCTCGATGCGCTCCGAAAATAAGTGGTATTTCGCCGCTTTACGGCGGAAATCTGTCTTTCATCGGCACGTCGCCGAACGAACTTCGCCCAACCTGGGCGAAGACTGTGCATCGTACCACGCACGGCACGGCTCGCAAAGGTCCGTGGCCCCCTCGTGTGGTTAGCACAACGATTCATCCTATGCAGGGCATCCGATGCAGGGCGTCCTCGCTGCGGCGGCTTCCTTTTGCTTGGACATCGGCGACGATTCGGTTATTGTGAAAGCGTGCGGTTAGCCGTCATTGCGGAGCGCGTGGCGGAGCGCGTGAGGGAGCGATGGGCAGCTTGCGCCGGCCGGCACGCGGCGCAGAATTCGCAAAGCGGATCGCAAAAGGCGTTGGATCGAGGAGCGCGGAATGGCCCGACGTATACGTTGCGCGACGTGTGGCACCGAAACGCCGGCGCGAGCCGCAGCTTGCTGGTTCTGCGGCGATTCGGTAGTCGAGGCGATCGCCGTCGATGGGACGCTGACGTTGCCCGGCTCGGTTGCCGGAAGTACCGCGGCCGACGATCCGTTCGCTCCGGTAATCAATGCGCGGCAAATCGCGCGTTGGAAGTCGCGCTTGAGCCTCGGTTTGCTGGCCGTGCTGGCCGTTGCGGTGTGCGGCGGGGCATTCGCGATTTCGGCCGGCTTGGGATTCACCGTCACCCTCCTCGTCGCGCCGGCGCTGGTCCAGACCTCCCGGGCAGTGAACCGCGAAGCGGCCCGAGGGCGAACGGTGAGCGTGCTAGCCAAAACGGGCGCGTTCGTGCGGTCGCTGCTGATGGGGATTGCCGCCCGAGCGGCGGGCATCGCCACCTTTCTGTCGATCACGCTCGTGTCGCTCGCGGCCGGCCAGATTTTGGCGAAAGTCTTTCGCAACGAGGCGATCTGCCTCGTGTTCGGCGTCGTCGGCGTGTCGCTCGGCGTGTTCGCCGGATTCTGGGTGGCGCTGAAGATTCAGCGGCAGCGAATCTCCGTGTGAAAGGTTTAAGGCTTAAGGCTCAAGCAAGGATTAAGGTTGAAGGTCCAAATGCCGCCGAAATCCGACTCTTTGGAGCTTGGGCCTTAAACCTTGCTTCAGCCTTCAGCCTTCGACCTTAAGTCTTCGCCGCGGCCTTTCCCACTGTCCATTGCCCCGCCGTCCCTGGTAAAACTTCGGCTGATCAATCTTTCCTTGCTCGCGAGAATCCGTCATGGCCCAAAAAGCATCCGCTCGTCACATCCTCGTCAAGACGCTTGCCGAGTGCGAAGACCTCAAGAAGCAAATCGAAGGCGGGGCGAGCTTCGCCGAGTTGGCGAAGCAGCATTCGCAATGCCCCAGCGGCCGCTCCGGCGGCGATCTCGGTTCGTTCGGACCCGGCCGAATGGTGGCCGAGTTCGACCAGGTAGTGTTCAGCGCGCCCGTCAATACGGTTCAGGGACCGGTGAAGACGCAGTTTGGATACCACTTGTTGGAAGTGACGAGCCGGACGGACTGACGCCCGAGGGAAGGTTCAAGTCTCAAGCCTCAAGGTTCAATTAAGGTTCAAGGCCGAAAGTGTAATGCCGCGCAAGCGGCATTGGCACGAGCACTTGCACCTAATACTTTGAGCCTTATTTGAACCTTGAAACTTGAACCTTGATACTTCGCGCGAAGGACCGCACCATGCCGAGTGACGCACCCACGCCCCGCCGCTTCCCTCGCACGCCGATCATCACTGCCGCGGTTTGGGCGGCGCTCAACGGCGTTTGCCAGACGATCGAGTGGAACGACGGTGCGGTTCCGTACTTGATTCTCGTCTCGTCGTCGTTCCTGGCCGTCGTGGTGCTGGCCCTATGGCTCGTGTTCGATCGGCGGCTCGCACCTGCGCTGCGCTTTGGTCCAATTGCCGTCGTCGTCGTCGCCGTGACCGCGTTCTTCGCGCTGTTCAAGGTGTCGCACGACGGGGCCATGCGAATCATCCTCGCTTATCGCTGGGCGGCGGGAGACGAACGCCTCGCGCTCGAACGGGACGTCAAAGCCGTTTCCACAGGCGTCGTTGCGCCGACGGTAGGTCCGCGGGACTTTCCGCAGTTTCTCGGCCCCAATCGCGACGGCGCGATTCGCGGGATTCGCTTGGCGCGCGATTGGGACGCGAATCCGCCCAAGCTGCTTTGGCGACAGCCGATCGGCGTCGGCTGGTCGAGCTTCGTCGCAGTCGGTCCGTGGGCAGTCACGCAAGAGCAGCGCGGCGGCGACGAAATGGTCACGTGCTACGAGGTCGAAACCGGCACGCTTCGCTGGTCACACTCGAACCGGGTCCGGTTTACCAGCACCTTGGGCAACGACGGCCCGCGAGCGACGCCGACCATCCACGACGGCAAGGTCTACGACATCGTCGAAGAAAACGGCGCCGCGGTCGACAACTGGGGCAAAGCCAACTCGCCGCTCGTCGTTGACGACAAGGTCATTGTCAGCGCCGGCGGGTCCAACGGCCGCTCGCTTGTCGCCTATCACAAGGACACGGGCGAAAAGCTCTGGTCGGCCGGCGATGCTCGCTCGGCCTATGCTTCGCCGATGCTAATGACGCTCCACGGTGAGCGGCAAGTCGTCGTCGTCAACGAAGATCAGATCGCCGGGCACGATCTGGCCACGGGCGCCGTTCGCTGGACGCATCCCTGGCCCGGCAAGAGCGACGCCAACGCCAGCAATACGCAGCCGCACGCGGTCGGGGAGAACCGCATCTTCGTGTCGAAGGGCTACAGCGTCGGCGCTCAGTTGTTCGAGGTGCTCCGCGACGCAAGCGGCAATTGGTCGACGAGCAGGCCAATCTGGCCGGACGAAAACGCCGGCCGCCGCGTGCTCAAGTCGAAGCTCTCGAACGTCGCCCTTCGCGACGGCTTTGTGTACGGTCTCGACGACGGCATGCTTCAATGCGTCGAGCTGGCGACGGGCAAGTCGCAATGGAAGCAAGGCCGCTTCGGCCACGGCCAACAGTTGTTGGTCGAAGACGTGCTACTCGTGATGAACGAGAATTCCGGTGAGTTGTCGCTCGTCGAAGCGACGCCCGAAGCCTTCCGCCTGCTCGCCGAGTTTCCAGCGCTCGGCCGCCGCAAGGCGTGGAACAATCTGTGCCTGGTCGGCAATCGCCTGCTCATTCGCAACGACGAAGAAGCGGCGTGTTACGAACTACCCGTCGATTCCGAGTGAATCTCTCGCCGCCAAAACCCGAATCCTGAATCCCGAATCCCGCCATGCCAAGTTTCACCTATCGCCGCCTCGACAAGAACGACGCCGCCGTACTGCTGGTCGATCATCAGTCCGGCCTGTGCAACATCGTGGGCGACTTTTCGCCCGACGACTTCAAGAACAGCGTGTTGGCACTTGCCGACCTGGCCGAATACTTCAAGCTGCCGACGATTCTGACGACGAGCTTCGAGGACGGCCCGAACGGCCCGCTCGTGCCGGAGCTTAAGGAGCTGTTTCCCGACGCGCCGTACATCGCCCGCCCCGGCAATATCAACGCCTGGGACAACGAAGACTTCGTCAAGGCCGTCAAGGCCACGGGCAAGAAGCAGCTCATCATCGCCGGCGTCGTCACGGAGGTTTGCGTGGCGTTCCCGGCGCTCTCGGCGCTCGAAGAGGGCTACGAAGTGTTCGTCGTAACCGACGCCTCGGGCACGTTCAACCTCACGACGCGCAATGCCGCGTGGTCCCGCATGGAAGCCGCCGGTGCGCAACTGATGAGCTGGTTCGCCGTCGCGTGCGAGCTGCATCGCGATTGGCGCAACGATATTGAGGGCTTGGCGAAGCTGTTTTCGAACCACCTGCCGGCATATAAAAATCTGATTACGAGCTATAGCGCCCGAAGCGGCAAGTGAATCTCCCTGGGAGCGATGCTCTGGAGTAAGTCAGGCAGTTACTTTTTCCTATTCGGTTCCGTTGATTCCCCGCGCTTGTCTAAGAATCGCGCTAAATCGTGTTCAATCGACCATTGCATCATTTGCGCAAAGTTTACGAATTCACGTGCTCGATCCGGCGAGAACCATGCATCGTCTTCGCGTCCATGAACCGCAAGATTGCGAAGTAGCGATAGTCCTTTAATGTTCTCGCGTGTCGTTGGGGTGATTACACCATTCTTCAACAGAAGTTCCGCCGCAACATTCGCGGATCGCGGACGTCTGACGTCAGCAGGAGTTCCAGAAGCGGCGATCGCATCGTTCAATTTAGCTTCAACCTCCCTCCACGCTGTAACAATCGCACCGATGGGCGCAAACTGAACGAGCGCCTCGTCAACGTCGTGAACATCACGATCTGGCTCAACAGGTCGCGTGATTTCGCCAGGAGCCTCAAGCGACTCGATCGAAATCTTTTCCTTTATTTCGGCGAGGACTTGGTCGAACTCGGCTTCGATTCCCTTTGCGGCGATTCGCTTCAATTGAACTCGGTCGATGAAGCGGACAATAGCCGGCCGAAAAATGACGGCAACCGCCACGAGTGCTGTTGGCCATGCGAGCGAGTCGGTTAGTGCTGCAACGAACTGCATCCAGGTCATGCTTAGTTGGACAGCGCCACTTTGGCGCGGGGGATTGTTGGAAGTTGTTTGTTGGTAGGGTTCTGGGTCACGTTTCTGGGATGCAGGATTTGAGGTGGCTGA
>QEVI01000047.1 GCA_003576855.1 Planctomycetota bacterium
GAGGAGCTGATCAACGACCCGGACGTCGAAGGGGTGATCATCGCCTTGCCGCTGTGGCTGCACCATACGGCGGCCTTTAAGGCGATGAAGGCCGGCAAGCACGTGCTGTGCGAAAAGCTGATGGCGCAGACCGTCGGCTTCTGCAAGGAGATGGGGCGCATGGCGGCCGGCGCCAAAGCCGCCGACGGCAACCCCATCGTGCTGGCCGTGGGGCATCAGCGGCACTACAGCATCTTGTACGCGAACGCGGTGGACCAGATTCGCCGCGGGCTGCTGGGCGATTTGCACCACATTCGCGCCCAGTGGCATCGCGGGAACTTGCCTGGCAGCGATAGCTGGTCGCCGCCGCTGCCCGTGAAGGCGATCCCCGAAGCGGAGATCGCCAAGCTCCGCCGCGAAGCGCGGGCCAAGAGCGCCGAGGCGGAAGCCGCGGTCATCGAGCAGTACAAGATGCTCAGCCAGCTTTATTCGCTGGAGAAGAAATACGCCGAACTGGCCAAGGGCAAAGACGTGGCGGCCGCCGAAGCCATGGCCCGGCAAGTCGCGCAGAAGAAAAAGCAGCTCGAGGACGTCAACGTCGATGCGGCGAAGTACGGCTACCAGGACCGGACGACCGAGAGCGGCTACCACTGCTCGCCGCTGGAGGAACTGATCCGCTGGCGGCTCTGGGATCGCACGGCCGCCGGCCTGATGGCCGAGCTGGGAAGCCACCAGCTCGACGCCTCGAGCATCTTCGTCAGCTCGCAGCGCGACGACGGCGGCAAGGTGTACCCGCTGGCGGTGCAGGGGATCGGGTTCCGCTCGATCTTCCCCGCCGACCGGGACGTCGACGACCACGTCCACTGCAACTTCGAATTCCCGGCCGCCGGCTACTACGACGACATCGCCAAGCAGGACAAGGTGGCCGATCCGAACAAGAAGATCGTCGTCTCCTACTCGTCGATCAACGGCAACGGCTTTGGCGGGTACGGCGAAGTGGTGATGGGCACCAAGGGGACGCTGGTGCTCGATCGCGAGCAGGAAGCGCTGCTGTTCGCCGGCGACGCCAACACGAAGATCGAGGTCAAGGAAGCCAAGGGGGGCAAGGCGGCGATGAGCACGTACGAGACGGGCGGCGGCGCGGCCGTGGCCCAAGCCGCCACGCCGAAGAACGTCAGCCGCGGCTACCGCGAAGAGATCGAGCACTGGGCGTGGTGCATTCGCAACCCGGCCCCGGAGAACCAGCCGAAGTGCGGCCCGAAGGTGGCGATGGCCGACGCGATCATCGCGCTGGCGTCGAACATCGCGATGAAGCAGGGCCAGCGGATCGCCTTCAAGCACGAGTGGTTCGAGATGGACAAGGACGACACGCCGGAAGTGGACCTCGGCGTCGCGGGGGCCAAGGGCCCGCGGCCCGAAAGCGAGCTGACGTGAGGCGGCAAGCTTGTCGGCGCCGAGTCGGCGCCCGGCCCGCGTCGAAGATGCGTTATCGTGGTTAGATCCTTCTGCGGCACATGCTTCATTGAGGGGGAATTGGCATGTACAGGATTCTCGTCGTGGCCGCTCTGACCGTGGCGGGCACTCTGGGCATCACGTCGATCGCTATCGCCACTCCAGTCGTGTTTTATTTTTCGCCCAATGGGAACCTGATGGTCCGAAACGACGGCTTGCTGCCTGGCTCGGGCGCGAACAATGGCAAGATCGACGTAGTCGTCATCAAATCAGTTAGCGGCGCGCTAAATGCTCCCACCTTCCCGCGCGGACCGATTCCCGGCGCCAGCGTTGACCTCGGCGACCTGCCGAATTTCATCGCCCTGCTGGACGTACCTAAGGGGGATTATGTATTGGGTCCTGGCACGGTCGATCCTTGGACCTCGTTTGGCGACTTAGCGGTTGACTACATTGCCGTTTGGGGTTCGCCGCCTCTGCGGGGCGCCCCAATTGTACCGGCTTGGCCGGAGGGAGACATTCCGGAGCCCGCAGCCCTGCTGCTGGTTGTTCTCGCCGTGGGCGGCGTCGTTGCAGCCACTCGTCGCCGGGCGTAATCGACGCATGTAACTCACGGAGAATGTTCTTCGTTCTTCGGATAAGTGAGTCCTTAAGCAGCCCGCACCGAGGCAGCCCAAGATCGCCGTGAGCGTAGCGGCAGTTCCCTTCGGCCCGGCCGCATCGACAATCGGCCGGTTTGCTATTGCTAGCCTTGCGCTGGCCACGCCCGATTGTTAGCGGGCACGCGGCGCTAGAACCGGTCGAGGCCGTCGATCCAGCGGGCCGTTTGGGCGCGGGTCGCGGAGTCTGGAGCGGCGTCGTCGGAGTTCGCGCGGCGCGTAATCACGGTGACCGGATAGCCCGCTTCTGTGAGCCGCGCGACGTCCTTGCGAACGAGCAGCGCCAGCGGGTCGCCCTCGGCTTCGATCGAGAGGATGGCCAAGCGCTCGTTGGAACTGTTGTCGGGCACTTCCAGGGTCCGCGGCAGCGGGCTGTCGATGGCGACGACGCCGCGAATCGTTCGGCGACCAGCCAGGGCGAGCGTGTAGGCGAGCTGGCCGCCTCGGCCCTCGCCGGCGACGACGATGCGATGGGGATCGACGTCGAAGCGGGCCAACGCCGTTTGCAGCAGTCGGCCGAGATACTCCAGGTCGTCGGCCGCCCAGCCCGCGGCGTCGGCCGGTTCCGGCATCAGCAGGATGAGCCCGTCGCGACGGCAGATTCGCCGCCATGCCGCGGCCCGCGACGTGGCCGTCTCTTCGCCTGGCGGACCAAGCCAGACGAGCAAGCCATGGCGACGACCGTCCTTCGGCGGAGCGAAGTAGCGAGCGGTCTGCGGTATTTCGGGGAGTTTCAGCTCCTGGAGCGCCGCTTCGTCGGCCGCTTCATCCGCTGCTGGCCGGCGGGGCAAGTCGCTGGCGGAGAGGATTTCGGTCGGCAACTCGGCAAGCTGCACGTCGAATTGCTGCGGCTGGCCGTCGCGCACGATGGCGACCTGGATCTGGTCGCCGGGGCTTTTCGCGTTGAGCAGCAAGACGGCCTCGTCCGCTGAGGCGACCGGCTTGTCGCCGAGCTTGACGAGTCGGTCGCCGGCCTCGACGCCGGCGCGATCAGCGGGGCTGTCGGGCCAGACGGCGCCGATGGCCACGCCTGCGCTGGCGCCGCTCGCCGCATCACTTGCTGTATCGCTCGCCGGCTCATCGGCCGGTTGAGCGTCCTGCGGCGGGTCTGCCGCCGCGTCTTCCTCGTCCGTGGAAGCGTTCGATTGCTCGTGGGCAGGCGGATCGTCGCTCGGCTGGCTCTCGGCCGCCTCCGCGGTGCGCTCCGGCAGAACGCCCAAGAACGCGTGCCGGAAGGGGGGAAGTCGATCGGCGAGCGTGATCTGGGTTTCGATTTCCTCGGCGTCGGCGCCGGCGCCGCGGCGGAGCGTGAATTTGAGCTTGTCGCCGGCGTAGCGCGGCCCCACCTCGAAGCGGAGCTGCGTTTGCGTTTCAACCTGGCGGCCGTTGACGGCGACGATGCGATCATCGACCTTCCAGCCCGCCGCGGCGGCCGGCGAACCGGGCCACACGGCGGTGATGACCGGCCGCGTCGCGTGGGGGTTGCCGTCCCGGAAGCTGACTCCCAAGCGGCCCCGTTTGAGGTCCTTCTGCTCTTTCCAGCGAGGCAGGTTCCGCAGCACGTCTTCCAGCGGCACGGCGAAGCCGATGCCCGAATCGTAGTACTCGGCGCCGGCGGTGACGTTGGCTTCGCCGGCGCCGCCGGCCTGCGGCGCCATCGGCACGAGAACGCCCTGCACGCGGCCATGAACATCGACCAGCGGCCCGCCGTAATTGGCGGCGGAGACATTGGCGTCGGTCTGCAGCGCGCGGCCGTGCATTCGCTTAAGCGCGCTGATCACGCCGACGGACATGCTCGGCTGCTGAAGGCCGTAGGTGCGGCCCACGGCGACGGCCCAATCGCCGGGGCGGATTTCGCCCAGCGGCGCCGGCTCGGCGGCACGCAGCGGCCGCGACGGGTCGACCTTGAGCAAGACAAGCATGCGGTTGTCGTCGCGGCCGATCAGGTCGGCCGGCAGCCGCGTTCCGTCGGCCAGCAGGACGATGATCGACGTCGGCTGCTGGGCGAAACCAAACGCGCTCGAGACGATGTGGCCGTCCGCCGAAACGATGACGCCGGTCGTCGCCCCCTGGGCGAGCTGCTGGTCGTCAATCTCGTCCAGGCCGCCGACGGCGTGGATTTGCACGACCGAATCGGCGACGGCGTCGACAGCGGCGGTGAAGGCGGCCTGCTCGAGGTCGGCCAGCTCGGCAGCCGGAGCTGGCGGCGCGAAGCTCGCGGCGACCAGCGCCGCCAGGGCGCCGATTCGCGTAATCGTGCGATGTTGCACCGCGTGCCGAAAGGCGGCCGTCTGCGGGCGCGCAGGGCGCCTGCACGGCCCGGGATTCGCCTGCGCGGGGAGCATTGATGCGGCGGCGCGGATGACGAACGGCACGATCGGCACGCTAGGGGTCGTCCTCGGTTGAGCGTTCTTCCGCGGCGCCTGGCGGCGGGGCGCCAGGGCTGGATTCGCTGGCGGCCGCCGCGCTATCCCCGGCAGCCGCGGCGTCGCTGGACGATTCATCGGCCGGACTGGGCGAATCGCCGGACGCTGCGGCGCGAAGCTCGGTTTCTACGAGTCGCCCTTCGCGGAGCACCGAGACCCGCACCGCGTCGAATTTCTCACGGCGGGCGACGGCGGCGCTGACCGCGGCGCACGACGCCATGGGGGCGCCGTCGACGAATGCGACCAGGTCGTCCGGACGAAGGCCGGCAGCGGCGGCGGGCGAGTTCGGCAATACAGAGTCGATATACGGCGGGGTCCGCGGCAGCAGGTCGGGGACCAGCACGACGCCCAGGTCGGCCAGCGCGAGCGGATCAGCCGGCGCTTGACCAGCGATGGGCCGCTCGTCGACGCTGCGGCCGCTGCGCATGGTCTCGACGGCGCCGATGAATTGATCGACCGGCACGGCGTAATGGAGCCACGCGCCGGTCGCACGGCTGCGGAGCTCTTTCCCGAGCAGGCCCAGCAGCTCTCCTTGCCAATTGACCAGCGCCCCGCCGGCGGCGCCGGGGTTGTTCGCCGCCGCATCGACGATGTAGACGTTGCCCCGGAAGGAGGCGTCGAACGCGCCGCGCCGGGCCTCCAGCGGGGCGATTGCGCTGACGACGCCCTGCAGGACGCTCACCGGCTCGTCGCCCGCGGCGATCCCGAACAGGTTGCTTATGGCCAGCACGCGGTCGCCGACGTTGGCGGCCGGCGCCGCGGCCAGGTTGAAATGCGGGAGCGATCGGTCTTCCACGTTCAGCTTCAGCAGCGCCAGTTCGCGGACCGGGTCGACGCCGATCAACTCGACCGAGCCCGCGCGGCCGTCATCGAGCACCACCGAGAGGTCCTCGGTATCGAGGACGTAGCTTTGCACGGTCAGCACGTGCCCTTCCGAGGAGATCAGCAGGCCGCTCTGGTAGGCCTCCAGGCCGCGGACGCCGCCGGCGCCGTAAATCTTCACGACTTTGCGCTGCGCCTCGCGAATGGCGTCGTGCAGCGAAGCGGCGCTGGCCGAGGGGCACGCGGCGGGCCCCGCCGCCGCGCACAGCGCTATCAGGACGAGGGCCGCAGTGGCCGCTGACATCGAACCGCCGGAGGCTTGGCGCACGCTACTTCTCCTCGGCTTTCGCACCGGCGGCCGGGTCGGCGATCGTCCAATCCGCGATTACCAGCTCGGCGAAGACGCCGTCGCCGTGCCGCACTAGCCAGCGGCGCGGCAGCCGCCGGCCGGCATGTTCGGCGAAGTCGGAAAACGTGATTTCACACGGGTCGGCGTCGTCGGCCGCGAAAAGCTCGACGCCGGTCAGGTCGCCGTCGTCGGCGAAGAAGTAGCGAGTTTCCATCCCCTCGAAGTAGCCGACCAGGCAATCTTCGACGCGGTTATCGGGGCCGTGCGGCAGTCGGCCGAGGTAATACACCTCGCCGTAGCGGCGGAGCCCCCGATCGAGCAGCCGCTGCCAGGCGTGGAGCGCCACCAGCAAGCCGCCGGAGCGGGGCGGGCTCAGTTGCTGCGAAAGGTCTTCGGCGAACGAGGCCAGGAAACGACCGGTCGGCAGCGCCAGGTCGGCTTGGGTCTCAGAAATCGCCAGCGTGAAGGAGCCGCCCGTTTCCAGGGCGCCCTGTAGTTGCCAGTCGTAACCAGCTTCGTCGAGGCTGGTGCGCTCGAGGTATCGCCCCCACAGCCGTTGTTGGGCTTGGTCGTTGTACCAATAGTTCGCGTAGCCGGGGCGGGCGATGTAACGCTCGGCGACGGCCTTCGGCAGGGTGCGATTCTTCGCGAGGCCGTCGAGCCCGGGGATCGGCAGCTTGGGCCGGGGGCGCTCGTCCTGCTCGTCATCAGGCGGGGGGGCGTCCCCCGGTTGGGGCTCGCTGGGGTTTGACTCCTCCTGCTGGACCAGGGCGGCCAGTTCGGCCTCGTCGTGGACTCCCATGAGCCGCACGTCGGCGGTGAACGTCTCGCCGTCGCGCCGCCATACGACGGGCACTCGCCAGCCGCTGGGGTACACGCCCAGGACGTTCTTGAAGGCGTTGGCCGTGGTAATGTCGCGGTCGGCGAAGCGGACCAGGACGTCGCCGTACTGCAAGCCCCGGCGGAACGCGTCGCTCGTTTCCAGGATATCGTCTACCGCCACGCGACCGTCGTCGCGGGTGGCGACCGTCGCCCCCAGCGTGGCGTGATCGACGATACGACCGCTCTTGAGGTGGCCGAGGAACCGCATGGCCTGATTGATCGAGATGGCGTACCCCACGCCGACGTTGACGCGGCCCCGCTTCTCAAACGACGCCCGGCCGTTGACGCCGATGAGGCGGCCTTGGGCGTCGAACAGCGGTCCGCCGGAGTTCCCCGGATTGATGGCCGCGTCGGTCTGCAGGCAATCAGTGTATTCCAGCAGCGTGCCAGCCGGTTCTTGGTAGCGATGCACGCCGGAAATCATGCCGAAGGTGATCGTCGGGCTGAAGTCATCGGCCAGCAGGAAGGGGTTGCCGGCCGCGAACGCCCAGTCGCCGGCTCGCACCTTGTCGCTATCGGCGATCTCGGCGACGGGGAAGTCATCGCGACCCAGCAGTTGGATGAGCGCCAGGTCGCCGACCGGGTCGATGCCCACGATGACGGCGTCGTAGAGCTTGCCGTCATTCAGCCCGCACTTCATCGCCGGGCCGCAGGGCGCCGTGACGTGGAAGTTCGTCAGCGCGAACCCGTCGGGCGAGATCAACACGCCCGATCCGCCGCCGGCGCCGGTGGCGTCGAAGATGGAGACCGTGGCCGCCGACGCCTTCGCGATTGCCGCGGTCCGGGCATCTTGCGCGGCCAGAACGGCCGGATCGGGCGCGGCGGCGCCGTACACGTCGGCGACGCCCCACGACACGGCGACGGCAAGCAGGTATAGAGCGCGGCTCATTTCGTAAAACGGGCCTCCGCTAAATGGAGCCGATCGCCGAAGTCGAGGTTATCGCCATAATCGACGAGGACGTGGAGCCGGCGAGCCCCGGCCAAATCGAGCTTAATCTCCCGAGGCGGCTGGCTGCCGGCGATCGCTTCCTCCCACAGGACGCGGTCGTCGCCGCGGATTTGCAGGAGGACATGGCCTTGGGACGCGGCGTCGGGGTCGATGCTGGCCGCGGCGCTGAAAACGCGCATCCCTTCGGGAACGCGGTACGTCGCTTCCGTGCGGCTCCGCAGGGCCAGGCCCTTGCTGTAGGTCCGCACCTCGCGGCGGCTGCGCGCCGGGTCGTCCTTCCACAGCAGGGCGAGCGGGGAGCCGGAGAACGACTGGTCCCTGCGCGGCTCGCCGAAGCGGGCAATCGACGGTGCGTCCGGCGGCAGGCCGATGCGCGGTGTCCACACGACAAGTTCGGGCTCCAGGTCGCTGAGGTAGGCGATTTTGCCTTCCGAGAAATTGGCCCGGTGCAAGTCCTCCAGGCCGAGTCGCAGCGTTACGCCGGCGGGGGTCTTCACGGCCAGCCGTTCGCCGTCGAGCCGTGCTTCGCGAACCGCGATGCGGGAACCGTCGGCGAGCGTCAGTTCGGCGGCCGCATCGGCCAGCGCGGGCTGTTGCCCCTGGTGAAACAGGATCGCCGCGATCTTGTCCCGCTTCACCGGAACCTGTTCGCCTTCCCACTGGAAGGCGGCCTGTTCGGCCGTCAGATCGCCCAAGACGCCGGCGATGTAGTCGGCCGCTTCGCCGTCGCGCTTGCGGATAATCAGCACGTCGCCGGGCGGCCGGTTTTTGCGGGCGTTTTCGATTGCCGCGACGACCGCGGGCGAGTCGCCCTGTAACTCCGCCAGCCGCAGTCGCTGCTGGGCGATCGAGCCGGGGCCGTCGAAGTGCGGACCGGTGAGCGTCGCCGTCCGCTCGGCGATGGCGATGTTGTCGTAGGCGATGCGCGTGCCGTCGATGAACTCGACGAAGCGCGACGCCGGGTCCGCGGCAACGTCGCGCGGCCAACGGATATCGAGCAAATCGGCGGCGGATACGGTCTCAGGCCCGGCGGCGGTTTGCAGCGTGAGTTGATCCCGATTCCAGGCAGTAAGCTCGCCCTCGAGCGTTCGACCGTCGAGCGTGGCGACTAGCGCCGACGAAGCCAGCGCCTCCGACGACGCGGTCGCCAGCAGCCAGGCGAGCCCGGCGTGCAGCAGCAGGGCGACCCGGCGCCGCGGGGCCTTAATCAGCGCGAGTTGACGCAGCGTCAAGCACATGGGCGGCGCGGGGTTAACGGGTTGCATCGGGCACGGGCTCCCGGTCCGGGCCCTGTTCGCTCGCGAGTTGCCGAAAGTATTCTTCGATCAATTCTCGATAATGGGCTGGAAAATCGCGCCCGATCTGCTGCAGCGCCTGCTCGCGCTCTTTCGGGGGAAGGTCGCCCCAACCGGACTGGCTGCCAATGTCGCGCTGATCGACTTTCATCGGCGCCTTCAGCTCCGCCGGACGGCTGTCGTCCATGGGCCGCATCGACTGCGACGAGCCGCCCGCTTGTGCGGCTGCGCCTTGCTGTTGCTGCTGTTGCTGCTTTTCCAGGTCTTCGATCTTCTTGTCGAGCGACTCCAGGACGCCATTTTCGATTTCCTGCACTTTAGAACCCGCGCGGCCGTAATCGAGCCGTCGCCGCACGTCCTGCATGCGGCGGGCGATGTGGTCGAGCGACTCGTCCTCCAAAGCGGCCAGATCGCGCTCGACGAGCCGGGCCACCTGCTGAAATCGCCGCGGCAGGGCCCGTTCCTGTTCCATCAACTGCACCAGCGCCGCACGGGCCTGGTCGGGCCGCACGAGCTGGTGATAAGCCGCCATCTGGTAGAACAACAGCGCGGCCGGATCGACGACGTCCGCCGGCGCCAGGCCGGCGAGCTGGTCGAGCACCTCGTCGTACAGGCCAAACTGGGCCAGCCAGCGGGCATAATATAAGCGCAAGTTGTGGCGGACAAAGACCGGAACGGCCGGGTCCGCCAGCCACGAGTCGTCAACAGCCTCCGGGCCGCCATACGCACTGGAGCAACGGCTGACAAGCTCGGCGGCTTCCGGATAGGCCACGGCGAATGACCCCGCGAGGCGCTCGAGCAGGGCGTCGGGCCCCGCTTCGGCCGGGGCCTGCGCGGGCCAGTTTGCCAGGGCGGCGTCGGTCGTGGAGCGCGGAAGTTCGGCCTGCTGGGCCCACTGCAGCACTTGCGCACGGACTGATTCGTATTCGGGGGCCCGCCATGCTGCGCCGAAGCCGGCTTCGGCTTGGAGCGGTGGCGCCGACGATACGGTTGCCAGGGCGACGACGGCTAAGCCGGCGAACACCCGGCATGCCGCGCGGGCTGCGATTGCGGAAGTGGCGCCCATTTATTCCTCGTTGCGGTCCAGGTCTCGCGTCGCTTGGAAGATCCGCTGCTGCCGGAGAGCCAGCTCGTCGAGCGCTTCCAGCAGGTCGGCTTGAAACGCTTGCTCTCCGTCGATCATCGCCCCGTATTGTACCGTGCGGTCGTTTACGCGCTTCTGCAGCGCACGAATCATACGTAGCTCGGCCAGCTTGTCCACCAGCGGCTGCTGGCCGGGCTGTCCGCCGCCTGGCTGGCCTTGCCGGGCCTGCTGGTCACGCAAATCCTGGAGGGCCTTTTGCAGCGAAGCGAGCGTTTCCTCCAGCGCTTCGATGACGTCCTCCTCCAAGCCTTGCGTGATCATTTCAAACTTAGCGTTCTGCAGTCGCTCGGCGATTGCCTGCATGTCGTCCCGGGCTTGCTCGATCGCTTCGGGAAATGCAACGCTCGTGCCATCTTCGCGCAACAAGACCAGCGCGCGATCGGCTTCGCGAACGATGGTCGCTTCCTGGCGGGAAAGCCGGCTGCCGGCAATCTCCAGTTCGTGGGCCGGCGCCTTGTTCGCTGCGGCGTCGAGCTTCTTGGTTTCGTCGTAGACCTCAATCTGCGCGTCGAGCATCTTGCGGAAACGGGCTTCGAGCGTCGCCAGCATTCGTTCTAATTCTTCTTCGCGAAGTTGGCGAAGGATTCGCTCGAGCTCCGCCTTGGCCTGCTCCAGTTGCTCGACCGCCTTCGTCTGCTCGTCGGCGGCGCCGTCGCGCTGGGCCTGCTCGAGCCGCTGCTTCGCCTGCTCCATCCGCAGCTGTGCTTGCCGGAGCCGCTCGGCGGCGCGCTCGATGGGCGTCGTCTGCGGCGGCTGATTGGGCGGCGATTGGGGCGGCCCCGGTTGCGGAGTCTGCTGGTCGGACGGCTCGCCGGCCGGCGATCCAGGATTCGCCTCTGGCGACGGCGACTGCGGCTGAGGCTGACCGGGCGAGCCCGGTTGCGGCTTCGTCTCCGCCCCGTCCGGCTCACCGGGCATCGGTTCTGGCGGCGACGACGAAGGGTCGCCGCCGGGGGACGGCTTGGTCTCCTGGCCGGCGTCTGGCGATCGCGCGGGGGCCGGCGAGTTCTCGTTTTCCTCGATCTCATCGCCAAGCTGCTTGGTGCGCTGGCCGACCCGCTGTTGGTCTTCGGCGAGCCGGGCCGCATCGTCGCCGGCGTCGGTGCGAGCCTTGACCCCTCGCTGCAACCGAATGAGGCGGTTGAGGTCTTGCAAATAGCGACTGATCCGCTTCCGCTGGGATTCGATTTGGCGATCGCGATCTTCTTGCAAGAGCAGGTCCAGCAGTTTTTGGAGATCCGCTTCCAGCGCGTTCTGTCGCTCCAGCGCGGTCGAGTAACTTTCTTGCTCCATTGCTTCGATGACGCGATCGAACTGGCCGGCGACGTCGCGACCGCGACTCTGCGAGATGAGCTCCCGCAACAGGGCGGCGCGGCGGGGCTGGGTCGCGGCGGACAACTCGCCCAGCCGGCTTGCCAGCAATTCCAGGCGATCGTACCGCTGCTTCAGTTGGGCTTCGCTCTGAGCGAGGCTGGCGTCGCCGCTTGAGGGGACCTCGGCCGTCGGCTCCGCGGCGCCTGCGGCCGCAGGCGGCGGCGCTTGGGCCGCGACCTGCTGGGGCGCCGCAGCGAACAGCATCAGACCGACCGACCACGAGACGGCCCGCGACGAATTCCTAATCGAGCGTGGTAACATGGTTGCACCTCCGGCCGCCAAGCGCTGCCAGTCGCATCGCGCGGATGCGTACTCCGGCAAGCGCGGCGTCAGTCGTCCAACAGGCTTCGAAGTCGCTGGCGCTGCTCGCGCTGCGTTTGCTCTTTGAGCTTCTGCTGGTCGGCCACGATCCCGCGGAGCATTTCTACCAGTTCATTGTAACTTTCAAGCTCTAGCATTCGATCGAGCACGGCCTTCATGGCGTCGGCCACTTCCTCGGCGTCCGACTGCACCGCTGTTAACGGATCTGCGGCCTGAGCGGGTCCGGCTTCGAGCGACGCCTCGAGGGCCGCCAAGCGCTGGTCTAACCTCGCCAGCATGGGGCCGCCAATTTCGTGGAGCGGCTCCGCGATGCCCTGTTCCAGTCGTTCGCGAAGCTCTTCCGTGTCGACCCGGTTGTTCACCAGTTCGGCGACAATGTCTTCAAAACCCTCGGCGACGCCCGTCGTTTCCGCGGCGAGCTGCAGGGCGCTTTGCCTAGCCCCGCCGACCCGCGCGCGGTCGCGCTCAGCCGCGAGCGCCGGCGCTGCGCCGGCGGGTCGATCAGCGCCGCGCCCGGGATCATCCTCGGCGGGGCGGGGCGCCGCGGCAAGATCAATGCGGCGGAGCAAGTCGCGGACGCCGACCATTTTCTCGTACACCGCCTCAAACCGCTGCCGCAGGCCGAGTTCCCGTTTTTCCAGGATCGCTCGCAGCTCCGAAGGCGTCACGATATTCAGGACGAAGCGCTGGCTCCCGCCGGTGTGCGGCATGTCGCCCAGGTCGTAGGCGTCGCTCGCGCGAACTTCCAGGGTCAGCTTTTGCCCCGGCTCGACCGCGACGCGCGGCCGCCGGGACTGCAGGTCGGCTTCCGACAGGTCGAACGGTTCGGTCATGCGCAGCTCGACCATGCCCTCCGGCTGCGTCTGCAGCGGCCGCCGCTGGGGCTCGCCCTCGTCGATGCGGTGCTCGAACCACGCTTCCCGCAGCCCATAATCGTCGCGAATCCGGCCGCTAAAGGGAATGCGGGCTTGCGGCGTAACCGCCGAGCCGATGCCGCGGAGCTGAATCGCCGCTTCGGGCGGCTCGTCGAGGAGGACCGATACGGGCAAACGGAACGGCTCGCGATTCTCGACGCCGTCGACGTCGCGCAGCGCGATCGTAAAGACGCGATCCACCCGGCTGGGCGGCACGGCGAAGCTGAACTGCCGCGATCCATCGGCGGAGATAGTCGCGGGCAAGTCGACCTGCTCCGAAAGGTCGTGCACCTCGGCCGACGTCAGCGGCTTGTTCACCTCGACGCGGCACAGGGCCTCGGCGCCTTCGGGTAGTTCGGCTCGCCCGCTCACGGCGACGGAGCGGGGATCGCGATCCATGTACCCGGGGTAGGAGATATCGAGCCAAACGCGGGTAATGGCCGGACGCTCGACCGCGCGCAGCCGCAGGTTGTAGATGCGGTCGTCGCCGCCGAGGACGTCGAACTCGATGTCGCTGGCGATCTTGAAGGCGTAGGAGAACTGCTGGGCCACATCGCGGCCGGCCGCGGCGCTGCCGATCCGCAACATCGGTCCGCTGCCGCGGCCGCCGTCGGCGGGTCGCCGCCAACGGACGTCAACCTCGGCCGGCGCCTGGTGGCCGTCGATAATCGAGGCCAACACGACGAGCTCGTACTCGTCGCCGCGAGCGACATTGACAGGGGCCGATGCCTCGCGGTCCTCAAAGCCGACTACGGTGAGACGAACCCGCCGGGGCCAGGGCTCGTCGCTGAGCCGGAGGCGATCGAGGTAAAAGGCGAACGTCTCCCGCTGGGCGAGGGCCAACACGGCCATGGCCGAGAAGAGCAGCAGCGCGGCGGCGCCTTTGCGGGCGAGCGGTCGCATGTCGAACACGCGGCGGAGTTCGACCTTCGGCATGGCCGCCGCGGCGCGGCGGCTCGTGGCGTCGATGAGCGCTCGGCCGTAGGTCGCGCCGTAGGTCGAGGAGGCGGCAGGTGCGGCGAGCGAGGCGTTCTCCAATTCCAGCCCCGACCTAGCTAGGTCGGGGCTAGCGGCTAGGTCGGGGCTAGCGGCTAGGGTGGCACGGCGCGAGGGAGCGGCGTCGTCCCAGTTCGCGGCTTGGATCGTCGTCACCAGGCCTTCGTCCAGTTCGGGGTATTGCCGCTCGACCAGCAGCGCGAGGCTATCGGCCGGCAGGCGGACCAGGAATCGCCGCACGATGTATCGCCACGCCGCATACGCGCACGCCAGGGCGACGGCGGCGATCAGGGCGACGCGCACTGCTGGCCGCGGTTCGAGCATCCAGTCGATCGCCAGTCCCAGCCAGAAGCCCGCGCCCAGGACGATGGCCATGGCGCACAAGCCTTCGGCAAGGCTGTATAGCCGCACCAGCAGCCGCAATCGCGCGACCTTTTGCGCGACGGGGCGAGGTACTTCGAAGGGGAAGGCCGCGGCGGACATGGCGTTTCGTCTTGGTAATAACCGCCGATGCCGGCGGAGGCTTCAATCGCTTGCAGTTTCTCTACCGCCGACCTCGGCGAACGGCGCCTTGATCGCCAAGGCGACTTGCTATGCCAGTTTCATGAGGCGTCGCAGCAGCCACTCCAATCCCAGGGCGCCGCAAATGACGCCCAGCAGCGACCGATTGAGCGTCTCGCTGAATCGATCGTCCGGCTTGCCGCGGAGGATTCTGGTTTCCGCGCGGCTGGTTATCAGTTCGGCCGCCGGGGTGGCTCCGTCGGCCGGTTCAACCGCCTCGCGCAGGCTTGGGTAATACCGGCCTCCTGAGCGGGCGGCGAGCGCTTTTAGCAACGTTTCATTGCGGCGCGTATCGGCGAATTCCAAATCGGGAACCGTCGCGCTGATGCGCTTGACCAAAAGCTCCTCGGGCGCGTCGGGGGCCTGAAGCTCAATGCGATACGTCCCCTGAGATGCGACGATGAACTGGCCCACGAAGTTCCCAGGGCGCGTCGCGTCGGCGGTCAGTTTAACGTTCGTAACCGCCGGGCGGCCGCCCTCGTCGTCGCCGCGGCTCGGCGGCGTCAACCGCGCCATGACGTGCGGCGCGACGTACGGCTCGCGGCTGGCGGTGTTTAGCTGGGCGCGAATCACGGCCGTGTCGCCAATGAAGTACCGGTCGCGCTCCACCAACAGGCGGCCTGTCGAGGCGCCTCGTAGCAGCCGACCTTGGCTGACGTGGCGAACGAGCTGCGTGTACAGCCGCTCGAAATAGCCCGGATCGAGATTTCGCAGCCGCCACAGCTCGCCGCTGCCCATATAGAACACGCGGCCGGCGCCGTAGAAATGGTCGGCGAAGTACACCGGTCGTTCGGCCGAGAGACCCGCCTCCGGGTCGCTGTAGCGAGCGTACACCTGGGCGCCCGGCTTGGCGCCTTTCACCGCGTAGGCGCCGAACACGCCGGGGAACTCTTTCCAGCGGGCGCGGTTCTCTTCGGGCGTGTCGCCCAGCCAGAGGAAGTCGGCCTCGAGCCCCTCGCGCGTGAATTCGATGGGCCAGGCGGTCTTGGACCCATACAGGCCGTCGTCGAGCAACGTCAGGCGGCGTTGAAATTCAACGGGATACAGCGCGCGGATCTTCGCATGTTCGGGGCTTTGGACCCACGCCGACGTATGCACTGGCCCCGCCACGACGATCATGCCGCCGGCGTCTTCGGCGACCCACTTTTCCAGCAGGTCCGCCTGCGCTGCGTCGAGCTGGGTCCAATTCGGATCAAACGCCACAATGCAATCGTACTGGTAAAGGTCCTCCTTGGAGGAAGGAAACGACGGCCGAATGCGGTCCGCGTCCTGCGAGATCCCCGGCGGAGATAGCTGCAGCCAGACGTCGACGTCGGCGTGCGGATCGCGGCGGAGTTGGTCGCGGAGAAAGCGGTAGTCGCGCGTCGCCCCGCTGGCCACCAGCAGGACGCGTGTGTTGTCTTCGACGACCTCCACCTCCGCGGCGCGCTCGTTGTCCTCGGCGTATTGGTCGTCGGCAGGCGCGGCGACTCGCGCCCGCAGTTCCAAACGCCCAATCTTGGCGGGTTCGATGCTCAGCTCCGCCAGCGCCGTCTGGCCGTCAGCGGCGACGGCCACCTCGACCTGACCAAGGCGGTCGCCCACTCCCCCGGCTTGAGCAGCATCGGTCGCTCCGGATTCGCTCGTCGCCTCGCGGGCGAAGAACTCGACGGTGAACGTCCGGCCGGCGTAGCCTTCACTTTGAACCAGGGCGCGGATGACGGCTTTGTCGTCGGGATACACGCGAGCCGGCGCGATCAGTTCCTGGATCCGCACATTGCGCCGCGGCGCCGTCGATCCGAGGCCGACCGTGACGATCGGAACCTTCGCCGCCAGCGCCTCGTCGGCGACGGCAAGCGGCTCGACGCCCAGGTTCTGACCGCCGTCGGACAACGCGAATATGCCTGCCAACGGGCCGCCGGCGCGATCGGCGAGCATCGCGGCCAGCGCATCGCCCAACCGCGTCTCCGGGCCAATTGGCCGGAGCGCTTCGGCGAGGTCGGGCCCGGGCGCCTCGTCGTCGCCGCGCGCGCTTTCGCGATCGGCCTGGGGCGCTCCGCGGCGTTTCCAGTGGGCGATGCGCTTGATGTCGCTGCCGAACGCCACGACCGTTACGTCATGCTGCTGGCGCAGCCGGTCGATCAGCGGCTTGTCGCGCAGCGCCCTCAGCACGGCGTCGCTGCGGGCCAGTCCGGTTTCATCGTCGAGCGTTTCATCTTCGACGGCCATGCTTTGGCTGGCGTCCACCAGCACGGCGACGCGAGATTCGGTGACCACCTGTTGGTCCGTACGCTTCAGCGGCGAAAGGAAGAAGACAATCGCACCGGCAAACGCCGTCAGCCGCAGGCCGGCCAGCACCACGCTGGTCCAGCGGGGCAGGGCGCTCGACTCGCGGCGGTACTGCCAGGCGACGAACAGGGCCAGCAGCAGCGCCGCGACGGCGACGCCCGCCCAGAGCAGGCGCGGATCGTCGAACTGCTCCAGCCGCCCGAAGCGGTAGCTCACCAGCGGCGTACCGATCCGCGGCGAGCCTGGCGCGGCGGCAGGGACGGACGCCTGCGCCAGCAGCGGTTCCAGCGTGAGCGGCAGCGGCGTCATGCAGACCTCCTGCCGCCAGCGGGGTGGTAGCTTGCCGAGACGGCGACAAGCTGCTCGATGATCAGCGCACCGGCGAGCATGTACAGCAGCGTGTCGGCAAGCCGAAACCCGGCCAGGTCGTCGTGCGCTTCGTCGAATTCCGATGCCAGGGCGTACTGGTAGTCGATGCCGCGGAGGGCCTCGGCCAGCGCCTCGCGATCGGCGATTTGCAGCCGTCCCTCGCCGACCGGGACATTCACCGCCACCAGCTTGGTCTGCTCCTTGCCGTCGCGCGTTTTGAGATCGAACGCCCAGACGCCGCTGCGCGGTTTATCGGGGGCTGTGATGGTAAGCTGGCCGTTCTTCGCCGTTGCGGCGACTGTGGCGCCGCCGCCCGTGTTCCGCGGCGGGCGGACCCGCGCATCGGGCTGATATTCCGCCTCCGGAACCGAAATGGTAGTCGGCTGGTTGATCTCCTGCACATCGAACCGCCGCCGCGCGGCGGAAAGATACCCGATGAGCTCGTTGGCATACACGGGAAACACGGGGTTGATCGCCCAGTTGCTCCAGGCGCCCAGCTCGGTCGGCCGCGGCGAGAGTTTGGCCAGGTGCGCGATCACCCGCCCCGCGCCGAGTTTCTTTTCCAGCGAAAGGGGCGCGCCGTTGCGGAGCCGGGCGATCGTGCGGACTTCGCCCGACTCGGGCTGCGTCCACTGCGGGTCGATCGCGTGGTAGAAGTTGAACTTCGCGACGTTGAGGAAGCTGTTCCGCTGGCCCGCGAAGACGTCGAACACCGGATGATCGGTCACCTGGACGTCGGCCGCGGCCTGGCTGTCGACCAGAAGCTGCGTCGGCACATCGAGCGGCGCGGGCAACAGCCCGGCGCCGTTGCGGTACAGGCTCTGATTGTAAAAGTCGCGCTGCACTCGGTCGCCGAGGAACAGCGCCAGCCCGCCGCCGTCCCCAACGTAAGCCTCCAGGGCGGCGATCTCCGGATCGTCGAGCCGCGGGACGTCGAGCAGGCAAATCGCGGCGAAGTCCGCCAGCCGTTCGTGCTGGCGGAGAAAGCTCGGCGGTTCGACTTGCGGGCTCCAGCCGCCCCGATTGCGGCCGCCCGGGCTCAAGGCCGTCCGCAGGAAGTAGCCGTCGTCTCCCTCGGCCGAGCCGTCGACAAGCAGCACCGGAAACGTCGGCGGGATCTCCGCGGCGAAGTAGCGGACGTTGTCGGCCTCGACCGCGTCGCTTTCCAGGCTGGCGGCGATTTGATGCGAACCCGCCTCGGGGAACGTCACCCGGAAGCGACCCGTGGCTTCTTCGCCGGCCGGGATTTCGTCGATCGCCACCGCGGGCAGTCGGGCGCCGTCTTGTTCGATGTTGATTGTTACGGCATGGACGGCCGCGGCGCCGTAGTTGGCGACGGCGACTTCCATGGGCGTCTCCACGCCCGCGGCCCGAATGCCGGACTCAGGCGCCAGGCGCGTGACGGCCAAGTTCGGCCTCTCGGCATAAACGCTCTGCACCAGCAGCAGCTTGGCCGAGCGCTGCCGCAGGCGGCTGGTGAGTTGCCGCAGCGCCGCCTGTTTCTGCCACTGCGGGCGGCGGAAGTCCGACACCAGGTACGCAATGCGGGTTTCATCGACGGCCGGCTCCGGCAGGCGGGTCGCGGCCTGCAGGGCTTCGACGGGGCCGGCGCCGGTTTCGGAGGGCAGTAGCCGGCTGAGATACCGCTCCAGCTCCGTCATCGCCTCGGCGTCGAGGGGCCGGCGGTCGATCGTCGCGCCGCTGCCGGCGGCCATGCGGCTGGCCTCGGAGAACAGCAGCAGCGTGACCGCCTGGTTATCCGCGCGGCCGCGAGCCTGGTCGAGAATTCGCATCACGGCCCGCTTCGCTTCCTCCAGCGCGGAGCTTTCCTCCCAGCGGTCGGACATCGAATAGCTGTCGTCCAGCAAAATGAGGTGGTGCGTCATGCCGCGACCGAACAGGCTGGCCCAACCGGAGCGGACGACCGGTCCGGCCAGCATGAACACCGCCAGGGCGACGGCGGCCGTTCGCAACAGCAGCAGCATGAACTGCTTCAGGACGACCCAGGTTTTGTTCCGCTTCTGGCTTTCCAGCAGGAAATCCATCGCCGCCCACTCGATGCGCTGCCGCCGCCGCAGGTTGATCAGGTGGATCAACAGCGGCAGCCCGATGAGCGGCAGGCCGATGGTCAGCAGTGATTGGAACAGGAAGGACATTTATCGGCGGCCGGTATGGATTGCCGCAAAGAGGCACAAGAGGCGCAAAAACAAGCCAAACACGGCGACTGATGCGGCGAACGGGGCAGGCGTTCTAAACAAGAACTTGTTGCGCAGCTCACGATTGCCGCGGTTTATGCCACGCGACTGCATCCGGATAATAATCGCTCCGCACGGACTTCGGGTAAGCCAAAAAAACAACGCGCCTGCCCTAGCAAGTCCCTGGTGGGAGGCGTCTCCGACGCCGATTTTGCCGCGGTAGACCAACCGTTATCGACCTCAAAGACGCCTCCCACAATAACATTCCTACGGAACACAACGCACCAATTCCCTATCGTTCCCCTCGATTCTTCTTGCGTCTTTTTGAGCCTCTTCGCGGCAACTCTTGGCGGCGACCCGCGCTATTTCCTCACGGCTAAGCGGCGACTGAGAAACGCCGCCAACGCCGCGTCCATGGGTTGGCTCGTGCGAATCAGCTCGTAGTCGATGCCGTCGCGGGCGGCGCCGTGACGCAGGCCCGACACGAACCGCTCCAGCGCGGCGAGATAGCCTTCGCGCAGGGCGCGGGGATTGCAGTTCATGTGGTTGGCCAGCTCCAATCCCTCGAACCGCGTCGGGCCGTCGAACGGGAAGTCCAGTTCGTCGTCGTCCATGATATGGAGGACCAGCACGTCGTGGCCCCGCTGCCTAAGCAGCCGCAGCCCGCGGAGCGTCGACGGCACGTCGCCCAACAGGTCCGACAGCACGATCACCAGGCCGCGGCGAAAATTCTCTTCGGCGATGCTCCGGAACACGCCGCCGGGATCGGTCTTCGCTCGCGGCGGGTTGGCGTCGAGCGTCTGCACGATCGAGCTCAGGTGCGCCTGCGTGCTCCGCAGCGGCGTGCGGGCCCGCACCTGTTCGTCGAACGCGATGCAGCCGACCGCGTCGTGCTGGCGCAGCAGCAGGTAGGCCAGGCTCGCGGCCGCCGTCGCCGCGTATTCGTACTTGTTGAGCGGGCCCCGGCCGTACTGCATGCTCCGCGAGACGTCCACCAGCAGCAGGCAGCGCATGCTGGCGTCTTCCTCGAACTGTTTTACGTACAGCCGGTCCTGCTTGGCCCAGGCCTTCCAGTCGACGAACCGCAGGTCGTCGCCCGGCGAGTACTGGCGATGCTGGAGGAACTCGATGGATCGGCCGAAGTACGGGCTGCGGTGCATCCCGCTCATGAACCCGTCGACGACGTGCCGCGCGCGAATCTCCAGCCGCCCGATGCGCCGAATCGCTTCAGGATGCAAGAATCGCTTTGAATCGGGCGTCATTGGCCAATTCATCCTCGCGGGCCGGGGTGGACTGGAGCAGCCGATCGACGATGTCGTCGGGCGAGACGCCGTCGCTCTCGGCGGCGAAGTTCACCACGATGCGGTGCCGCAACACGGGCTTGGCGAGCGCCTGGATGTCATCGACGGTAACATGCGTGCGGCGGTGGAACAGCGCCCGGGCCTTGGCGCCCAGGATGAGGTACTGCACGGCTCGCGGGCCCGCGCCCCAGGCGAGCTGGTCCGCCACGAAATCGGGCACGCCCGGCTCGCCGACCCGCGTTTGCCGCACCAGGGTGAGCGTGTAACGGATGACGTGATCGCTCGCCGGCACGTCGCGCACCAGTCGCTGCAGCATGAGGATTTCTTCCGGCGAGATGACCGCTTGCACGCCGTCGGTCATGGCCGCCGTGGTCCGCCGAGCGACTTCGAACTCCTCCTGAAAGCTCGGGTAGGTCACCAGCACCTTGAACATGAACCGGTCTTGCTGGGCCTCCGGCAGCGGGTAGGTTCCCTCCTGTTCGATCGGGTTTTGCGTGGCCAGCACGAAAAACGGATCGCTGAGCTGATGGCGGACTCGGCCGACGGTGACCTGCCGCTCCTGCATCGCCTCCAAGAGCGCGGCTTGCGTCTTGGGCGGCGTGCGATTGATCTCGTCCGCCAGGATCACGTTCGAGAACAGCGGACCTTCGAGGAACCGCAATTCCCGCTGCCCGGTGGAGCGGTTCTCTTCGATGATGTCGGTCCCGGTGATGTCGGCGGGCATCAAGTCGGGCGTGAACTGGATGCGGCTGAACGAAAGATTGAGCGTTCGCGCCAGGGTGCTGATGAGCAGCGTCTTGGCCAGCCCCGGGACGCCTTCGAGCATGCAATGGCCGCGGCTGAAGAGGCTAATCAGAAGTTGTTCGACCACCGCGTCCTGTCCCACGATCACCTGGGCCAATTGTTCGCGAATGCGGTCGAGCGCCGAAGCCAGTTTTTCAATGATGTGTCCGTCGGCGACGGCGTCCGCGGTGTGGGGCATGGCAGGGTGTCGGGGGTCGGGGGTCGGGGGTCGGGGGTCGGGTGTCGGGTGTCGGGGGTCGGGGGTCGGGTGTCGGGGGTCGGGGGTCGGGTGTCGGGGGTCGGGGGTCGGGT
>QEVI01000048.1 GCA_003576855.1 Planctomycetota bacterium
CAATGTCCTCCGCCGATTCTGGAAACAACGCCCCAAGCGACTCCCCCGCTGCCGTTGCTACCACACCGCCGCGCAAAAACAAAGTGCGACTTGCACCCGAAAAGGGCCCTTCTAAAGCCCGTGGGCTGGAAGAACTCGCGAACCGGCCGGCCTACGTTGCGGGAAGCGGCGAAGAACGGCGCCGACCGCGCCGGTAGGGAGCGCGCGGAAGGCAGCGGTCGTCAACGCGGCAGGCACTCGAAACCGGCCTGCGCGAAATGGCGATCGAACGTCGGCGCCTGACGCAAGCCGCGCTGCTCCATCACCACAAACGAGATGCAATCGGTGAGCGAGTATTGCTTGTCGTCATGCCGAACGAAATACCGCCATCCCTCATCCAACAGCTTGTCATCGACATGAATCAGGCGAACCGATCGGCTGCGGAGCATGTCTTCGCCGACTTTGACGGCCAGTGCATGGCTGTCCTGGCGTCGCAATAGAGACACGACCTCGTCAAGAACAAAAGCGGCGGCTATCAGCCTGGGCCTGGGATGCAGTTCGCGCCAGCACTGTACTGCCGTGGGGTGAAACTGATCTCGTGCGGAGTGCAGGGCAATAATGAAACTACTGTCGAGAAATGCGACCTTCAGTCGCGCAGTCCGTGGGGGTCGCCATAGACGTACTCGTCGAGGTTTACCGATGCATCGGTGATCCCAAGTCGGCCGCCTCGGCGCCCCATTTCCACGGGTCAAATGCTGCCGCCTCGTCGTCTGGGATTGATGGCACAGGCGAAAGCACGAGCCGCCCATTCTCTTGCCGCAGCTCCACTTCGGACGCGGAGCCAAACCACGCCTTAGGTATGATTACGCCTTGATCGGTTACCGCAATTCGATGGCTGTGCTCTAACTTGGAATGCTCCGAAACGCCTCAGGAGAGCGACACTACATCGTATCCGTCGACGGCAGCACGGCCAAATAAGTTCCTTACCGCTCCGGGATCTTCTCGAACTCGTACGCGTGGCCCCGGTCGCGGAGCACCTCCGCCTTGATGATCTTATCCGGCCCGCGGGGCGGCTCGCCTCGCTTGAGCGAGGCGGCGACGTCCATCCCTTCCAGGACGCGGCCGAACACCGCGTGGCGGCCGTCGAGGAACGACGTCGGCACGAACGTGAGAAAGAACTGCGACCCGCCCGAATTCGGCTGGCCCGTGTTGGCCATGCTTAAACTGCCGCGGAAGTGCCGGCGAGCATTGGCGGCCTTCTGCTCGTCGCGAATCGTATAGCCGGGCCCGCCCATGCCGGTGCCCTGCGGATCGCCCCCCTGGGCCATGAAGCCGGGAATGACCCGGTGAAACGCCACGCCGTCGTAATAGCCCTGCTTGACCAGGCTAATGAAGTTGGCGACCGATTGCGGCGCCTCGTTCTCGAACAGCTCGATGACAATCTCCCCCTTAGTCGTGGTGAGCTTCACCCGCGGCAGGTCGTCGGCCTTCGCCTCGGCCTCGCGAATCGCTTGCTCCTTTTCCCACGCCTTGCGAATCGTCGGCAGGTTCTCCTGGAATTGAGCGGCGTTCTGCACCAAGTGATCGGACAATCCGCCGGTGAGACCTTCGTGCTGGCCGGCCTTGGCGAAATACTGCTCGGCCAGATCGAATTCGCCGGTCGAGTAAGCCGCGATGGCGCCCCACAAGTAAAGCTGCGGATATTCGCTCGCGGCCCCGGCGTCGATCAGCCCGCGAATCAGCTTGAGCGCCTTTTCGTACTGGTCGCCGCCGTCGCCGCCGGGACTGCCGCCAGTAAGGTGGAACTGGGCGATGTAGATGAGCGCCTGGTTGACGTCGGGATAGGCCTTGGGATCGGCCTTGTATACGGCGACGCCGGCGTCGCTGATCTGCTCGACAAGCTCCTGGGCCTTGGCGTACAGCTCGCTAAGTTGCTTATCGAGCTCGGCTTTTTGGTCGTCGCCGGCATTCTGCCGTTGCTGCTGGAGCGCCTTGATCTGCGAAGTCGCGTCGATCCACTGGCGGTGGAGGGCGTCGAAGGCCTCGCGGGCGGCTACGGCCTCCGGCGACGGGGCTGGGGCCTGTGCCACCGGGGCGGCCCCCGGCGCCGCAGCCTCGCTCGACGGCGATGCCGCAGCGTCCGCCGACTGCTGCGCCGCCGGAGCGGCCGACGGGTCTCCGGCAGC
The DNA here is from genome assembly GCA_003576855.1 of Planctomycetota bacterium. GTDB lineage: Bacteria > Planctomycetota > Planctomycetia > Pirellulales > Lacipirellulaceae > Lacipirellula. Next base: position 2,166 of record QEVI01000048.1, read on the forward strand.
CGCGGAATCCTGAGCGACGGCCATCCGCACCGACAGCACCAATACAAGCAGCCAGACGAAAGCGATCCTTGACATATCGTGAAACCTCGGGGTCTAGTTCCCATACGGCAGCGACGAACAAGTGTTCAAGCCTAACACATCCCTGCGGCTTGCGGCAGGACCGCCAGTCCAGGGACTGACGCCGGCGCCCCGGCGCTAGCTTCGACCTAGCCAGGTCGAGGCTGCAGCGCCGACACGCGCCAAACCGAGGCGTTCTTCAAAATGGCCCCGAAGCGCCGCCGTCTGCCGGCTTCCTCTCAGGATTCACGCATGGCGAAACCCAAACGGCGTACGGCCGAAGCGCCGAGCGATGCCACGGAGCTGCGAATCATCGGCGGGCGGTTCCGGGGTCGAAAACTCAAGTACGAACCCTTCCGCGTCGGCGACGAACCGGTGACGCGGCCCATGAAGCACCGCGTGCGCGAAGCCATCTTCAACCTCATTAGCATCGGCTCCGAGGGCCGCTTGGCGATTGACCTCTTCGCCGGCACCGGCGCCCTGGGGCTGGAAGCCCTCAGCCGCGGCGCGGCCCACGCCGTGTTCATCGAGCGGCACGTCCCCACAGCCCGCGTCATCGAAGAAAACGTCAAATCGCTCGGCGTCGACGAGCAAACGACGCTGCTGACGACCAGCGCCTTTGTCTGGGCCAAGCGGGAACTGCCGAACGCGGCAAGCGGAGAACGGAACGCTGACGGGGCGGCGCTTGCACCCGGTTCCGCTTTCCGCCTTCCGCTTTCCGCTTTCCCCTGGCTCGTCTTCTGCAGTCCGCCCTACGCCTTCTTTACCGATCGCCGGCCGGAAATGCTGGAGCTCATCTCGGCCCTCACGCATTACGCGCCGGCGGACAGCATCTGCGTCGTCGAGGCGGACGAGAAGTTCGATTTCGGACAACTATCCGGCCGCTGGGACGTGCGGTCTTATTTGCCGGCCGTCGTGGGCATCTGGGGCAGCGTCGCCGGTTAGAATTGTTGATCTCCTACGCAGGAAGCGCCGCTCCGTTTATCCGAGGTCGCCGCTGGCCTGCAGCCACTCGTGTTCGAGCGATTGGATTTCTTCGCTGAGGCTCGCCAGTCGCTCGCGGATTCGCTTTGATTCGCCCGCGTCGGTCGCTTCCATCAGCCTCGCGCTCAGTTCCTTATTCTCTTCATCCAGCTTGGCAATCTTGCGTTCGAGCGAGCGGAGCCGCTTTTCCAGGTCGCGCTCCTCGCGCCCGGAGAGCCGCTTGGCCGGCGCCAACGCGCCGGCGGCCGATTGAGGCGCTTCACGGGCGGCGCCAGGCTTCGACGAGTGGCCGGCGTTGTAGGTCGCGTGTTCGGCCCGCAAGCCGGCTTGCAGCTCCTTGTGGACGCGATAGACGTAGTCCTCGTAGCTGCCGGGATAGCTGGCGACGCGGCCGCCGGCCACTTCGATGACCGCCGTCGAGACCCGTTGCATGAAGTGCCGATCGTGACTGGTGAACACCACCGTCCCCTTGTAGCGCCGCAGCGCTTCGGCGAGGGCTTCGACCGTCTCGACGTCCAGGTGGTTGCCCGGTTCGTCGAGCACCAGCACGTTGTGTTGCTCCAGCAGCAGCCCGGCCAGCACCAGCCGGGCCCGTTCGCCGCCGCTGAGGACGCGAATCTTCTTTTCGATCAGTTCGCCTCGGAACAGAAAGCTGCCGGCGACGTCTTTGATTTGCTGGGACGTGGTCCCCGGCGCCGCCTGGTAGTGCAGGTAATCCTCGACCGTTTTCTCCTCCGGCAGCGTGGTGTACACGTGCTGGGCGTAGACGCCCACCTGGCAGCCGTAACCCCACTTCAGGCGGCCCGCTTTCGGCTCGAGCGAACCGCAGATCGTCCGCAGAAAAGTCGTCTTCCCCTGGCCGTTGTCGCCCACGACGCCGACGCGCCAGCCGTGCTCGATCTCCAACGTGACGTCGTCGGCCACGTCGCGCTCCGGGTAGCCGATCGACATCCGCTCGGTCCGCAGCGCCGTCCCTTGACGCGGCTGCACATCGGGGAAGCTGAATCGCACGGTCGCCTCTTCGCCGACGACCTCGACGAGCGTGAGTTTTTCAAGTTGCTTGGCCTTGCTGCGGGCCTGGCTGGCCGTGTTGGCGTTAGCGCGATTCTTGGCGATGAACGTCTCCAGTTGCTTGCGCTTGGCCATGGTCGCGGCGTTGAGGCGGCGATCGTGCTCGCGGCGCTCCTCGATGTTCGCCAGGTACGCGTCGACGTCGCCGGGGAACATCTGCAACCGGCCCCGCGACAGCTCCAACGTGTGCGTGCAGGTCCGCTTCAGAAACGACCGATCATGCGACACGACCAGGATGCCCCCCTTGAAGCTTCGCAAGAACTCCTCCAGGAGCATCTGGGTGCGAAGATCAAGAAAGTTCGTCGGCTCGTCGAGCACCAGCAGATTGGGGTCATGCAGCAGCAGCGCGGCCAGTTTCACGCGGGTTTGCCAGCCTCCGGAAAGCGAACGCACCGGCTGATGCAGCATCGCGTCGGGCAACTGAAACTGCCACGCAATCTCGCCGCAGCGCCAGTCGGGCTCGCCGCTGTCGCGCATCAGGAAGTCGACGACCGTTTCCTGGTCGAGAAACGGGTCGTGCTGCCGCAGGTACCCCAGCCGCAATTTCTTGCCGCGAATCACTTCGCCCGCGTCTAGCTCTTCGTCGCCGAGAAGTATCCGGCAAAGCGTGCTCTTGCCGGCGCCGTTGCGGCCGATCAGCCCGACCTTCTGGTCGTCGGCCAGCGCACAACTGGCGCCGTCGAGCAGGAGCTGGTCGCCATAGCGCTTGTGGGCGTCGAGCAATTGAAGGACGACAGGCATACAGGCGGAAAGGGTTCAGGTGTCAAGTGTCGGGGTTCGGGGCTAAGCAAGCCGCGGCTCAACGAGCCGCCGGAGCGCCCCCTCAAAAATACGCTCCATCGTCCCAAGCCGCACGCTACGCCGATCAGGCCGTCGTCAAACCGGTCCACTCCACCGGTCATTCGCGGTGCACTTCTCTCGGCGCTCCGGCGGCTCGTTGAGCCGCGGCTACGGTCGATGCGACGACTGTAATCCCGCAGCATACCAGACATGCCAGCGCGAACCAGTCGCCGTACCTGGCGAAGTGCGAGGGATACAGACGCCGCGGCGGCAACTCCACCTCCGCCACCAGACACGCCGCCCGGTCGCGCTCGGTCACTTGTACAATGCGGCCCCGGTAATCCACGTAGGCCGACAGCCCTCGGTTGGCCGCCACCACCAGTGGCAGCCGCATTTCCACGGCGCGGAACACGCCGCTGGCCAGGTGCATGTCCAGCTCGCTGGAGCCCCAGTACCAGGCGTCGTTCGTTAGGTTCACCAACACGTCCGGCCAGCGACTGCGGCCGATCAGTTCCACAACCTGCCGGCGAATGAGATGCGGCAGCACGGTCTCGTAGCAGATGTTCGGACAATAAGAGACGCCGTCCACCTCGAACGCCGCCGGATGCGCCCCCTCGAGCGAGCCGCCCGCGATCGGCGAGATGTTTCGCAGCGCCGGCAGCCAGTCGACCAGCGGAATGAACTCGCCGAACGGCAGCAGGTGCATCTTGTCGTACGTGCCGACGACCGCTCCTGTGCGATCGACGCAAACGCAAGAGTTGAACGCTTCGAAGCGATAGCCGTGCGGCGTCGCCGCCGACTTCTCGGCCGCCAGCGTATTGAAGCGTTCGATGCCCAAAAGCAGCGCGGCGTTCAGGTCGGCGGCCATCGTGGCCAGGTTTTTAGCCGTGGCCTCCACGACCTCGGCCGGCAACGCCCCGGCCGCCGGCCCGCGATCGGGATCGATTATCAGCAGCGGATCGCGGTACATCGTCTCCGGCCAGATGACGATGTCCACAGGTTGCTTGGCAGTGCGCACTGCCTGGCGGGAGAGGTCGTACATCTGCCGCATCGCGGCAATGTCGCGTTCGGTCGTCCCTTTCCAGTCGGCAAGCATATCGCTCTGGATAAGCGCGATCGTCGCCGTGCGCTGGTTGCCTGTTTGTTGCGACTCAAGTGCGTCGATCCGCAACCGCGCATAGCCGACGGCGAGGCCGACGCACACCGCGGCCGGCAGCAGCGGCAGCGCCCGCCGCCATGCAGGCCACGCCGACGAATGGCCGAACCGGTACGCCGCCTCGGCAATCGCCCCGGCCACCAGCACCACGAGAAACGTCACGCCATACTCGCCGAAGATGTCTGCAATCTGAATGACGTGCGGCCAGCGGACTTGCGTGTGGGCCAGCGACGCCATGAGGAAGCCGGTCAACAACCGCGCTCGCAGCCACTCCAAACCCGTCCAGGCGATCGACCCGGCAAGCCACACCGGCATTCGCCAGCGATGGACGGCGATGCGCGTAATCGCGACAAACGCCAGGATGTAGACGCCCAAATACGCCGCCAGCAGCACCAGGCCCAGCGCGTTGGCGGGATGGGGTAGGCGGATCCATTGAATCGTCAGCAGCCAATAAACGACGCCCGAAGCCCAGACCGCCCCGTAAGGCCGTCGCCCCGGCATTCGCGGCAAGCATGCCAGGTACAGCCACGGCGACGGGCCAATCCACGCCAGCAGGCTCCATCCCACGGGCGGATGCGCCAGATAGCACAATACGGCCGCGGCGAGTCCCAGCACGAGCGTGCGGCGACTGCGGTCGGGCGCCGCCCGGTCGCCAATGGCCGTAGACTGCAACGAGTGTGACATAGAGGAAACCTACGGCTCCGCGGCCGAATTGGCCAGAGCGGTTGCTGGCGACGACTTTCGGCCCGCGACGTGGTGTATATTGCGATTGGATGTTACGAAGGGCGGCTGGCTGCCGGTCGCCGCCGGCTGTCGAGCGTAAACCGCCGCTGCCGCCAATTCGCGATCACCTTCAACCGCGCCATGGCCCCTGGGCGAATCCTAATTCTGGCTGCCTGTGCCGCGTCGGTCGGCTGTTGGGAGGAGATCCGCTACGTACCGCCGCCGGAAGCTCCGGCGGACCGCCCCGCGCACGCGAGCCTGCAGCCCGCCGCGCCCTCGGCCATGAGCGCCGAGGCGACGCCCCCGGCGCCGACCGCGGACCCGGCCGCCCCGCCGCCGGCCGGCGACGCCCCCCAAGAACCCGCCGGCGGCGAGCCATCGGCCGCCGAGTCGCTTGTCGAATCGCTGCCGGACGATGCCGCGACTCCGGCGATCGGGCCCGCGCACGAGGACGAGTCGGTGCTGCCGACGCCGCCGGAAATGGCCCAGACGCCGCCAGCGACGGAGCCGCCGGATCCGGCCGCGGCCGCAGAGCCAGACGCCCTGTCCACCGCCCCGGAAGCCGCAGCGACCGATCCTTTGCCGGTCGCCCAGCAGCGGTCGCTCGTGTGGCAGGCGGCGAGCAAGTGGAGCTTCGCCGCGGCTCTGTTCGCCAAAGAAATTGACGCCAACCGATACGAGCCGATTCGCGCCGAGGCCGTGGACGCGGCCCGGCGACTCGGCGTGGAGTTGCCGCCGCTTCCCGCCGCGGCGCCTGCCAACCGTGAAGCGGACGTCATCGCCATGCTGCGAACCGCGGCGACCGACTCGTTGCTAGGCGAAAGCCAGTCGCGATTCACCGCCGCCGAAGCTGCGCTGGCCCGCCTGGCCGTTCGTTCTCACCTCTTGCTGCTGACCTATTCGCCGCGGCTCAGCGGCGTCGCGCAGCAGGCTGCCGCGCTGCGCGCCGATGCCGAGACCTCCGACTTGCCGGCGGAGCTGTGGCAGCCGCTGGCAACGCTGCTCGACGGGCAGGCCGAATACCCCGCCGTCAAGGCGGCCGTGTTCGAACTGCACCGCCGCACCGCGCTGCATCTCAACCAGGCGGCCGAAGCCGAATAGCCGCGAACCGGTCGCCGCGATTATGCCGGTTGCGCCACCCAGCGCCCGCGCCCGGCATCTCGCCGCGGCATGCCGCCAGAGCGTTCGACCGATCGACCGGCGGCGGTGAACTAGGCTTTCCATGAGCGCTTGCTCCCATGGCCGACGGCTAATCATACACGGCGGCGACGGCCGCGATTCAGGGCCCATCACGCGCGAGGTGACAGCTCATGTCTCATTCAGGACGGAAGAAGACGTTTATCGACGCGAAAGTGCAAGGCGCCCTGGTTCGCCGGATGGTCCTTCACTGGTTTGCGTTCATCGGCGTGGCCAGTCTCGTGGCTTTCTGCCTCCAAGTGCTGAGCGATCCCTTCCGCCCGCTGGAGGTGCATGTCCGCCAGTTGTGGTGGACGCACGGACCGTTCCTGATGGTGCTGTTCTTCATGCTGCCGGTGTTCATCGTCGACACGATCAAGCTGAGCCACCGGTTTGCCGGTCCGATCTTCCGGCTCCGCGGCGTGTTTCGTTCGCTGGCCAGCGGCGAGCAGTTCCAACCGCTGAAGTTCCGCGACATGGATTTCTGGCAAGAGCTGGCCGACGACTTCAACCGCATGGTCGAACGCCTCCGCGGCGATCGGGGCGGCTCGCCCAGCACTACCAGCGGCAGTGACGTAGATTCGTTGGGGGAACCCGCAGTCGCCCGGTAGCGCCTACGACGGCCCCGGCACTGGACTAACGCTTCGATCGCAGACCAATCCCGTCGAGGCGATGGCGCCCAGTAATTCCACGCCAGGTACGCCATGCTGCGTCGTCAACCACCTTCGCGCCGGGGCTCGCAACGACGGGCGGTCGCCGCTTCCGAGTTGGCCGTCTGCTTGCCCATCATTGTCCTGCTGGTGCTCGGCATGATCGAGGCGTGCACCATGATCTTCCTCAAGCAGTCGCTGACCGTCGCCGCCTACGAAGGCATACGGACGGCGCTGCAGCCGGGGGCCGTCGCCGCCGACGTGGAGACCGTTTGCGACGGCATTTTGGCCGACCGCCGCGTGCAGGGCGGCGTCGTCACGATCAACCCGCCGAACTTCGAGACGCTGGCGCCTGGCGAGTACGTCCAGGTCACCGTGTCGGCGCCGGCCGATGGCAACTCGGCGGTTCCAGGCAGCTTCTTCCGCGGAAGGACGCTGTCCGCCTCGGCCACGATGATGAAGGAGTTTTGACCGACGGGAACGATTAACCACGCCGGCGCGGGAGGAAACTTGCGCGAACCGGCCAGTTGCGGTGGCGTCTGCAGACGCGCCCATTCACTTTTCAGCGGCATCAGCCCCAGCGAACCGTTCCAAGCCGTGCTTTTTCTGCCCAACCATCGTTGCGAGCACACCATGCGAATGAACCGAAAACGCCGATCGCGCCGCGGCGGCATGTTGGTCCTGATTGCGATCTGCATGCCGGTCTTCTTGTTCATGGCGGCCTTCGCCGTCGACGTTGCGTACATGCAGTTGACTCGCACCGAGCTGCGCACCGCGACCGACGCCGCCGCCCGCGCAGGCGCCAAGACGCTCAGTCTCACGCAAGACGACAAGGCGGCCCGCGCCGCCGCCCGCGACGCCGCGCTGCGCAACAAGGTCGCCGGCGCCGGCCTGATCGTCCGCGACGGCCAAATCGACCTGGGCATCGGCGCCCAGGCTTCGGACGTGTCGCGGTTCGCCTTCTCGCCCGGCGGGTCCACGCTCAACGCCGTGCGGGTCCGCGGGCGGCGCACGAACTCATCGGCCGCGGGGCCGGTCGGCCTGTTGCTCGGCCGGGTGATGGGCGTGACGCAGTTTCAGCCCGTCAGCGTCGCTACGTCCACGCAGTTGGATCGCGACATCTGCCTCGTCGTCGACCGTTCCGGCTCGATGATGGAGTCGATCAACGGCGGCTCGCTCCCCGGCGGCGCGTGCAGCGTCCCTCACCCAGATAGTCGCTGGATGGCCCTCAACACGGCCGTGCTGGCGTTTCTCGACGAGCTCGAGGCGACCCACCAACAAGAGAAGTGCGCGCTGGTTAGCTACTCAAGCGCCGGCATCGGCTGCGGCACGTCTTTCACAACCTCGGACGTCAACGCCCCGCTGTCGCTCGATTACACGCTCATCCGCGACGAGATGGCCCGGCTCAGCAGCGGACCCGTGCAAGGCCGCACGGCGATTTCCGCGGGCATCGACAACGGCGTGAACGTGCTCACCGGCAAGGATATCCGCCGCTACGCCGTGAAAACCATGGTCGTGATGACCGACGGCTTGCACAACACGGGTCGCGAACCGATTCTTTCAGCCCGCGACGCCGCGAAGCGCGGCATCACCGTCAACACCGTGACATTCAGCGTAGACGCCGACCTGGCTCGCATGAAGGCGGTCGCCGAAGCCACCGGCGGCCGGCATTTCCACGCCCCCGACGCGACGGCGCTGGAGGATATTTTCCGCGAAATCGCCGCGACGCTGCCCGTGATGCTCACCGAGTAAACGGCGTCGCAGGCCAACGTCGCCCCATGCCCCCCGCCCCATGCTCAATGCACCCGTCACCCGTCACCTGACACCTGACACCTAACACCTGACACCCACCACCTGCCCCCCGCCTCCCATGCCCATCCCCCGCCCCCGTCCCGCTGCTCCCGCCCGCCACGGGGCCGCCGCCGTGGAATTCGCCATCGTGGCGCCGATTTTTTTCCTGCTGGTGATGGGATCGCTGGAATTCGCCCGGCTGAACGTCATTCGGCACACGGCTGATCAGGCGGCCTACGAGGCGGCGCGGCATGCCATGGTTCCCGGCGCCACGGCCGCCGAGGCGCGATCCAAGGCCAACAGCCTGATGCGAATCGTCGGCGCCCGCGGCACGACGGTGACGATCAATCCGACGCCGATCACGCCGGACGTCAAGGAAATCACTGTCTCGGTGGACGTGCCGATGAACCAGAACGGCTGGATCACGCCAAAGTTCACGTCCACCACGACGATACGCGGCACGAGCCGCCTCCGCACCGAGCGGCCGGAGAAGTGAGGGCGCGGCTTCGTTCAGCGCGGCGGCGCCCCGGCGGCTCGTTGAGCCGCGGCTAGGGGGAGCGCGCCAGTGCACTCAAGCCGCCGCACGAGTCGCACAAGCACGCATTAGCCGCCGCACGTCGCGCCAGCACGCATTAGCCGCCGCTCAACGAGCGGCCGGAGCGGCGCCGCGCCACGACCCCCATCCCCAACGCCAACATCAGCGCCGTCGCCGGCTCGGGCACGGCGGCTATCGCGCCGATGCTGACGCCCAGGTTCCGCTGCCAGTCCAGCAGATTGGCGCCCGAGAACCGCGTGCCGAACCCTGCCCGCCACGCCTCGAGGTCGTCGCCGTCGACGCTGAAGTCGCCGTTGAAATCGCCGGGGACGGTGACCTTGAGCTGCACCTCGGTCTCGCCGTAGGTAAGCTGCCACATCTTGTCGCCAGCCAACGCGGGTAACAGCAGCGTGGCGAACTCGCCGACGATCGCGCTGCCGGTGATCAGCGAAAAACTCTGTCCCAACTGCGGCGCGATGGGGGCGCCGCTGGCCAGCATCCCGACTTCGAGCGTGCCGCCCAGGCTCACGGCGCCATCGACGACGATCCGATCCGTAATGACCCCCGACGAAGTGAATCCCAGGTGCATCCACAAGACGCCGTCTGACCCGTTCGCGAAGCGCCCCGAAATGTCGAGCGTGCCCACGATGTCGCCGGGAAGCCCCGGAGAAACGCGGCCGCTTCGGTTCTCGACCTGCCCGGGGATCGGCCCGCTGCCGGTGAAGAAGCTGCCGACGCCCTCGAGCGCGCCCCCCAGGATCTCGACGTACTGCGCGTCAACGGCGCCTCCCTCCAGTCGCAGCGTGCCAAACGGCTCGACGTTCACGCCGGAAAAGGTGGTCAGCTTCGCACCGCTTTCGACCCGCAACTTCATCTCATCGCGGACGGCGTCGCCGGAGATGTTCACTTCCCAGGCGGTTGCGTCGCCGCTCACCGTGACGCTTTGATTACTGAGCGAGGCGACGTTCCTCAGATGGACGATGCTCAGAACCGTGGGGGCCGGACCGTTCCAATTGCCGGCATCCGTCCAAGCGCCGGTCGACGCCGTGGCGGTCCAATTGCGCTGTACGGTAACCGGATCGCTGATGTACAGGCTGGGGCTGGCCCCGCCGCCGCCCAGCGACGGGTTCGGGTCGATCACCAGATTCCGCCCAGAGAGCAGATTCGTCCCCACGATGCCGGGCACGATGTTCGCCGGGTTCGACGGGTCGGCCACGTCGAGCACGATCACCGGCACGTTGGCGGCGGTCACGCTGCCGCCGACGGCCTGAATCGTGAAGGAGTCCAAGAAGAAGCCCGGCACGTCCAGCTTCGTGCCGCCCGAGCCGATCACCGCCACGGTGAAATCGGGCGTATCGAGCACGGGATCGTAGCCAAGCTGCAGCGCCGATAGCTCCGACAGCACGGTGACGTCGGCGCCGGTGTCGAAAAAGAACTGGGAGTTGTTGAGTTGGCTGCCGTTGTTGGCGACGTTGACGTTGAGGAACAACCCGCCCTGGAGGATCGTCGGAACCGAGGGGTTTTCCTGCGGGTTGTCGAGATCGAAGTCCTCGATGTTCAGAATGTACGCCGGCGGCTGTTGAAACGACGCACCGGGATTGAGCGCCAAGGGCGCGCGGCGGACGATCCCCTGGCCGCCGCTGCCGCGCTCCTTGAATTCGATCGACGGCGTCCGCACCGTCTTGCCGCCTAGGGAGAAAAGCTGCGGCTGATCGGCGCGGATAAAGGTGGCATACTGGCTCGCGAAGCTCAGGCCGACGACGTTGGGCAACTCCGATTCGGCCGGCAGCGTGATCGTCGACGTATTGGTCTGCCCCTCCAGCAGCGCGTTGTTCATCGCCAGCGGGCTGGCGCTCGTGCGGCCCTGCAAGCCGTTCACGTACAGACCAAGCGGGTCGTTGATGCTCGCCGTCAGCGTGCCCGTGGCGCCGCCGATGGCGATCGTCTCCGTACCGAAATAGCCGTCGGGCTCGCCGGGCGAAGCCGCGTTCAAGCCGAAATCCAAATACGCCTGCCGCGTCAGCAGCGACACCGCGGCGCCCGTGTCCAACAGCGCCACGTCGTATCGCGGGACGCCGCCGGCGCCGAGCAAGTTGCCCGAGACGCCGGAACTGGGGACGGCGAAGAAGTTGAAATCGTCGTCGAACTCGTCCGTCAACCCAATGCCGACCAGCGGCAGAAAGCCGCCAATGGGGATGCCGGTCGCCAACGCCGGTTCGCCGCCGAGCAACCCTCCGGCGACAACCCAACAGGCGCGCAGCGCCAACTTCCAGCGAGACTTCGTCATAGCGGATTCTACGCGGCTTTGCCGCGCGCACGGCGGCGTCCCGTTCGTGACGCTGCTCTGAGAGCGGCGGCAGAAACGGCCGGCCGCGCTCGCGACTCTCAGACGCCCCTGAATCCGCCGCGGCCGCGGCCGGCTCGCCACTTGCCACCCTAAGCGGCCGCTCGATAGGTGTCAATGAACCGGGCGGCGCGGCCGCCGCCCGCGCCGGCCGGGAAGCGGTACGGCGCCGCCGCTCAGACGGCCGGTCGGCCGATGCTGTAGTACTTGTAGCCGCGCCGCCGCATCCGGTCGGGCTCGTACAGGTTGCGGCCGTCGAAGATCACCGGCGACTTCAGCAGTTGGTACATTTCGGCGAAGTCGGGCGAGTGGTAATCCTTCCATTCGGTCATGATGCACAGGGCGTCGGCGCCTTCGAGGGCGTCCATCCGCATTTCGCAGTAGATCAGCTTGTCGCCGTACTGCGCCGCGACGTTCTTGAGCGCCTCGGGGTCGTGGACGCGAACCGTGGCGCCTTGCTGGAGCAGCCAATCGATGAGCACCAGCGCCGGCGCCTCGCGGATGTCGTCGGTCCGCGGCTTGAACGCCAAGCCCCAGACGGCCAGCGTCTTGCCGGCCAGCCGCCCCTGGAAATGCTCGCGGATCTTTTCCGCCAGGACGCTCTTCTGCCGTTCGTTCACCGCGTCCACCGCACGCAGAATCGTCGGCTCGACGCCGTGCTCCAGCGCCATCGCCTGCAACGCGCGGACGTCTTTCGGGAAGCAACTGCCGCCGTAGCCGACGCCGGGAAAGAGAAACGCGAAGCCGATGCGGCTGTCGTGGCCGATGCCGCGGCGAACGTCGTTGATGTCGCCCCCCATCCGTTCGCACAGGTTCGCCATTTCGTTAATGAAGCTGATCTTCGTCGAGAGCATCGCGTTGGCGACGTACTTGGTCATCTCGGCGCTTTCGGGCGACATCGCCAAAAACGGCTTCTCGGTCCGCAGAAACGGTTCGTAAAGCTGGTGCAGGCAGTCGGCGACTTCGGGCCGCCGCACCCCCACGACGACGCGATCGGGCTTCATGAAGTCCTCGATCGCCGCCCCTTCCTTGAGAAATTCGGGATTGGAAGCCACGTCGCAGTCGCGGCCGGTGAACTCGCGCAACATGCCGGCGATCCGCGCGCAGGTGCCGACCGGAACGGTGCTCTTAGTCACCACGATTGCGTCGGACCGCAAGTGGGGCGCGATGTTCTCCACCACGCTCCACAGCGCCGAAAGATTAGCGGCGCCGTCGTCCCCTTGCGGCGTACCGACGGCCAGGTACACGATGTCGGCGGGCTTCACCGCCGCCGCCAGGTCGGTCGTGAAGCGAAGCCGCTGGGCCTGGACGTTGTGCTCGACCAGCTCGGCGAGCCCCGGCTCGTAAATCGGAATCTCGCCCCGATTGAGGGCGTCGATCTTCCGCTTGTCGATGTCAACGCAGGTGACTTCGTTGCCGCTGTCGGCGAAGCACGTTCCGGTGACCAGGCCGACGTAGCCGGTTCCAACGACCGCAATCTTCATGAATCGAAAAACCTCGAGGTAGGGGTCGCCGCGAAAAGCGCCAAACGCCCACGGGGGACGGCAGTTGACAGCGGCGCCGGCGAGAAAGTCCAGGGGTAAGCTACCAGCATAGTCTCCGACCCAGCAACGGCAAACCGAGCGTGCTATCAGCCTCGGCCAGCGAAAGGGCCGCGGCTCGACGAGCCGCCGGTACGCCCGCGGTTCGCCACAGAACCCGCCCACCGCTTCCGCGCGGCGCCGTGATCAGTATTGCGAACTGCCGTAGTAAGCCGTCGCGGCAATCCCCGTGCGGGTTTCCACAAGCCGGACAACGGCGTCCACCTCCTCGTCCGTCATCGGCGCCACGAAGCTTTCCGCCGGCCGCCGCGCGACAGTGTACACCTGCACCAGCTTAAGGCGGCCCCCCGCGGCGATGACGTCGTTCAACCGGCCGCAATACGCCTCCAGCTCGGCCGGGCTCGGCGGCTCTCCGCCGATCCGCATAAACAACGACTGGATTACCAGCGGCCGCACGCGGGCCGCCGCGGCGATGTTGTCGAGAATTCGCTGAAACGGAATCGGCGTCCGATCGACCTGCTTGAAGTACTCAGCCGTGCCGGCTTCGAGCTTGGCCCAGATTTCGCCGTTGTTTTCGTCGAGCACCGCCAGCCCCCGCTGGACGTGCGGCCGGTGGAACATGCTGGCGTTGGTGATGAGCACCATCTTGATTGCGGAAGGCGGAATGCGGAATGCGGAATGATCATTCCCGATTCCCAATTCCGCCCTCTCCATTCCGCGTTCCCGATTCCCCATTTCCGTCCGCCGCTTCAACTCCGCGCACCGCGCGATGATCTCGTCAAAGTTCCGGTACGTCGTCGGCTCGCCGTCGCCCGAAAACGCGATGTCGTTTAGTCGCCGCAACTCCGGCGGCGTGTCGCGAAACTTCTCCGCCCCGTAAATCTCACCGGAGGCGACAAAGCCGAGCATGTCGTCCAATTCGCCGAGCAGGGCGTCGGTCTCGACGAATCGCGTTTCGCTCTGCCGCGTGCGATCGACCTGGCAGTACACGCAGTCGAAGTTGCACGCTTTGTCCGGATTAAGGTTCACGCCGATCGACATGCCCCCCGACCGACGGCTCAGCACGGGGTACACGAAGCGATTCGCCTCGAACCGCCGCTCGTGCCGTGCATGAAGTTGGTGGGTGGACATCTCAAGTTCCTGGCAGCCGCTTGGAAAGGGTTTATATTGTATCCGCACGGTCAACGGCGGGGCTCGTTTTTCCCCAATGAAAGGCGGTTGCTCACGTGGCCCCGATTCAACTCAAACTGGCGGCAGCGACGCTGGGCGCTCTAGCTGCGCTTTCGGCCACCCGCGGGGGCGCTATCGTTATCGATGACTTCTCCGTCGGGCAGATCGTCGTCGCGGACAACCTGCCGGTGGATCAACTTGGCCTCGATCCGAACCACGTGCTGGGCGGCAGCAGACGCATCGCCATCGGCCAGTATGGCAGCGGTTCGCGACTGGAGGTCACCGACGACGGCCGCCTGATGCTCAGCTCCACCGGCTGGGGATACCACACCATAACCTACGGCGCGGCCGCCCCCCTGGATGGAGTCGACCTGACGGCCGAGGGCCATGACCGGCTGCGATTGACTTTCGGCGAGATCGGCGGCGGCTTCCATCCGTTGCGCGTATACGTCAACCTACCGACTAATAGCTCAAGCAACGCAGTCAGCCTGTACGTCCAGGACGCTTGGGACGGCTTGATCCTTGAATATCCTTACTCGAGCTTTCCCGTTTCGTTTTCGTCCGTCCAGCGGATCGCGCTCGATTCATTTAGGAATCCAGGGACGGCATATGCGATTGATTCGCTCGTCACGGCGGGACCGAGCGCCGCAGGCGATTTCAATCGCGACGGTACGGTAGACGTCGCCGACTTCGAAACATGGCAACGGTTTTTTGGGCTTGCCATCGGCGGCGGAAGCTACAGGCCGGTGTTCGCCGCCGCGGACGCGACGAAAGACGGGCGCATCGACGGCGTCGACTTCCTGGCGTGGCAACGCTCGCTGCCGCTCGAGGCTCCGGCGACTTCGCCAGTGCCGGAACCCGCCGGCGCCGCAATTGTCCTCGCCGGCGCGGCGTTGGCCCTGATCGCAGGCCGACGCCGCGGCTCCGGCGAGTCGTAGGCGCGACGCATGGCACCACGGGGTCGCGGTTGCTGTTGCGACTTGGAAGCTCTCCACCGCAGTAGGTTCGTCAGCCGCAATAGCCAGCGCGCCCACTTCGACGGCGGGCGGCTACGCCGCTTCGCGGAGCTCCAGGTGCGACAGCCGGCGGAAAAGCTGGCAGCGGCCGGCCAGTTGGTCGTACGTGCCGACGTCGACGATCCGACCGGCTTCCATGACCACGATGCGGTGCGCCAACGCCAGCGTGCTGGGACGGTGCGTGATGATGATCGCCGTGCGGCCGCGAGTGAATTCCGCGAGTACCTCGTGGATGAGCTGCTCGCTCTCGACGTCGATCTGGCTCGTGGCCTCGTCGAGAATCAGCAGGTCGGGGTCGCGGAGGATGGCCCGCGCCAGGGCGATCCGCTGCCGCTGACCGCCGGAGAGCCGGTTGCCGCCGGGCCCGACTCGCGTCTCGTAACCTTCTTTGAGCTGCTCGGTGATGAACCGGTGGGCGTGGGCCCGCCGCGCCGCCTCTTCAATCTCGCCGCGGCTGGCGTTGAAGCGGCCGTAGCGAATGTTCTCGGCCACCGTGTCGTCGAACAGCAGCGTCTCCTGGGTGACCAGCCCGATGCGCTCCAGCAGGTCGCGGCGCCGCACGTCGCGGACGTCGATGCCGCTGACGCAGATCGAGCCGGACGCCGGATCGTAAAACCGCGTCATCAGGTTCATCAGCGTGCTCTTGCCGCAGCCATTGGGACCGATGACCGCCACCGTCTCGCCCGGTTCGATTCGCAAGCTGACGCTGCGGAGCACCGGCTCGGCGGGCCGGTAGGCGAACGTCACGTTGTTGAACTCCACGGCGCCGAGCGGGTCCGGCAGCGGCTTGGGGCGCTCCGGGTCCTTCAGGGCCGACTGGCGATCCATCAGCTCGTACAGGTGGTCGGCCGCCGCGGCGCCTTGTTGCAGCGAATTGAACGCCGCGGTGAGCCTCCGCCCCGGATCGCTCGCCCCGGCGAGCATGGCGTAGAACAGCGTCAGCCAGCCGTGCGTCAGGGGTTCCTCGCTGATGCGAATGCCGAACAGGTGGGTCTGCTGGTTCAGCACCAGGTAGCCGCCGCACAGCACGGCGGCCACGATGATGAGGATGCCCATGGTCTCGGTGAGCGGGCTGACGAGCGAGTCGTACATCGCAATGCGCATCCACCGCTTGTAGACCTGCTTCGACGTGCGGTGGAACCGGCTCCGTTCGTGCGATTCCTGCGTGAAGGCCTTGATCACCTTGAAACCGCCGATCATTTCCTCGATCCGGTCGAAGACGAACGCGAACTCCTGGATGGCCTTGCGATTGGCCCGCTTCAGGCTTTTGGCAAGCCACTGGATGGCATACGCCGCCAGCGGCACGCTGATGAGCGTGATGAGCAAAAGCTGCCAGCTCACCCATGCGGCGCCGATCAGGCACACGATCACCTTCATGGGTTCGCGGATGGCCATGCCGAACACGTTCTGCGCGCCCAGCGCCGCGGCGCCGACGTCGCCGAGGATCCGGTTCATGAAATCGCCCGGACTCGTCTGGCGGAACGTCGCCAGGTCCAGCCGCAGCGTCTTGCGGTAAAACTCCTTGCGCAATTCGAACTGGATGAGATGCCCTAGCCGCGACGTGTAATAGGCGCCGAGCACGCGAAATACGCTCTTCAAAAACGTGCCGACTACGAGAAACCCGCAGACGGCGAAAAGCGTCCGAAACGGCGTCGTCGGCAGCCAGCGATGGGCTAGCGGCGCGGCATAGTCGCGGTACCAGGTCAGTTCGCTCAGTTTTTTGGTACGGCGGAATTGCTCGTCGCTGATTTCCGCCTTCAGGCGCGATTGTTCCTTGGCGGCCGCCCCGGGCAGCCGCCCGCGAAGGTCGGCCAGGCGCGCATCGATCGCAGCGATGTGGGCGTCAAGTTCAGCGGACTTCTCGTCCACATACTGCGGGATGCTCTTATTGAGCATGATTACGTCGACGACCGGGTAGATCGCCGTGATGTTCCCGCCCCACAGCACGGCGACGGCCAACGAGCACAGCAGCGACGCCGCCACGGTCAGCTTGTGGCGGAACGCCAGGGAGATCACGCGATAAAAGTTCTTCATCGGTCTTCCATGACCGGGTCAGTGCTAGCGGCGCCGGCGTTGCCGTCCCAAGATCGGCGAGCGTTGTAGCACATCGCCCACCGCCCACCAAGAGCAGGCCGCGCCCCATCGCCGCGAATTGCTGAACTCTACCGCCTGCACCGCCGATATCAGTTGTACGGGTTGCCGGACTCTCGACTGCGCCTCCATGTGCAGCCGCTGCCCGAGGGACGCCGAGATTGGGGCGTCTCGCAATGCTGGCGCGCTGGCAAGCGCGGCAGTTGCGACTCATAGGGGGGATTTCTCAATGAAACAATGCATTGCATTGGCGGGGCTCGTGTGCCTGTTGGCCAGCGGCTGCGCCACGACGAGGATGGAGTGCGGCGACTCTTGTAGCGACGGCTGCGGCGCGGGCCGCCCGCGCGGCGTCCGTCCGCTGCTGTTCCGCGACGGCAGCCGGCCCTGTGCACAAGACGTCGCCGGCGATTGCCTGGACGGCGGCGGGGCCTTCGGCTGCGGCGCCTGCGACGGCTGCGCCAGCGGCGGGGCCTGCCAGCGACTAGCCGAACGCATCGCCAGCGGCGGCTGCCACGGCGGCCTCTGTCCCACGGGCTCCTATCCGGAGTACCCGGCGTTTCAGCAAGGTCCGCCGGTCGGCCAGGTCGCCTATCCCTATTACACCACGCGCGGACCCCGCGACTTCCTGCTCAACAACCCGCCGCATATCGGACCCTACTGATCGTACTGACCGCTGACGCTGCCGCCGGCCGCGAGGGAAGCCGTTCCCCGCAACGGTCGCGCTGGAGACGGTGCAGAAGTGTCGAGCAGGGACGCTCGTTGTTACAGCCGCCCCGGGCACGGACGCCGCGCGGGGCGGCTGTTTCCTTGCGCCAGCGGTGCGCATGACCGACGCGGAGCCCCGGCCGCAACGCCCTCCGGAACGCTGCTCTGCTGCTGGCAGCGTCTCACAGCAGGGCCGCGCGCTGCGTCACGCCCGCTCGGCGGCCGCCCCGTGTTCGGTCCGTTCGCACCAGGTATCGAACAAGAAAAATGTCGTGGCGACCAGGACCGGGCCGAGGATCAATCCGCAAGCGCCGAACAAGCTCACGCCGCCCAGGATGGCGATGAACGCCGTCACCGTATGCTGCCGCAGCCGCTGGCCGACAAGCATCGGATACAGCAAGTTGTCGATCAGCCCGATGGCCAGGACGCCGTAGGTCGTCAGGACGCCGGCCTTGAACCATTCGCCTTGCAGGGCGAGAAACGCCGCCACGGGCCCCCAGATGACGAACGTCCCGAGATAGGGGATGATCGCCAAGATGCCCATGGCGATTCCCCACAGGACGGCGCCGGGTACGCCCAGCAAGGCCAACATCGCGCCCCCCATGGCGCCTTGGATCATCGCCACCATGAGCACCCCGTACACGGTGGCGTGGATCGTATCGTCGAGGCGCCGCAACAGCCGCGTCGCCTCGCGATCGTTCAGCGGCAACATGCTGCGCAGCGAGTCGATCGCGTGCTGCTGGTCGCGATACAGAAAAAAGAGCACGAACAGCGCCAACACGGTTTGCCCGACGACGTACACCGGCGCGGACACGGCCGCCACCGCCCCCGATCGGAGCCGGTCGATGAGCCGCGGGGCCTCCTTCGCCGGCTCGAATTCCTTGGCCACGGCGCGCCAGGCCTTGGCCAGCGGCGGATGCTCGCGGAGCCATTGATTGACCGCTTCGGTCGTCTCTGGCTTCTGCAATTGCTGGATCGCCGCGGTGACCTGCTGCACGCCCAGGTAGCCCAAGAACGTCGCCGGCAGCAAAATCCCCAGCGCGACGGCGGCCGTGCAAATCGCGGCCTTGCGGGTCGGCGAACCGGCGCGTCGCTCGACCCACGTGCTCAATCGGCGCGTGATCACCGCGATGGTGACGGCGCCCACCAGCGCTGGCAGAAACGGCAACGCAAGCCGGAAGCACAAATACACCGCGGCGACCGTGGCCGCGGCCAGCACAAACAGCTTGCCGCGGCCGCGGGTGACTACGCCGCGGCTTTGGCGCGGCTCGGCCGGCGGCGGCATGGTGGCATAGCTCATGTGGGTCCGGCGGAAAGCGGTTCACGTGCAACGGCCCTCCCGCAATGCAATTGCCGTTCCCAATGCCGATCTAGACC
>QEVI01000382.1 GCA_003576855.1 Planctomycetota bacterium
GCCTCGCCGTGCGGATCGGCGACCGGGTCGTTGCTCCACGGCGTAAGTCGATTCTCGCGGCTGTTGGCCGTCCAGGTGTAGCCGGCGCCCCGCTCGGTGGCGATGAAGCCCGCCTGGGGATTAGCCACGACGTGGGTCCAAGGCAACGGCGGCAAGACGAGATTGCCGTCAGCGTCGGCCGCGAGCCGGATGACGTACTCGTGGCCCGACTCGGTGAATCCGCCGATGCCGTTGTCGAACCGCAGCGGCTCTGGCCCCGCCGCAGCGGGCGAGCGCTGTGGAGGCTGCTGCAACCGCCGGCGCGTCGACGCCCCGGTTGCCGCGTGGGGCGCGTCGTAGCGGCGCGTGTGGGCGTCGCGCACGGCCGGCCGCTCAGCGCTATCGCTGGGCGCCGCTTGCTGCCAGCCGCTGGCGTCTCCGTTGGCGGCGATCGAGCGCCGGTGCTCATCGAGGCCGCCGGTCCGCGTGTCGCGCAGCACGTTAACCAACTCGTCGCTCGTCGCCCGCGCCGCGGTCGCAAAAACGACGACAGCGCTTTCGCCCGGATGCAAAATGAACGCCCGGCGCAAGCTGGCGATCGGATCAAGCACCGGGCCGACGTGGCCGGGTAGGCGCCGGCCGACGGCCAGCGCGTGCGGCGACCGCAGCGATCGGCCGCGGCCGATAAAGGCGGCGCGGCTTGTTTCGAACTCGGCGCCGTCGCCCAGGCTGCGTCCGGAAGAGCCGGCGATCCAGTGGGCGCCGCAGAGAACGCGCTGTTTCGGATCGCGCGGCCGACGCCGAGCGACGACCGCCTGGAGCTGCGGCAAATACTCCGTTTCGACGAACAGCTTTGAAAACGCCGGGTGGGCGGCGTCGGCGGCCGCGTCCTGCAGCACCCACTCCAAATACGATGTGACCTCCAGCCGCCGCCGCCGATCGCTCAGGTTGACAAGCGTCAAGCGCCGCAGCTCGACGTCCGCGTCGCGGCGAACATGAACCTCGGTCTCCACCAGGACATCGCACTCCTGCCGGACCAGCCGTGCGCGATCGCCGCTGAAGCGGGCCTCGTAGCGCTGCGGCGCGCCGGCGGCGGGGCTCCACGTCGCCGACCAGAAGCGGCCGTCGTCCAGATCGCGGACGAAGGCGAATTGCCCGTCGCACTCGCCAAGGACGTCGCCGGCCCCGCGGGTAACCGCCAGCGAGTCGTACAGGAGGGCGCCGCTGCCGGCGGCGGAGAGCATCGCCCGCAGGCGCTGGCCGTCGAGGGAGCGGGGGCGATTGTCGATATCAAAGCCGCGGCCGGCCGCGGCATGCGCCGCCCGACCGCCCGCGGGTAGTGATGTTACTTCCATCCGAGGTTTGCTTTCCTCTCGTAGTCGCGCGGCAAGCGCAGGCCCCCCGGGCCTAACCCTTCACCCCGCCTGCCATAATACCACCGATAAGCTGCCTCTGCAGAATCGCGAACACCGCCAGCACGGGCAGCATCGTGACCAGCGAGCCGGCCATCATCAACTCGGCGTCCTGGACGTGCTCGCTCGACAGAATCGCCAGCGCCACCGGCAGCGTGTACGAGTCATTGCCGGTGAGCACGATCAGCGGCCACATGAAGTCGTTCCAGGCGCCCAGGAACGTGAAAATCCCCAGCGTGGCCAGGACCGGCCGAATCACCGGCAGGACGATGGAGAAAAACAGCCGTAGCTCGCCGGCGCCGTCGATCCGCGCGGCGTCCAGCAGGCTGTCGGGAATCGACAGGGCGTACTGCCGCACCATGAAGATTCCATAGATCGTGGCCATCGAGGGAATGATCACCGCCCAGTACGTGTTGATCAGTCCAAGCTGCTTAAGCAGCAAAAACAACGGCAGCATGCCCACCTGCAGCGGCACCACCAGCGCCGCCAAGAGGAGCGCAAACAGCCGGTCGCGCCCGCGAAACCGCAGCTTGGCGAACGCGTAGCCGGCCATCGAGTTGAGCAGCAACTGGCTCGCCGTGACCGCCAGGGCGATGGCAAGGCTATTGAGGAAGTACCTCCCCAGGTGCAACCGCGTGAACAGCTCGCGGTAGTTCTCCGCCGTCGGCTGTTCAGGCCACAACGGCGGGGGGAACGTCTGGGCGGCGCCCCGCGGCATGACCGAGGCGCCCGCCATCCAGACCAGCGGGGCCAGCACCAGCACCGCAATGGCCGCCACGGCGCCGTTGACCAGCAGCGTCGGGACGAGTCGTTTCATGCGGGGCTCCGTCGTTGAAGCCACAACTGCACGAGCGTCGCCGCGAGCGTCATCAGAAACAGCATGAAGGCGATCGCCGAGGCCAGCCCCAGCCGCCACCATTTAAAGCCCTCTTCGTACATGAACATGACGATGCTGTAGGTGCTCTGCTGCGGGCCGCCTTGCGTCATCACGTAAGGCTCGGCGAAAAACTGAAAGAAGCCGATCATCGTCGTCACGCTCACGAATAGCAGCGTCGGGCCGAGCATCGGCACCGTGATATGCCAGAACCGCCGCCACGCCCGGGCGCCGTCGACTTCGGCCGCCTCGTACAGTTCCGCCGGGATGCTTTGCAGCCCCGCCATGAAGATGACCATGTTGAAGCCGAAGTTTTTCCACACGGCCATCAGGATGATCGCCGGCATGGCCCAGCGGGGATCGCCCATCCAATCGATCGGTTCAACGCCCAGCCAGCCCAGGCCGTGGTTTACCAGGCCGTACCGCGTGTGGTACAGGTACCGCCAGACCACGGCCACGGCGACCAGCGTCGTCACCACGGGTGCGAAGAAAACGGTGCGCCACAGCGTCTTCAGTCGCGTCAGCTTCGATTCCAAGAGCAGCGCCGCCCCGAGCGACGCCGCCACCGACAGCGGCCCGCCGACGCCGACGAAGTAGAGCGTGTTGACCGTGGCTTTCCAGAACCGCTCGTTGCGGAGCAGTCCCGCGTAGTTCTCCAAGCAGACGAACCACAGATTACGCCAATCGGCCAGGGCGTAGATGTCGAAGTCGGTGAAACTCAGCGC
>QEVI01000049.1 GCA_003576855.1 Planctomycetota bacterium
GTCGCCGTTGCCCGCGCGACGTCGTCTTCAGCGTCGAGTGCGGAACCGTCGAAGAGGCTCAGCGGAGCATCGCCTACTTGCAGCCGCTGCTCGAACAGGCCGCGGTCGGATCGCTTCAAACGTCTCGTTAACCGTCGAACATGGATACTTCTCGACCTTTATGGAGGTTCTAGTCATGGCTCAAAATGGCTTTTACGTGCAGCGGCGGGATTTCATGCGGACGGCGGCCGCCTCGGGGCTGGCGACCCTGGCCTCGTCGGCCTCGCTCCGAGCGGCGTCGACCAGTCCCAATGAACGCCTCGGCGTCGGTTTCATCGGCACGGGAGCCCGCAGTCGCGCCCACCAGGAGATCATCCTGGAATTCCAAAAACAGGGCCTCGCCGAGCCCGTCGCCGTGTGCGACGTCTACCGGCCGCGGCTCCAAGACGCGTCGCGCTTCTGCGGCGGGGCCAAGATGTACGACGAGCACGAGGCCCTCTTGGACGACCCGAACGTCGACGTCGTGTGCATCGCCTCGCCCGATCGGCACCACGCGCCGCAGACGATCGACGCCCTGCGGGCCGGCAAGGACGTCTACTGCGAAAAGCCGCTGACGCACTGGGCCCAGTTCGACCTGGCCAAGCAGGTGGCCGACGTCGCCCGTCAGACCGGCAAGCTCGTGCAGGTCGGCACGCAGCACATGGCCGACGACAACTACCCGGCGATCATCCAGATGATCCAGGAAGGCGTCATCGGCAAGCCCGTGCACGTCACGTGCAGCTTCTTCCGCCGCGGCGATTGGGGCGAGCGGATGCCGATTCCCGATCCCAACGCCGCGCCCGGCCCCGATCTCAATTGGGAGCGATTCCTCGGCGACGCGCCCAAGGTCCCCTACGACGTGTCGCGGTTCTTCCAGTGGCGGATGTACTGGGACTACGCCGGCGGCCCGGCGACCGACCTGCTGGTGCACACCTACACGCCCGTCTTCTGCATTCTGGGCTTGGGGTACCCGCAACGGGTGTTCGGCGGCGGCGGGACCTTCGAGTTCAGCCGCGAGGTGCCCGACCAGTGCAACATCATCGCCGACTACGAAGGCGGCCCCACGGTGGTGATGACCAATTCCCTGTCCAATTACGTGGGCGCCGACACGGTCATCCGCGGCACGGACGGAATCATCACGTGGGCCATGCTGCAGGGAGACCCGAAAAGCGAATACGGCGTGCGGATTGTCCCCTTCGGCAAGGGGAAGCAGGAGATTCGCCTCCCCTGGAAAGGCCAAGGCGACACGTCGCGGCTATGGCTCGATCTGCTGGACTGCGTACGCACGCGCAAGCAGCCCAAGTGCAATATCGAAATCGCCGTGCGGGTGCAGGCCCCGCTATCGATGGGCGTCATCTCGCATCGTGAAAGCAAGGTCGTGATGTTCGATCAACAGGAGCGGCAGTTTGTACTGTCGTGAGACGCCGATGATCCTGTTTCGTCCTTCGTGCATGTTCGCCGGGCTGGCCGCGCTGCTCTCCCTGATGAAAGCGGCGCACGCCCAGCCCGGCTTTCGCTGGCAAGAGCGGCCCGGCGAATCGATCGCGCTGTGCGACGGCGACAGCGTGATCTGGCAGTTCAACTACGGCCCCGCGCTCGCCAAGCCGCTGTTTCACCCCCTGGCGCTGGCCGATTCTCCGCCGCTGACGGTGGATCGGCCCCCCGACCACGCATGGCACCACGGCCTGTGGTTCTCCTGGGTGTTCGTCAACGGCGTCAATTATTGGGAGCACGACCCGCAGACGGGGCGACCAGTCGGCCGCACGCAGTGGAGCGACGTGAAGATCGTGCGCAACCCCGATTACTCGGCCGATATCTCGCTGCAGCTTGCCTACGGCGAAGGGGACCGCCCGCCGGTGCTCCGCGAATCGCGCACGCTGCGAGTCAAACCGCGCGACTCTGCGGGGGCCTATGCCATCGACTGGCAGTGTGCATTTACGGCCGAAACGGAGCCGGCGAGCGTGTCGGTCCGGCCCATTCCGCCGATGCCCGGCGGCGTCGCCTGGGGCGGTTATGGCGGACTGTCCGTGCGCCTGGCCGAGGGGCTCGAGGATCGCCGCGCCAGCACGGCCGAGGCGGCGGCCCTGTTCGACGCGGCGGGCATCTACCGCGGCCAGAGCCCTGCTTGCGACTACAGCGGCGTGACAGGCGGCGTGCTCGCCGGGATCGCTCTGCTGGATCACCCCGACAACCCGCGGCATCCGTCGCCGTGGTATGCGATTCGATCCGACATGAGCTACCTGAATGCGGCGATCATGGCGCCCGGGCCGATCGGTATCCCGCCGCACGAGACGTTGACCTTGCGCTATCGAGCGGTCGTGCATCCGGGCCGCTGGGACGCGACCGCATTGACGGAGGCGGCCCGCCGCTATGCGGCAGACGCCGCCGAGCCGTGACGCTAGCAAGGCTCTCCATGCCGTGAACACGACGCGCGACTCGCGCACTGCCCCCGCCCGATCGCCGGCCCTAGCGAAAAGGCACAAAAAACTTCCACAACGTCTTGTCCGACCGCCGACGCACCGATATAGTGTTCATGGGAACAGTATCCTCGCGGAGCGCCCCTCTTGCGGCACGCCCGCCTGGCGGCCCCCCGGCGGCTGATTCCGGTCCCGCATGACATCTGCTAAAAAATAAGGGCTTTGCACATGATCGCCTCGACGAAGTCCCACCCTGCCTCGAGAAACGGCATGGCCAAGAAAGAGAAGACAACCGCCCGTAAGGGCGACCGGCCCGAAAAGTCGGGCAAGAAAACCCCGGCCGAGATTCTGCTCGACGCCACCCCGGAACTGCGCGACACCGTCGCCGCCATCGAGAAGCAGTACGGCGAAGGCTCGATCATGCCCCTGGGGGCCGACCAGGTCCGCCGCATCGAAGGCATCCCCACCGGCAGCCTGTCGGTCGATATCGCCCTGGGCGGCCAAGGCATTCCCCGCGGCCGGGTGATCGAGATCTTCGGCCCTGAGTCCAGCGGCAAGACGACCCTCGCCTTGCACATCGTCGCCCAGGCCCAGAAGGCCGGCGGCATCGCGGCGTTCATCGACGCCGAGCATGCCCTCGACCCCAGTTGGGCCAAGAAGCTGGGCGTCGATCTGGAAACGCTGCTGGTCAGCCAGCCCAGCTCCGGCGAAGAAGCGATGCACATCACCGAGATGCTCATCAAGAGCAACGCCGTGGACGTGATCATCGTCGACTCCGTGGCGGCGCTGGTGCCCAAGAAGGAGCTCGACGGCGAAATCGGCGACTCCCACGTCGGCCTCCAGGCCCGCCTCATGAGCCAGTCGCTGCGAAAGCTCACCGGCGTGATTTCCAAGGCCAAGACCTCGGTCATCTTCATCAACCAGATCCGCGAGAAGATCGGCGTCATGTTCGGCAGCCCCGAGACCACGCCGGGCGGCCGGGCCTTGAAGTTCTACGCCTCGTGCCGGATCGACGTCCGCCGCATCGGCCAACTCAAAGAAGGCGAAGAGGTCGTCGGCCAGCGGGTCCGCGCGAAGATCGTCAAGAACAAGGTCGCCCCGCCCTTCCGCGTCGCCGAGTTCGACATGATGCACGCCGACGGCATCAGTTACGAAGGCGATATCATCGACCTGGGCATGCAGGCCAAGATCGTCGCGCGCACCGGCGCCTGGTTCCGCTTCGGCGATATGCAGCTTGGCCAAGGCAAGGAGAAGGCCCGCGACTTCCTCAAAGAGAACCCGCACATCGCCGAGGAGATTAAGCAAAAGATCCTTGAAGCCGGCGGCCTGGAGGAGGCTAAAGTCAACGCCGACGGCGCCCTGGCCGCAGCGGACGACGCCGAACCGAACGGCGAGGACTTTTAGTCGCCTTTTGACGTGACCGGCGTCGAAAACGCCTCCATGCGGTCGACGCTGAACCGAACGGCGAGACTTTTTAAATCCATCGCCCTTCGGCCGCTTCGTCGTTCCTTCCGCCCGGGATAGCCGCCGCCGCAGCGACCTCAGAGACGCCGTTGGCTTTGGCACATTGGATGCAGGCGCGTTGCACCTCGCTTGGCAAGGCCGCTTGTTAATGATGGGTCCCGCGATTAGCGGCTTGCCGTGCCGTGCGGGCCGCTCCTCGCCAGGAGTCGAACGACCATGGAGTCGTCAGCCGCGTACCGTCGCTGGGTTCTTGCATCCGTCGCCGCCGCGTCGCTGCTGGCGCCGAACGTCGGATTTGCCGGCACGGACGACGTGCAAAAACTCACGCCGGCGTCGCGGCGCCTGGTCCGCGACGCCGCCGACTACAGCTTTCGCCAGTGGCTGCGCGAGCGAATCGTGCGGGCGGAAGACCAGTCCCGCTACGGGCTGCAGTGCGACGAGGGCTGGGAGGCCGTCGCGGGCGCCTCCCCGGAAAAGCCGCTGGTCGTCCTGCTGCACGGCTTCAATTCGACCCCGCAGCGCAACGAGGCCGTGCTCACGCCCATTCGGGCGGCCGGCTTTCCGTGTGCGTCCTTTGCCTATCCCAATGATTGGGAGCTGGCCAGCTCGGCCGCACTGCTGTCATCGGCGTTGAAGAGCTTCCAGTCGGCCCATCCGCAGCAGCGGGTCGCCCTGGTGACCCACTCCATGGGCGGCATCGTCGCCCGGGCGTGCCTGGAGACCGATGGGCTCGACCCGGCCAACGTCGATCGGCTGATCATGATCGCCCCGCCCTCGCAGGGAACGCTGCTTGCCCATTTTGCCATCGCCACCGATCTGTGGGAGCACTGGCTCAACCGCGCCGACGGAGGCTGCTGGGCTCGCTGGCGCGATTCAGTCGTCGACGGCCTCGGCGAAGCGGCCGACGACCTGGCGCCCGGCTCCGCCTTCTTGACTGCGCTGAACGCATGCCCGCGAAACCCGCGCGTACGGTACACGATTCTACTGGGCGCCAGTGCTTCGTTCGAGGAAGGCGAAATGGAGTGGATCCGCTCGGCCCTGCAAAAAACCAGCGGCCGGTGCACGGGCTTGCGCAGTTGCTCCCGCCGCGTCGACGCCCTTCTGGCCGACTTGGAGGAAATCGTCGACGGCAAGGGGGACGGCGTCGTGGCGATTAAGCGCGGCCGGCTCGAAGGCGTCGACGACATCGTCATCCTCCCCTTCGGCCATCTCTCCTGCACCGGCAAGCCCGACTGCGAAGGCGTGCGGCAAGTGCAGCGGGAAGTCCTTGCTCGACTCCACCGGCGCCCTAGCGACCCATGAACGCGCCGTGCCGCGCCCCCTGGCCGACGCCTCCGTTCAATCCCCCAAAACTCGCCGCCGCGCCGCTGGCCCTCCCGACCGTTGCGCGGCACGCCGCGCAGCGGCTACCGGCTTCGCAGCCGCCTCGACCGGACGCCTGTGAAATCGCCGCCGTTCCGCCATCGTCCTGAAAGACCAATTCGCTATCTGTTCCCGGCCGTCCCGCCCGTTATACTATCACGCTAGTCCGCGGCGCTCGTCCGAGGCACGGTTTACGTTTCTTTCAGGGAGTCCCAATCATGGGCAAGCGGTTGTACGTAGGAAACCTGTCCTACGGCGTTGGCGACAGTGAACTCGAACAGCTTTTCTCGGCGTATGGCACCGTGCAGTCGGCCCAGGTCGTGATGGATCGGGACACCGGACGCTCCAAGGGTTTCGGTTTCGTCGAGATGGGGAACGATCAAGAAGCGCAGGCCGCCATCGACGGCCTCAACGGCATGGAAAACAACGGCCGTGCGCTGACGGTCAATGAAGCCCGTCCCAAGGAATCCGGCGGTCGCGGCGGGTACGGCGGCGGCGGCTATGGCGGCGGCAAGCGCGGCGGCGGAGGCGGCGGCTACGGCGGAGGCGGCGGACGCCGCTATTAGGCCCGCGCCCCGGCCTCATTTGCTGCCCCAGTCTCTTGAGACGAAATCGGCGCCCGTCGCGGCCTGCCGCCGGACGGGCGCCGCCATTTATCATCTCGACCAGCGCGGCGACGCGGACGACGGCTGCCAATCGCGCTCGATCTGCCAGCGCGCACCCACAACGTGCTGCACCGCGTGCTATGCCTACGCGTGCGCCGGTACAACGCGCGGCGCCCCCGCTGTCACGCCCCGCCGCGCTGCGCGCCCGCTTGTCGTGCGATGCGCTACGGATACCTCCGCACGACGCTCGCCGACTGAATCGGCGGCAACTCGCCGTTGCGGAACTCGCCCTGTTGGTTGGCTTGCCACACGCGACCGGTCGTGGCGTCCAGCGCGGTCAGCCAATAGCCCCCATGGCAGTAGGTGTCCAGGCAGATGAGATGGCCGAGATTGAGGATCTTGCCTTGCTTGTTCGACGTGTGGCCTAAGACCGCCGTCTTGCCCGAAATATGCGGCTCGGGCGTATGCCACTTCAGCGACTGCCATCGCAAGTCCCGCCATGGCTGGCGGCCGAAAGGGCGCGTCGCCAGGTAGTTTCCATGCACGAAGAAGTGCGTATCCGTCTCGTACACGTCCCCCCAGGTGCGGAGAAAGTCGACGTGCTCCGCTTCCAGGGCCAGCATGCCGGCGCCTTTGCCGTAGGAATCCAGCGTCTCAGCGCCGCCGTGAATCAGCCACTCTTGCACGGCCATCCGCCCTTCGAGCGCGTCGAGCAGCATCTGCTCGTGATTGCCTTGAATGCAGAATAACTGGCAGCGGCCGCGCAGCGCGAGCAATTGCCTGATCACATCGCGGCTGTCGGGGCCGCGGTCGATCACGTCGCCCAGGACGACCAGCGCATCATCCGGCTGAAGCCGCAGCCCCTCGACCATCGTCGCCAGCGCCACGTTGCATCCGTGGATGTCTCCCAGCGCGATGGTGCGCGGCGCCGCGGTGTATCGTTTCATCGCTACGGGACCGCGTAGACGGGGGTAGGCGCCGGGCCGGATCAGGCGGCGAGATTCAAGCGGCTAGTGGGTCATTCAAGCGGCGCGTTGGGTCGCGGTTTCGCCAATTGTTACGAGCGGCTGGCCCCGGAGCAATGGCCCGCGCACCCTATCCCCAATTCTACGTTACGCCCGCGCCCCCGCGGCGTTCATTGACAGCGCCCCTCCCAGCGGTAGGATGAACCGCTCCGTATGGCTGCAACTCGAAAGGCCGCACCAGCTTTCGAGTTGCCCGCGCCCCGGGCCGCCGTGCTGGCGCGGCCCCATCACTTCGCCCTTGAAGAACCCTCGCCATGGCTGAACCGATCACACAATTGGAGTGCGCCCGCGCTGGTCAGATCACCGCCGAAATGGCCTTCGTCGCCCAGCGGGAACTGCTGGAGGCCGAGACCGTTCGCGCCGAAGTCGCCGCCGGGCGGATGGTCATCCCGGCCAACAAAGCCCACCTCGCGCAGCGGCTGGAGCCCATGGGCATCGGCATCGCCGCCCGTTGCAAGGTGAACGCCAACATCGGCAACTCGGCCGTGACCAGCGACGTCGCCGGCGAACTCGAGAAGCTCCACACCGCCATCCACTATGGCGCCGACACCGTCATGGACCTCTCGACCGGCAAAAACATCGACGGCATCCGCGAGGCGATTATCGCCGCCTCGCCCGTCCCCATCGGCACCGTCCCCATCTACCAGATGCTCGAAGAGCTGGGCGGCGACATTGAAGAGATGCGGCCCCAGCACTTCCTGGACATGGTCGAGCACCAGGCGCAGCAGGGCGTCGATTACATGACGATCCACTGCGGCGTCAAGCTCGAACACCTCCACCTGACGACCAGCCGCGTGACCGGCATCGTCAGCCGCGGCGGTTCGCTCATCGCCAAGTGGATGATGGCCCATCGCAAGCAGAACCCGCTGTACGAACACTTCGACGACCTGTGCGACATAATGCGGCAGCACGACGTCACCTGGAGCCTCGGCGACGGCCTGCGCCCCGGCTCGCTGGCCGATGCCAGCGACGCCGCCCAGTTCGCCGAACTGGATGTGCTCGGCGAACTGACGCGCCGCGGCTGGGCCCGCGGCACGCAGGTCATGGTCGAAGGCCCAGGCCACATCCCGATGGACGAAGTCGCGATGAACGTCCAGCGGCAGATCGAGGTTTGCGACGGGGCGCCCTTCTACGTCCTCGGCCCCTTGGTGACCGATTTCGCCCCCGGCTACGACCATATCACCAGTTGCATCGGCGCAGCGCTGGCCGGCTGGGCGGGCGCCGCGATGCTCTGCTACGTGACGCCCAAGGAACACCTGGGCCTCCCCGAACGCGAAGACGTCAAGCAAGGGCTCATCGCCTACAAGATCGCCGCCCACGCCGCCGACATCGCCCGCAAGCGGAAGGCGGCCCGCGACCGGGACGACGCCCTGTCGCGAGCACGGTTCGAGTTCGACTGGAACCGCCAATTCGAACTGTCCCTCGACCCCGAAACCGCCCGCGCCTACCACGATGAGACGCTCCCCCAGGACACGTTCAAAAGCGCCCATTTCTGCAGCATGTGCGGACCGAAGTACTGCTCGATGAAGATCACCCAAGATATTCGCGAAATGGCCCACAGCGGCGAGCTGGTGGAAATCGCCGCCGCGGAGAAGTAAATCAACAACGACCGCCCGTTGAAGCACCGAGGGGTCGGCTCGCGGCCCGGCGCAAACAGCGCCCGCCAAGCTGCGACGCACGGCGCCCGCCCGGTTATTGTGGGTTCTCGGCCGCAATCGCCCGCCTCGTCGTTGCAACGCCGCCCTTCCGGAGACCTATCATGACTCGCTTGGCATCGCTTGCACTCGTTCTCGCTGTCGCGCTGGGCTGCGGCCAGTCCGCCACGGTCGCGACGTCCGAAGAACAACCCTCCACGGCGCCGGCCGCCGCCACGCCGGTCGCGTTCAACGCCGAAGGGGCGCCTACCGTCACCTTCAGCGTCCCCGACATGATGTGCGAGTTCTCCTGCGTGCCGACAGTCCGCGACACGTTGGCCAAGCAGCCGGGCGTCAAGGACGTGCAAGTCGTGCTCGAATCGAAGACGGCCACCGTCGCCGTCGATCAAGAAAAGTTCGACCCCGCGGCCGCCATCGCCGCCCTGGTGGACCTGCAGTTCACCAATACGAAGCTCGCCGGCGAAGCAAAGCCCGAAGCCGCTCCGGCAGAGCCCTCTCAAGCGCCTCACGCCGCAGCCCCCGACTCGCCAGCCCCGGCCAGCGCCAAAAGCTAATCAGCCCCGTCGCGCAATCCGCGACGATCGCCGCGGTTGGCGGCCGGGCCTGATAGCGGTCGGTTGATGGCCAAAGTCGGCAAAAGTTCGCCGCGCCGCGTGTTCGGTTAAACGCGCACATCCCGGGTAGTCGATATTACCGCCACAGCATGTCCTGATCACGCTCAACGAGCCGCACGCGGCTCAGGGGGGAGACGAGCGATGGACCGCACCGTATCGCATTGCGCGCAACTGCTGGCGCTCGCGGCGCTATTGTTCTCGATGGGCCTGGCCGGGCGGGCCGTCGGCGGCGGGCCGGCGGAAGCCGCCAGCGGCGGCTGGTACGCCGCCAGCGATCAACAGCCGCTGGGCGACCCGTGGAGCGATTCGATGCTGTCGCCGGGCGTCGACGGGCTGGGGTTCGACCAGGCCATTAGCGCTCCGGACGTCGAGCTGGCCCAGATGCTCGCGCCCCTGCCAGGCGCCATCGCCCCGTCGCGGACTCCCGTATCGCAGCGGCGACCGTCGGCGCCGGCGCGCGGGGCCATGGTCTCCGGCCTGGCAAGCGTGCCGTATATGATCGGCGACACCAGCGCGGGCACCTGTGCCACGATTCACGGCCTGTTCGCCAACGCCGATATCGCCCATCCGACGCTCGCGTGCAGCCGGCTGAACGTTTCGGAAAACAACACGCCGTTGCCGGTCGATCGCCTCTACGCCAGCTATCGGCACTTCCACAACGCCACGCACCTGCGGTTCATCAACGTCCACGAGCAGGTGAATCTCGATACGCTGGTGCTGGGCGGCGAACACACCTTTTGGGACGGTTTGTTTTCGATCGAGGCCCGCCTGCCGATCGAAGGGCGCCTCAGCTCCGACCTGGCGACGTTCGACCCCGATCTGACCGACAACCAACTGCCGACTGGCTTTACCGGCCTGCGCCGCACCGAACTGGGCAATGCCTCGACCGTTTTCAAAATGCTCGTGTCGCAGCGCGACGCCTGGCTGCTTTCCACCGGCCTGGGCGTGACGTGGCCCACGGCGCAGGACTTCCACTTCCGCTCGCACGTCGTCGGCACGTTCGACGACTTCGAGCCCGAATTCCCGGCCGGTACGACGCTCTCCACCGATTTGCTGCTCGACATGCAGGCGGCCAACGAAACGGTGTATCTGGCGCCGTTCATGGCCTGGTTGTGGTCGCCCCGGCCGCGGTGGTTCCACCAGGGCTTTTGCCAGGTGGAGTTCGCGGCCAATCCCTCGACGATCAAAATCTCGGCCGATGGCGAAGCCCAGGCGAACATTCCTTCATTTCCGCCGATCGACGGCATTCTGCTGGTGCTCGCCCGCGACAGCCTGGCCGAATTGCACCCCCAGACGCTGCTGCGGCTAAACCTGGGCATGGGGTACATCGTGAAGGACGACCCGCGGGCGCGCTGGGTGCAAACGCTGACCGGCCTGTTCGAAGCCCACTACGCCACGACGCTCGAAGACGCCAAGTTCTCCACCGTACCCAGTTATTTGTTCGTCGGGAACTCGTTCATGACGATCGACGAGGCCCGCATCGGCAACGCTTCCAACCGGGTGGATATCGTCAATCTCGCCGCCGGCGTGCAGGCCAACGCCGGCCGGTTCGTCGTTACCAACGGCGTCGTCGCCCCGATTCGAAAGTCGCCGGACCGCGGCTTCGATTTCGAGTACAATCTCCAGGTGCAACGGCCGTTCTGAGCGGCATGCGGAACGGGCCACGGTCGGCTTCTCATCGGCGGCGGACTGGGGACCGATTTCACTTGCCCCGCGCTCGGCGGCCGCGCTCATCGGGCGACTTTTCTCCCTTGGGCCCTGGCGGGAACATCCGGCCGCGCGCGTCGGGCGACTATGCCGCTTCCACGTGCTGACGACGATCTGCAATTCGGCGCCACGGCGGTGGAACTGCGCTTCATCACCGCCGAACAGTTGGCGACCGCCCATGCCGCCGCGCCCCGCGGCTCGCTGCGCGAAGAGCTCGTCCGTCTGAAGCTGCTCAATGCGGCCCAGGCCGAGGCGGTGGCCGCGGTCGTCCGCCAACGGGGTCAACAGGCCCCGGACCGCACGGCACGCCCGCCGGCGGCAGACCCGACCGAAGCGGTTCCCCGCGACGGCGCCGGGACGACGGCGGCCCCGCACGGCCAGGCGACGGCCGCCGATCGCTTCGCCACGCAGGCGGCTACCACATCGCCGGCGACGCCTGAATTGCGTCGTTACGCCATCCTGCGAATGCACGCGCAGGGCGGCCTGGGGCGGCTGATGATCGCCCAGGACACGGAGCTCAATCGCGAAATCGCGCTGAAAGAAATCCTGCCGGCCTACGCCGACAACGAGGAAAACCGCCGCCGCTTTATTCGCGAGGCGGAGATTACCGGAGCGCTCGAACATCCGGGCATCGTTCCGGTATACAGCTTGGGCGAGTACTCCGACGGCCGGCCGTATTACGCCATGCGGCTGATCCGGGGCGTCGATCTGCGCACCGCCATCGAGGACTTCCACAGCCGGCCCGGTCGCCGCGCGGAGAAGCAGCTTGAGTTCCGGCAGCTTCTGACCCGCTTCGTGAGCGTTTGCCATGCCGTGGAGTACGCCCACAATCGCGGCGTGATCCATCGCGACCTGAAGCCGGGCAATATCATGCTCGGGCACTACGGAGAAACGCTGGTCGTCGATTGGGGCCTGGCCAAGGCGATCGACGAGCCGCCGAGCGTCGTCGACCTGGAGACGCCTGCCGTCAGCCCGTCGAACCGCGCTCATTCCGACCGGACGCAAGCCGGCCGCATCGTGGGCACCACCCAGTACATGAGCCCGGAGCAGGCCGCCGGGCGGATCGACCTGTTGTCGCCAGCGTGCGACATCTACGGCCTGGGGGCGACGCTGTACCATCTCCTCGTCGGCCGGCCGGCATTCGATGCGGCGGGCGACGATATCGTGCTACGGGTGCAACAGGGCCGTTTTCCGCCGCCGCGCCAGCACCGCCCGGAAGTCCCCCGCGCGCTGGAGGCGATTTGCTTGAAGGCCATGGCCCGCCAGCCCGAGGATCGTTACGGCTCGGCGCGGGAACTGGCGCTGGACGTCGAGCGTTACCTGGGCGACGAGCGGGTGGCGGCGTACGCCGAACCGTTCAGCGGCCGCGCCTGGCGGTGGGTCCGCCGGCATCGCACGCCGGTGATGACGCTGATGGGCGCGACCGTCGTGCTCGTGGCGGCGCTGTCGATCGGCATGGTGCTCGTCAAGGCGCAGCGGGACCTGGCCGAGCGGAATTTCGCGCTGGCCCAGCAGGCGGTGCGCGATTACTTCGTGCGGATCAGCGAAGAGACGCTCCTCAACCAGCCGGGCATGCAGCCGCTGCGGGACTCGCTGCTGCGGCAAGCGCTGTCGTACTACGAACAGTTCCTCGAAAGCCGACAGGACGAGCCGACGCTGCGACGCGAGGTGGCGCTGGCGAACTTCTACGCGGGTCGCATCACCGAGACGATCGACTCGCCCGTCAACGCCCTGCCCCGCTTGCAACGGGCCGCCAACATGCAGCGGGAGTTGCTAGCCAAGGCCAGCGGCCCAAACCGCCGCGCGCTGCAAGGCGAATACGCACAGTCGCTCAACGCCCTGGGGCGGGCCCTGCAAAACCTGCAACGCCTCGACGAGGCCCGCAGCTACTACCAGCAAGCTGCCACGCAGCGGCAGCAAATCGCCGACGCCGCGCCCGACGACGCCGACGCGGCCCGAGCCCTGGCCAGCACGCTGATGAACCTGGGGCTCGTGGAACTGGGCAGCGGCAACGTGGAGCAGGGCCTAGCGTCGCTCAACCAGGCCCACGCGCTGCGGATGGCCCATGCCGAGAGCGCCGACGCCCGCTCGCCGGCGCTGCGGCGCGACTTGGGCATGGGCTACTACAATCTCGCGCAGGCGTACCTGGCGGCCGGGAACGCCGCGGCCGCCGAGGAACATCTGGCCTCGGCGATCGAGACGTTCCAGCAGCTTGCCACGGAGCTACCCAGCGACCTGGCCAACCGCCGCCGGCTGGCGATCTGCCAGCGGATGCTGGGGGACGTGAAGGTCGCCGACGGCAAAGGCGACGCGGCGATCGAGCATTATCAGCAGGCGCGCGACGCCCTGGTCGAGCTTTCATCGCAAAACCCCAGCGTGCCGGAATACGCCGGCGACCTGGCGGGCGTGCGGATGAACCTGGCGCTGCAGCTCGACGCATCGGGCGACGCCGCCGCCGCGCTGGCGGAAGTGGAAAGCGCCGCCGACCAGTTGCGGCGACTGATCGAGCGCGACGCGGCCCTGCCGCGGCAACAGTGCGATTACGGCGTCGCGCTTCGCTTCGCCGGCCAATTGCTGGCCCGCGCGACGCGCATCGAGGAGGCCCGCGCGAGGCTGGCCGAATCGAAGGAGGTCTTGCAGTCGCTGGTCCGCGCCCATCCTGGCGAGCCGGTTTTCGCCGCGGAACTCAAGCTGACCGCCGATGCGCTGGCGGAGCTCGACGCGATCTAGCCGCGCGGGGCGCACCGCCAGCGCACCGCCCGTACCGGGCCGCTTGAGGTTCGCTGTTTCGAGTTGTCAAAGATCGCCGTCGCACATTCGGGATCGGCGGGGCCCGTTGACGTGTCGAACGACCGGGCGTGCTTACGGCCGGGCTTCCGTGGGCGTCGGTGAGAGGCTCGGAAGGCGCCGGCGCGGCTGGGGGGAGACAAGCGCGCGACGTTGGCATTAATCGCCGGTCGCTGGTTGTAGAGGATCGCGCGGCCAATTTCTACAATTTTTTTCGGCGTTGCCAGCTTTCAGCGATTAGCTGTCAGCGTTCAGCCAGAAAGAAGTTGTCTTTTGCGCCGGGAGCAATGGGTCGGCGAGGCGCGTGTGTTGTTGGCGCCTCGGCGATTAATCGTGTGATTCGCCCAGGTGGATGGGGATGCCGACGATCGGCAGCGTCGTCTCTCCCTTGTGCTGGTCAAAGTTACGGAAGAGGCCGGCCGTCACGACGATGATGAGGACGGCGAAGACCGCCGCGGCCAGCCGACGGCTCGATCCGATGGTCTCTTCGGGCGCCACGTTTTTCCGACCGGTAACCATAGAGAGGGCCAGGTTCTCGCGATGCCGCCACGAATGCAAGAGGACCCCGGCGACATGTATTGCGGCGACCGCGGCCATGGCGTACGCCAACGGCGCGTGGAGCTCCTCGGCTGCTTCGTTACCGGCGGTCATCAGCAGGCCAGTGACGACCAGCGCGGCGATCAGCATAAACATGGCCCAGGTTGCGTACGCCGAGCCGGGGTTATGCCCAGCGTAGCGCGGGCTTGTTCCTCGTATCGCCCCTCGGAGGTAGCTGAACAAGGCGGCCGGCGTGTAGAGGAACGACCGATACCTGGCGTACCGGGCGCCGATGAATCCCCACGCCACTCGGCAGGCCAGGACGGCGCCCAGTCCGATGCCGATCATCATGTGCACCGGGAACCAGGGGCTATGCTCGCCGGCAAACTGGGCGATGCCAAAGCTGGCGATGAAGCCCGCGGCGAGCAAGGCGTGAAAGAGCCTTGTCGGTAAATCCCAAACGAGCGCCTGTGACATGATTCCTCCTCGCCCCACTGGTCTTGGATTTGCACGAAGCCTGGAAAGGATGTCAGGCAAGTTGCAGACCGCGCGTGAATTGCCGGTTTTTTCCGGGCGCCACCTCGAGCGTGCCCGTCTGCTAGTGTGCCCCTTTGGCGCGTTTGGATGTGCGTGACGGCACATAAGCACACTTCGGCGCTGCGCCGATTTTTCAGTCCTGGCGGCGGCGAGTCGCCTCCCATGAGCAGCGGCCATGCGCGGACCGCTGGCGGCTGCGGCCGCCGCGAGCGAACTCGTAGCCGCCGGGCGCGGGCGGATAACCGTATGCGTTATTGATGACGTCGCGCTGCCCCGGCGGGTAACGTGAGCAAGTGAAAGCCCGTAACGGCTTCTTGCAAACGGGGACAGGCGCTCGCCGCATTGGCGGCTTCTGGGGCGATTGGCGAGTTGGGCCGCCAGCATGCCTTGCTGTTCTTCAACCAGCGGTTAGGACCTATGGCGCCGGCGGACGAGCGCGGCTAGCGCCGCCAGCGCCAAGACGGCCGTGGCGGGTTCGGGCACGCCGGCGACGGCGGGCGAACCGCTGGCCAGCAGCGAGGAGAGGAGCGCGTCGGCGTGTGATACGTCCGGGGCCGTCTCGCCGTATTGCCGCTGCCAGTCGAGGAAGTCGGCGCCGTCGCTGAGCAGGTCGTCGTTGGCGTCGGCCAGTTCGGCGGCCTGCGGGGCGCCGCTGGAGGACGGCGCGGCCCAGTGCTCGAGGTCGTTGCGGTCGACGACGCCGTCGCCGTTGAAGTCGGCGAACGGCCGTTGACGGGCCAGGGCCCTTAGTTGGTATTCAAAGAAGTCGGCGGAGCCTTTCGGGGGCGTCGTTTCGCCGCGCAAATACATCCAGCGGCCGAGCATCGAGGCGAACAGTTGCACGCTGGAACCATCGGCCGTCTCGCCGGTGAAACGGAACACGTCGAACGGCGCGGCGACGGGGAGCTGCTCCCCCTTGAGCCCTTCGAGGTTGAACGCCTCGTCGACGTCGAGGACCACCGCCGGCGCGGGCAGCGGCGAGATGATGCTCCCCCAGGCTTCGGCGTTCTCGAATCTCGCCGTGCCGGACCAGGGCCGGGAGGCGGTGATCAGGTCGTACTTGCCGATCACGCGGTATTCGATGTGGACGCCGGCGATGCCGCCGGTCTGCACGACCCGACTGAGCCGCGGTACAAAGTGGTAATGGCGGCGGAGGTCAGGGACCCCCTCTTGGCCCTGAGCGGCCAACGGCGAACTGACGACAACCGAGCAAACGACGGCCAGTAGTAGAAGGCGTTTCATGGCATCGATCCTCCGCGCTTGTGCCCGGCGCCGTTGGGGGCGCAGGCCAAGGCAACCCCTGTTCACGCTCTATGCTACCGCAATCGCCCATAGGAGGCGAGGAAGCGGTGTTTTGTAGGGAGTTTTTCACGATCGAACGTGCAAGCGGCGCGCCGCACGAGGCGCGGGGCGGCCCCTTGCGGTGACCGCCCACTGCCTGCCGCCCACAGCCTGCCGCCTACCGCTCGTCACGGTCGCGGCTGCGCCTTGGTTCCGAAAATGGCCCACCACAGTTGTTCGACCAGCGAGGGCCCTTCGCCGCCGACGCCTTGGTTAACGTCGCCGCGGACGTCGTCCCCCAGGTCATCTTGGGAGTTGTTCGTCGAGCCGGAGGCGCCAGCCCGATCGAACTGCGGCTGCTCGGAGTCGTCGGGGGCCGTTCCCTTGGGCAAGGGCGAATTGCCGATGCCCGCGCGGCGGTCATGTTCGCGCTGGAGGGAGCTGCGGCCATCGGGCATGGGCGCGGGGACGTAGGCGCCGGTGTCGCTGCCTCGGCCGCCGGAGCGGCCGCTGGTTTCCGGGTCAGGCGGCAGCAGCTCCACGCTTGTCGAGAGTCCCACATCGGAGTCACTCGAGCCGGAGTCGTCGTCGTCGCCGCTGTCGCCGGAATCTTCTTCGGCGTCGGCGTCCGCGTCGTCTGCATCGGCGTCGCCGCCGCCGGCGTCATCGTCGTCGTCTTGGTCTGCGTCGTCGTCCTGTTCATCCTGGTCGTCGTGCTCGCCGCCTGAGGGCTCATCGGGCGGATCGGAGTTGCCGTCGCTGGCCGTGCCGCCGCGGTCATCGCCGTTGTCTGGGCGGGCGTCGTCGGCGCCATCGTGGGAAGGCGTTCCCCAAATGGAGTCGCTGGACGACTCATCGGGATCGTTGTCGGCGCGGTAGTCGCCGCGGCCGGGCATGCCGGCCTGAGCGCCCCAGCCACGATCGGGAGAGCTGGCGCCCATGATGGGCGGACGGCGGTAGCCGGCCCTTCCTCCGCGGCGATGGTGCTCGGAGTACTGGTCGACCATCTGCCAGTAGTCGGTCCAGCGCGGGGGCTGGTCGCCCTCGGGCTCGCCGCCGAGGCCTCCGTCGGCCAGGTGGCCGTTGGCCCACGCCTCCCAGGAATCGCGGGCGTTGATCTCGGTTTGGCTAGGCGATCCCTGGTCGTTGGGCATTTGTACGATGTTCTGTAACATCCATGCAGGGACGGCCAGGGTGCCGAAGATCGCGTCGACGCCGATGGCGACGAAGTTGCTGATGACGTAGCCGACGGCGCTTTCCGTGGCGTACTGGTCGGCGGCGTTGACGGCGTCGGGCCAGTTCTCGTCCCCCTGCAGGATAGCGCCGCGATACGGCCCCTCGTGTTCGGCGGCCCAGGCGGCGGCGTCGATGGCACTTCCGGCGAGCGAGCCCGTGCTTTCCCAGGACGTGCCTTCGGTGGCCATGCCGAGCCCCTCGGCGACCATGCCTACGTCCACGTCGTCGTGCTGCTGATCGTCTTTACGGCCGTCATGGCGCTGGTCGAGGCGCTGGGTCTTTGCCGCGGCTGAAGGATGTGACTGAAGCACCACGCCGCCAGGGGTTCGCAGAAAGGGTTCGTGGCGAGGGTCCTCCGCGGGATATTGGGGATGGCGGCTGTGTTCGGGCCGTTTCGAGTCTTCGGGCAATGGCCGAGGAAGTCGCAACACCAGCGGGCGCTGGGGGACGGCCAGGTCGCTGGCGCGATCCGGGCGAGGCAAGACGGGTCGAAGCGCGGGGATGGGCGCACGGTCCGGTCGGACGGATTCGTGTTGGCGGCGCACGGAGGCCTCGAGCCGCTGCAGTTTGCCGGGGTTGGGGGCGGAGGTGGAGGGACTCTGCTGGACGGCCTGGGGAAGTGGAGTCGCCGGCCGGTTGACGACGAGCGGACCGCCGTTGGGCGTACGCGTGGTTCCAGCGGCGGCTGCCTGGCGATTGACGTACGCGGAGTTCCGCCGAGCGGGTACGCGGAGCACGGTTTGCGATTGGGCGCCGCGTAGCGTCTGCCGGTGTGCGGGCCGAGCGACGACAGCGACGCGGCGGCCGAACGCCGGGTTTTGCGGCGACAGCCGCGGCTGGTTAGTCCGCGCGACTGGGTTGCCACGGTACTGACGCGGGGCAGCGACGCGAGACGGCATAGCCCTGCGGTACGCCGGCGGCGTCGCGTCGACGATGCCGCCGTAGGTAAGCAGTGCGGCTTCCGCGATCAGGCACGCAGTGAATTGACGCCATCGCATGGGACGCCTCCGGGCATTCGCCCTGGTATCAAAGCCGCGTCAGGGGCGGGAAAAACGCCTTTCCGTGTTTCCCTGTCGCTCGGAGATACGTGCGGGCAAAGCCAGGGCCCGACTACCGCGAGACACCGATCGACATGTTCAAACGCCTTGTTGGGTAAGGTGTTGCGTCGAATGATCGTTGTGTAAAAGCGGAAGAATCAGCCAGCGTGGATGTATTCGTTATGATTCCACTTCTGCGATTGATGATGGCGCTGAATGTCTCACGAGCGTGAAATGTCGTCAAAACGAACCAGGCCGTGCCGCCGATGGACACGCGCGGTCGAAAGCAGCTCGGTTGGGCGGGGCGGAGCGACCCGTGGAGCAGACAGAGCTGCGACCCTATGAAAGCGGGGCGCGGGCCAGGACGTGGTAGGTCGGCCCGTCGCGGCCCAGCTCGCTGGCGAACACGGTGACGGCGTCGACGGCCATCGCGCCGCCGTCGAAGTCGGCGAGTTTGGCCAGGCGCTGGGCAAGCAGGGCGCCGCCGTCGGCGTTTCGGCCGGCGCGGCCGAGGGTGAGATGGGGGACGAACTGCCGGTTTTCGCCGCGGAAGCCGAGCGAGCTGAGGGCCTGTTCGACGTCGGCCTGCAGGGCGATGAGCCGCTCGGCGCCCTCTCCTGCTCCGAGCCAGAGCGTGCGCGGGCGTTTGATCGAGGGAAAGGCGCCGACGCCGCGGGCCTGGACGGCGAAGGCTTCGTGCTCGGCGGCGACGCGGACGGTGCGGAGGCAGACTTCGGCGACTTCCATGTCAGTCAGGTCGCCGAGGAACTGGAGCGTCCAGTGGAGGTTATCGGGTTCGACCCACTTGATGCCCGTGGCCGCCGAGCGGAGCCGGTCGATGGCGGCCAGCGCCGCGGCGTGGACTTCGTCGGCGGCCTCGACGGCGATGAAGGTGCGAGTCTTGGGCATGAGGGGGCGCCGAAAGCCTAAATGGCATCCGGCAGCAGTCTTAACGGCTGTCCGTCGTGCCGCCGATACACGGCGAAGTGCCGACGATCGAAGGTAAACACATTGCGTATTCCTTCGCGGTTAGCGAGATGAACCAGCGCGGCATCGGCCAGGTCGACCTCTTGGTCATGGTACTTGGCGATCACGTCGCTGATGCCGATGGCGTCCGACTCCGCAAGCTCAAGCAACGGGAAATCTCCCGCCGCCAGGCCTTCGAGCAGCTTCAACTGCTGCTGGGGATAGCGTCGAATCAAATACATCGCTTCTGTGATGACTGGCCAGCATGCATACGCTTTACCATAGGGCAGCTCGGAGAACTGCCGGGCGCAAACGGCATGGTATCGATCACGGGGATCGAACATCGCTGCGAATGCGCCCGTGTCAATCAGGACCGGCTCGCTAATCATGCTGACCGAAACCCTCCATATGCTTCGGGTTGGTGCTGAGGTCCTCCGGAGCATCCGTCATGAAGCCGATTAATCCTCGCTCCTGGAATGCGTCGTACAGCGTGCGGACGTTCGCCTGCTTCAATTCCGACTCGGGCTCGGTCAATTCCCGAACGAGCTTTTGCTTATCTTCGGGCGACAGGCTGCGGGCGTCTTGAAGCACCTTTTCAAACGATGTGGCCATGAGATGGTCCTCCTTGCTTTCTACAAAGGTACCCGCTAGACGCGGTTGCGGCCATCGAGGAAGTTTCGGGGAGGCTGCTGGCGGAGTGCGTGCATGCGGGGGCCCGGACGGCGTGGCCGCCCGGCTAATCCCGGCGATAGACGGGCGCTGGGTTTAGAAGCTCAGCATGCGGCGGTACTGGGCCATGCGCTCTTCGATGTCGTCGCGGGTGATGTCCCGGATGCGCTCCAGGCCGAAGCCTTCGACGTTGAAGCTCGCCGACACGATGCCGTAGGCCATGGCGGTTTTCAGCGTGTCGGGGTCGAAGGCCTCGCGCTGGGCGAGGTAGCCCATCATGCCGCCGGCGAAGGTATCGCCGGCGCCGGTCGGATCGACGAGCCGCTGGGTCGGGTAGGCGGGGAGCACGTAGGTCTCATATTCGCCGAAGAACATCGCGCCGTGTTCGCCCTTTTTGATGATGACGAACTTGGGGCCCATGGCCTGCACGGCCCGGCCGGCGGCGACGAGGTTCTCGGTGTCGGTCAGCAGCTTGGCCTCGCTGTCGTTGAGCACCAGTCCGTCGAGTTGCTTCAACAGCCGCTCGAGGTCGTCGCGCTGGGTGGTGATCCAGAGGTCCATCGTATCGGCGACGGCCAGGCGG
Source organism: Planctomycetota bacterium (assembly GCA_003576855.1). Lineage (GTDB taxonomy): Bacteria > Planctomycetota > Planctomycetia > Pirellulales > Lacipirellulaceae > Lacipirellula. The sequence goes on from QEVI01000049.1 coordinate 20,501, forward strand.
CGGCCGGGGACCTGGTCGAGGACCTTCATCTGCACCGCGGGGACGCCGTTGGCGAGGAAGACGTACTCGGCGCGGCGATACGCTTCAGGCAGCTTCGGGTCGAACTGGCCGAAGACGTTGAGCTCGACCTCGAGCGTCTCGCGGTCGTTCATGTTCGGCAGGTACTTGCCGGTCCAGGTAAAGGTTTTTCCATCGGGCACGACATGCAGGCCGGAGACGTCGATGCCGCGATCCGCGAGCAGCCGGGTGTGCTCTTCGGGGAAGTCGGCGCCGACGACGCCGACGAGCTGGACGCTGGTGAAGAAGTTGGCAGCCACCGAGAAGTGGGTGGCGGAGCCGCCGAGCAGGTTGTTGCGGCGCTCGACGGGCGTTTCCACGTGATCGATGGCGACCGAACCGACGACGACGAGCGGCATAGGCGTACAACGCGGAGGTTAGATAGCCCGGCCATGCTGGCCGGGCGGAAGCGGTGAACGGGGCAAGCGGGCAATTATGGCAGGCGCCGCCGCCAGGCCGCAAGGCGCGCAACTGTTGGGGTGCAGTCGCGGATTGTGGCAAGTTTTGATTTTCGGTTCAGTTCCAGTAGTGGTCCCAATCGTCGCTGTAGAACAGTCCGGCGAGATCGGCGAG